>JAFUYE010000008.1 GCA_017470715.1 Selenomonadaceae bacterium
CAAAGTCTTTTTCCGACTTGACGACGGCGAGCATTTCGCGGTCGAAGTCACCGAGCCAGTGATAGCACAGTTCTTTATTATCGAGTAAATTCCATTGGCGACGTGCATATTTGTGAGACCAGCCGTTGCCTTCACGCGGAAAATCAATCCATTCCGGATGACCGAACTCGTTTCCCATGAAGTTGAGATATCCGCCATTGCAGGTTGACACCGTCGCCAGCCGAATCATTTTATGCAGAGCGATACCGCGATTTGCTACGTCATTCTCGTCGCCCTTTTTGAAGTGCCAATACATGTCGGCATCAATCAGACGGAAAATAATCGTCTTATCGCCGACGAGAGCTTGATCATGACTTTCCGCATACGAGATAGTTTTTTCATCTGCGCGGCGATTCGTCAGCTCCCAGAAAATCGACGACGGCTTCCAATCTTCGTCGCGTTTTTCCTTAATCGTCTTAATCCAATAATCGGGGACATTCATCGCCAGCCGATAGTCAAAACCGAATCCGCCGTCTTCGAACTTACTTGCGAGCCCCGGCATACCGCTGACGTCTTCGGCGATAGTGACGGCGTCGGGCTTGACCTCATGAATCATCTTGTTCGCCAACATCAAATAACAAATCGCGTTGTCGTCCTGGTGTCCGTTGAAGTAGTCGCCGTAACTCATGAATGCTTCGCCGAGACCGTGGCTGTAATAAAGCATTGACGTGATTCCGTCGAACCGGAAGCCGTCGAAGTGGAATTCCTGCAGCCAATATTTGCAGTTACTCAGCAGGAAATGGAGCACGTCATCTTTTCCGTAATCGAAACAGAGGCTGTCCCATGCGGGGTGTTCGTGTCTGTCGCCCTCATAGAAAAACTGATTCGGGTCGCCCGCAAGATTGCCGAGTCCTTCGACTTCATTCTTGACCGCATGACTGTGCACGATATCCATGATGACAGCGAGTCCCATTCCATGCGCGGCGTCGATTAACTCTTTTAATTCTTCGGGCGTGCCGCAACGACTCGACGGAGCAAAGAACGAACTGACGTGATAACCGAAACTCCCGTAATATGGGTGTTCCTGAATTGCCATGATTTGAACGGCATTGTAGCCGGCTTTTTTTATCCGCGGCAAAATGTTATCCTTGAACTCGACATACGTTCCGACTTTCTCTGCGTCCTGCGCCATACCGACATGGCACTCATAAATCAGCAGCGGGCTTTTGTCGATTTTGAAACCGTCGTCATTCCAAACATGCGGCTTTTCGGGGTCCCACACCTGCGCGGAAAAGATTTTCGTCTTGTCGTCTTGGACGACGCGTTGACACCAAGCGGGAATTCTTTCGCCTTCGCCGTTATCCCAGCGCACATTCATTTTGTAAAGGTCGCCATGTTTCAACTTGTCGGCGGGCAGTTTCAATTCCCAATTTCCGTTTTCGAGTCTCTTGCAACGATACGCCTCGTCTTTTTTCCAGCCGTTGAAGTCGCCAATCAGATGAATATCCGTGGCATGCGGAGCCCATTCGCGGAAGACCCAGCCGCCGTCGCTTGTACGATGCAGTCCGAAATACAAATGTCCGTCGGCGAAATCGGAGAGTGTGCGTTTGCCGTTTTGCGTGAGTTGGGAAATTTTCCAAACCGCGTGATCGTGGCGGCCGCGAATTGCTTCTTCGTACGGCTCAAGCCACGAATCCTTTTCGACCAAACCGATGTGTTTTTGACTCATACAGTCATCGCCATCCTTTCAAACCTTTCAAAAATTTTATTACCGGTTGTGTCGATTGTAACAAAAGAATTGCTTGCAAGCAAGGTACTGATGTCGCAAAAAATATTTGCCTGCGCGGAAATCTTCATTTATAATTACACCATAAAATTTTTCAGCAAGAGGAGGTTTTTTTGGATGTCTGATAAGATGTTAAAGAAAATTCTCGTCGTTATATCTGAAAATTTTTCGAACGGAGTTCGCGCAGATTTTATTACCGACAATCAAATCCGCCGAGCCTACAAGCTCAGATACAGCGACGAAGAAATACCCGCGTCGTTTAGCGTTATGAACTTCATCAAAAAAGTTTCGTTTTACTATAGCGGGAAATATTACTTTGTCACGGCGTTGAACCGTGGGCGAATATTCCGTTTAGTCGACAAAGTTTTGAACGCGGGCAACATGATAGTTTACTACGACGAATTTTTTTCCCGTTACCGCGGCAAGCTGAATGATTGGCACGTGAAGACTTCGTCGGTGTTGGGGGCTTTGTTGCGAACGAACGACAGTCAATATTATTTTTCCGACAAATATTTTGCGGTGAATAAATTCGTCAGGCTGGGCGACGTGATTGAATATAAAATTCGGGCATTACCTTTGGGCGTTCCGTTTACCGTCGAACAAATTCACGAGCAACTGTCGTTTGTTCCGTCGTCGGAGATTGAACGGGCATTGAGTAATCCGCGCAAATACTCCAAAACGATAGACGGGAAATATCTTTTGACGGAGCAACTTTCGTTTGACCTTTCCGAAATCAACGAAGTTCGCCGAGGCTTATTGAGCGATTTAAAAAATGACGGACACGCGATATTCAACGTGCAAGAATTTCCGAACACTTTTGCTTTGAATCCCGAATTTAGCGAGGCGACAATTCGCGGCGTAGTGTTTGACCGTTTTTTATCCAAGGACTTTTCGCGTCACGGAAATATTTTGACCGTGCACGGGGCGGCGTGCGGCGGGTCGAACTTACTTAAACGATTTTGTTCCTTGCGCGAAGAAATGACGCTGAACGAGCTGAACGACAGAGCACGAAAGTTGGGCATACTTCGCCAGACGACAGTTATCGAAGTGGCGATGGACTCCATGATTCGCGTTTCAAAAAATATTTTTGTGAAGGACTCGTTCATCAAATTTCACACGTCAGCGATTGACGAAGCGTTGACTCCTTTTGTTAAAGGCAGAATTATTGCGTTGCGGGACGTGACGAGTTTTGACAAATTTGATCCGGTGAAAGACACGCGCGGCTTTGAGTGGGAATGGAACATTTACTTGCTTGAAAGTTTTTTGCGCAAGGTCAGTCGCAAATACAAATTTCACACATTGAAAGCGACGAGTCTTGTAACCGGCGCGATATGTCCTCGCGACAAAATTTTTTTGAACTATATCGACTTGATGTCGGCGGTTGTCATGCAAGAAAATATTCCGCTTGACACAAATTCGATAGACGCGTTTTTGATTGAAAAAAATTTCCGAACGAGACGTGTTGAAAGTTTGAGCACGTCGATAATCGAGCGGGCGCACGTCATGAGTTTGGCGATATGAAATTAATAATTTAACGGAATAAACGACCCGCCTTGAAGAATTTCACGGCGGATTTTTAATAAGTTTTACCGGTGACCTTGAAAAATATCGCCGTCACTCGATAAAATTACCGAAGACATTTTTATATTTTTGAGGACAGACGATGGAAATCAGCTGGAACAAATACAACATTTATTTTGAAGTTGATGCGGGGTACTATCCCGAAATCAACGAAGATTCTATTCAAGACCCGAAGAATCGCTGGGAGCAGACTTACGCGCACGAATCGGTTATCGCGACGATTGAGTCTCTGGAAAAAATTTTGAGTCGAGCGAGCAACACCGACAAGAAAAGTCTTTGGGTTGAAGGTTCTTACGGGACGGGCAAATCGCGGCTTTTATGGACCTTGCGAAATTTGTTGGATTGTCCTCCTGCAGACTTGATTGCTTATTTCAACGCGAACGAGGGCTTGCGCGACAAAGTTGACCTTCGTGAAAAATTATTGGCGTTGAAATTGGGCAAGATTGTTACGGCTTCTCGATATTCGTCGGGCGAAATTTTGTCGACGCGGAACTTGATACATGCCGTATTCGACAGTTTGACCGCCTCTTTAAAAAAATCCGGTTACAAATTCAACGGCACTAAAACCTTGCGCGGGAAAATTGTTTCATGGTTGGAGTCTGACGAAGCGAACCTGCAACTTTTCCGTGCCAAAATTCAAAACCCGAAGTATCGCGGAATCGGAGCGTTTGCGGGAAAAACTGCAGACGAAATACTTGACCGACTGAAAAATTCGGAGTTGCCGATTGACGAGCTTGTCGACGAAATTTTAAATTTGGGTGAGCGCGAAGGAATTCGGGCGTTTGAAATTGGCATTGACGATCTGAAATCTTGGATAACCGAAGTTATCGATGCGAACAAACTCAAAGCGATAGTTTTCTTTTGGGACGAGTTCACAGATTTTTTCAATGGCAACCGGAGTAATCTTGGCGACTTCCAAAAACTGGTTGAGCTGGTGAACATCAAGCCGTTTTATTTTGTTATCGCGACGCACGTATCGGCAGGCAATGACGACTCCTTTAAAAAATTGCGCGACAGATTTATCGGGCAAAACATTACGATGCCGAACAACATAGCGTTTGAACTAATCTGGCACGCATTAAAAATCAAGCCGGCTGCGGAACGAGACTGGCAACTGATTTCTTCGGCGTTAAAAGATCGTACGCGGAATTCTCGTCGGGCGGTGGCGGAGTACGTCAAAGCCTCTGAAAAAATTTTGTCGGGGATATTGCCGATACACCCAATGGCCGCGCTCATGTTGAAAAACATTTCGACATATTTCGCGTCGAATCAGCGGAGCATGTTCAACTTTATCAAAACAGATTCGTCGGACGCTGAAGGTTTTCAACAATTTATCTCAACGCGAAGCCCGCAAGTTGGCGACCTACTGACGACGGATTATCTTTGGAAATTTTTTTACGAGCAAGGGACAGATGAACACGTCACGGGACGCGGGCGCACGAATTTGGATTTGGTGATAGCGACGATACTTGACTCATTTTCGCGTTACACGGAAATTTTCGCGTTGTCACCTTCCGAAAAAATAGTGTTGAAAACGATTTTAATGATGGAAGCGGTGACGCGTAAATCGCAACTTGAGCGTGTGAAGTTGTTGCAACCGAGCGCGACGAACCTTGAACTGACTTTCGAGGGCGTCGACGAATTGGACGGTGGAGTTGCGCTGAACATAGCCCGCGACCTTGTCAAAAAAAAGATTTTGTATCGGCAGGCGGGGACTGAGGAAATTTTTGCGACGGCAGCGATATCTGGCGACCAATCGGAAATCGACGCGCAGCGGGAAACGGTATTAAAAAATTTTCGCTTGTCGACTTTGGTTGAAGAAAATCGATTCGGCGAAGAATTTATTTTGTCGGCATCGCAGCGAACCCGATTAAAAATCGAAGTGGCGACGTTGGAAAATTTGTCGGCGAAGGCTACGAAACTTATCCGCGAGCTGAAAATTTATCAAGTCGGAATGTTGGTATGTTTTGCGCGTGACGAAAATGAGCGACAGAAATTGGCATCACGAATTCGTGATATTTCTGATGCCGAACAATATCGCTCTGTGATTTTTGTTGATGCGGGCGAAAATTATTTTGGTGTGGAGCGACTGAATCGTTGGGCTGATTACATGTCGCACGCGGAATATTGGCGAACGCGTGACGTGCATTTGTCTGAACAAAATCAATCGAACGCCGAGGAAGTTCTTCAGGAATGGCGGCGTGAGTTTAGTGACGGGACGTTTGTAATACATCCTGCATTATCAAAAATGCAAACTGAGCGTCGGGCGATAACGTGCGCGAGGTTAAAAGGTCTTAAAACCGAACTCGACAAAAATATAATCGAACTTTATCCTTTGACGTTTGATAATGTGGACGTGGCGGAGTCTTTATTTTTGACGAATGCGAACAGTTTTCGTAAGGGGGCGCAGTTGGGAATCACCGAGGAGACGTACGGTCTTTACGGTCAAGCGGCTGTGCAAAAAATTTTGGGTGAAGTATGGCGGCGGGAGAGTTTATATTGGGAGTTGCAGCCGACGTTACCTATATCCAAATTAAAAATTTTAGTGGACAAATTTATCGCGGGGCAGCTCGCCAAAAATCAACGCGTTTCTTTCGACGAAATATTTGAGTTGCTGATGGCGAACGGATTCATGCCGTGCAACATTTATGCATTATTGGCGGGTTTTCTTCTGAAAGAGTACGCGAAGGAGCGGTATCGATACGTGGGTGGAAGTGCCGCCGAGCGATTGGCGACATTTGTCGCTGAGTGCATGAACTACATTCTCGCTCCAAAAAAAAATCACCGCGAAGTGTTTATGGAAATCATGTCTAAAGGTCAGCATGAATTTCTGAAATTTTCGCATGAAGTTTTCGGAACGATAGAAGATATGTCGATTGAACAGGTGGCAAATAAAATTCGAGAGCGATTAAATGAAACACAGCGGATTTTGTGGTTGAGCGAACAAGTTGCAACGGAACAATACAAACCGTTTTGTCTCCAACTTATTCAACTTGTAAACTCGCAAGATGGCGATTTTGTATCGGGAATGGTCGAACAGATGGGCAATTTTTTGTTGACCGGCAGTTTTCATATACGGCGATTGAAAGCGTTGTTAATCGGCAAAGACACAAGTACGACGCTGAAAAATTATTTGCTGGAGTATTCGGGCGGGAACTTATTTGAATTTGCGTCAGTCACGAATGTAGTCGATGAAGTTCAAAAAAGATTGACGGGCGCAGCTTTATGGTCGAAATCTGAGGCAAACGGTGTCATTGATAATCTGTTATTAGAACACAAAATCATGGCGGCGAGTCGAGTGGTTGGAATTGAATCGAGAACGTTTTCGGAATGTATTGAATCGTGGATTGATCGGATGAAATTTGTCCGTGTGCCGAGTGAAATTTTAATTGAACAATTTCCTACTCTGTCAAAGCTTTTCGAGACATTGCGGGTCATTGTAAAGCGCGGTGAAATATCGGAAGATCGGCGTGAAAATTTTTTGTCAACGTTGACGGAAAGCGCAGAGCAGATACGAACGATATTAAACGAGGAAACTCGGATTTTGACGCAACGATTTTCTGAACAATTTGCGGAATTAAGCGCGTCGGACAAGAAAGCAGTAATAGCCGGTTTGCCGACCGATTCATTTATTTACGGGCGTCAAGAATTTGAACGGCGATTGACAATTCTGGCGGATGACGTGAAAAATAAACGGCTGAATTCTGAACTGAAACGACTGTGGAAAAAATTGACAATGAGCGAAAGTCCTCAGGCATGGTCGCGAAAAAATCGCACACCAATTTTTTTGATGATTGAATCGGAGGAGCGAGCGACTGCACGTCGAGCATTTGCGGTAGTGATGAAGGAAACGTCAAATGCGACCGAAATAGAATTTGCATCGCAGTATTTGAATTCAAAATCGTTAGTCTTTGAGCAGTTAAATGACAAGAATTGCATAGATGAAGCGTTCAAAATTGAATTACTCGGTGACAAGCGATTTTTGCTGAATGATTTAAATGAAGTGCGAACAGCTTTAGAGAAAAATTTTGGTGAGGCGTACACATGGAGTAGCAATCCTGAAGTACACATGTTCCTTGAAGAAATGGCGCGTGAGAAATATTTTTCGGGAGCGAGCGAACGAGCGGCGGAAAAATTGCAAACGATGGATAGTGAACATGCAAAGACCTTTCTTTTCAAGTTGATTCGCGAAAATTATACGGTCGGGATGGAGATATTGCGCGGAGATGACAAATGAACGATGCGAAAATTTCGGAGTATTTGAGCGGTACGAATAGACATGCGTATTTTGTGGCGGTTGACGGTGCGGAATATGAGACCCTGAAAAATTTTTTTCATGATTTTGAGTCACTTAGAGTCAGTAAATTTTGTCGTGGCGATGTTTTTCCCGATTATGACGAATTCATCGAAGCGGCACAGAAATTATCGGATAACTCGATAATTTTGGGCGTTGGTGAATCTGCGGCATTGACCGGAAATTATCGGCTGATAAATCGGCTTCGTTCGTTGACTTTCAAAAAAAAAGTATTGGTCTTGTGTCGCGGCTTGAAAAATTTTTTGGTACGGCTGGCGAATGAAAATCCGAAGTTCCGAAAAAACCTGAGCGTTGTGGAATCGACGTGCAGTTTTTCAGTGACGCAGTATTTACCGAATCTCGGCGTTAAAACATCGGCGCAAAATTTCATGGAAATTTTGCGCCTTCTTGAAGACGGAGCGACTGGCGTGGTTGATGTCAATTCGGAATTATCTCTTGAGAAAGTTTTTAGTGTGTCGACGGCATACGATGCGATAAGATTGCGCGAACCGGAAATGCGGGCACCACGTACAGCGTTGACGGAAAATCAGTGGCGTAGTGTTTTGAACGGCGACAAAACCTGGTCAAGATATTTGCGTGGTTTCAGTGAAGGTTTTGCGAACAAATACGAACAATTTGCATTTGAGCAGTCGACAAATTTTGAAGATTTTGAGCGGAATACTAGCCATGCTCTTTTAAAAATCAAACCGGATTCTCTGAAATTCTCTGAGTTTTACAAATCGCGGAAAGTTTTGGTTACGGGCAACGAGAAATATTTGACCAGCTACATTGACGAGGCGAAGTCGTTTGGTGCAAACGGACTTTATTATTTGACGGACAACACTCGATTGGAATTTCGCGCGGCGATTGAATTGGCGTCATTTGCTGAGAATCGCGCTGTTCTTGAAAAAAATTTCCCTGCAGTGCGAAAATACTTGGCAGATTTTGATTTTTGTGATGAACGGTTGACGGAATATTTTCGGCTATACAAAGAAATGAAGTTGTTTAATATTGTTTCTCAAGAATTTTTATCTCAAGTTGAAAAAATTTCTGTGGCACGGATTTACAATGAGTGTGAAACTCGGCAAGCCATTTTGGATCGAACGAACGGC
The DNA here is from genome assembly GCA_017470715.1 of Selenomonadaceae bacterium. Lineage (GTDB taxonomy): Bacteria > Bacillota > Negativicutes > Selenomonadales > Selenomonadaceae > Quinella. The sequence goes on from JAFUYE010000008.1 coordinate 8,753, forward strand.
GGAAAATTGTATTGGCTGGACGGTTTGAGCGTAGATTTTTTGAGTTACATGAAATCACGTCTTTCCGAAATGGGCTTTCGGTTGAAAATACAAACGGCGCGAGCAGAATTACCGACGTTGACTTCTGTAAACAAAAATTTTTACGCTGAATGGTCGTGGGAGAAATTCCCGAAAAATGAGCGTCTTGACAAACTGCGTCATGAAACGCAAAAAGGGGCGGTTTATTTTTGTGATGAACTCTTCATAATTGAGGACATGTTGATGGAAATTTCGGCTGCGTTGAAAAGCGGCGCGACGTCCAAAGTTGTTTTGACGAGTGATCACGGTTCAAGTCGCGGGGCTGTAATTTGTCGCGGTCGAACGATAAAGTTACAGTCGACGGGCGAACATGGCGGGCGATGTTGCAAAGTTGACAAACGAGATGAGAAGCCAGTTTGCGCGGTTGAATCGAATGGTTATTATTCTTTGGCGAATTACGACCGAATTCAAGGTGGGCGACTCGAAGGCGCGGAAATGCACGGTGGCGCGACTCTTGAAGAAGTTTTGGTTCCAGTGATAGAAGTTTTTTTGTGAAGCGGAGATTTTTTCAGTTGGCAAGCGAAGACTTAATTTTTGGTGCAGATTAGCCACGAAAGTTGTACTCCGGTAAATATATTTATCGGTATGAACGAAATGCTCTTGCTCGAATTGACGAACAAAGACATCCGTGAACACTCCAAAAACACTGCGAGCGTGGTTTGGACGTTGCTCACTTGATAACCTCAATTATCGCTGATAACGAAAAATTTGCCGGACAAAGTGAAAAGTTTACGGCAAAGATGCGGAGTCTGCATTTACATTGCGGCATTGGAAATGCCTACTTGTCGGATATTTGCCGACATTTCTGCAACTGAAAATAACCCACCGGTTAGACCTTTTTTCGCTGGACGGGTAGGCACTCAAATTTGCTGCTGGCATGTTGTAGTCTCCGAGGGCATTCAAATTTATCTGTGAGAAATGTGCAGGTGCTTTTTTTGCGAGTAAAATCGAAACCAGTGGAGCATTACGGAAGTTGGTTCCTACTGGGGTATCTGTCAAGATGACGTAACGACCAACGGCGATACGATTTTTTGCATTATTATTTGAAAGCTCACGGAAACTATTACTTTGTAGGTAACAGTGTTAAAGTCAATCGACTGCGGGTAAAAGGGCGAACTAAACTAGAGGTGGCGCATATCGCGATTTTTGCCGCTCAAGGGGTGAACAAAATTAAATGTTTTTGTCAACCGAAGAGCAACTTTGCCACGACGGGGAACGAGTTGCAGAGCGTTGACGATTATCCGATTGAATTCGAACCCAAGACCACGATGCCAAGCGTGTATGGAAGCCAAAAACTTTGTCTCGGAAAAGCTACCGGACTCAATGAAAATCCATCAAGATACGACTCTCGGACTGCGGCTGTAAATCTCGGAACACGATGCAAAGCGTCGGTAGCAGTAAACTTCGTTCCCACTACAATTTACAACAGCAACCTTCACCTCATTGCTTTAAAGTTGACAGAACTCGGATTTGAGTCAAACATTATAGGGAATTTGCCCGATGGTGCGGACGAATGCGCGAAAGGAATACTTATGCACCAAAATGAGACGGACTTACTGATAACGACGGGCGGCGTTTCTAAGAAAATTGACATTCGACTTTTTTGGCGGATGGATACTAAACACGGTGCGCCCGTCATTGGGTGAAAGGGAAACGACGGCTTTATTGGAATTGCGCTTTCGGGCAATCCTTTCGCTGCTCTGGCTACCTTCGAGTTGTTGGTGCGTCCCGTGCTTACGAAGCTGTCTTATTTTGAAGAACTTCGGTGTAGGAAAAAGCGCGGAACATTGGTCAACGGATTCGGGAAGGCGAGTCCGAGACGGCGATTGATAAAAGTACGTGTCGACGACGGGAGAGTATATCTGCCTGAGCGTTACGAGTTGTGCGTGTTGTATGCAACGATTAGTTGCAACGCGTTCGTCGACATCCTCGCGGGGTCGAAATAATTTTCGGCAGGCGAGGAAGTTGAAATGATTTTACTATGAGAGTCCATGAAAGATCATAATTAAAAGTTCGGTTTGTAGAGCTGATGTTGTTCGGATGTGCGTCACGGAGTGGAATGACCCCGGCTAGGACAATCTCGACTGAGTATTTACTTTAATGCTTATTCCATAAGAAGGAAAAAGTTCCTGCAAGGTTCCGCAAAATATTTTTCGATAAAAAATTTTGTTGAGCAGGTCGGATTGATGTCTTGGAGCACAAATTTGGCGGGAGTTACAGTTGAATTCGTCGGACGTTTTTTTCTGTTGGAAATGCTGGAAGCGACGCAGGAAGTCTGCACGCGGATGGCACCGGATTTGAGTTGTTGATAATGGCTTGCTTAAAATGACTCTGCCAAAGTTGGTGGGCGAACTCAACTATTGGCGTGAGCCGACTGAACTTTTTTGTGGCGAAATTTTGAACGGTCGACGGAAAATCTTATCGGTAATAAAAAAATCCCGCACGTACTGGCGGAGGTTGATGATATAGCTGCAGTTGCTTTCAGGATGTCGGAGCGCGAAGTGTAGCAATCGTGTTAAAATAGGGGTTAGTTTTTGGCTAATCGTACATCAGAACGGGCAGAATTATTGTCCATAATAAAGCGCATAAAGTGTGTTGATATAATATTTATTGAAAGTCAGCACACGGAATATTTATTACGCCATTTTCATGGCGAGGTTTGGGCAAAAAAAAATGGCGAAAAGACGCGATTGTATTATCCACTTAAAATAAATGTCGGCGTGAACAACTTGAGCGTATCTTTGATTTATTTGACCGTGCTGATATTGCTTGGATTAGGATTTGGCAGGTTGTTCGGCAAGCCGTTGATAAATACGGTGTTACTTTTCGGGTAAATGCGGTTATGGTTGACATTACTGAAAAAAATTTAACGTTGCGAGAGCCATTGGTAAGCGGGAAAATTTTTGTCGACGCAGAAATATTGGCAGTGATAACGTCGGGCGAGTAAAGTCAACGTGTGTGTTGTGGCTCAAGTGGCATGGATAATGTTGTTGAAGCGCACGAGCGAACTGATACTGCTTTGTCACCCGTTGCCATTGAGGCATTGTTTAATGACGTTTGAAATATTATCTGACGAGGAGGCGATAAAAAGTTGGGCGCGAGTAAAGTCGACGTGAGCAAGGGCGTTGCGCTTTTGACGATTTACGACATGTGCAAAGCTTTGAGTAAATCGATGATGTTCGGTGAAATTCGATTGGAGCGAAAGATTGGCGGCAAAAGTGGCATTTATGTTGCGCCCGAAAATTGACTAAACAATTTATCGGTCTTATAATCAAGGAAACTTTGTTTAAGGGGGGTGATTTGATGTTCACGAAAATCATGGACAAAGTAAACGACCTTCGACCGAAGCAGTTAATTGCATTGGCGGCGGTATGCGGTCTGCTGATGTTTGGCGTATTTTTCATGATACTTTCGTCGGTGAATAAAGAGCCGCAACCTGTTACGGAGACGAAGGAAGTTGCAAAAATTGAGACAGTGAAAGTTGTTGTTGCGAAACAAAACATCCCTGTTCGGACGCGCATACAGGAAAGTATGTTGCAGCTGAAAGAGATGCCGGAAACTGCGGTGCCGGAAGGCGCGTTAAAGGACTTTTCAACTATTTTAAATGAGCCGGCGCGAGTTACGATATTTGCGGGAGACGTGTTGACTCAACAGAAATTATTTGGCGAACGGAGCGACGAGGGATTTTTGGGGACGATACCGCAGGATTGTCGCGCCGTATCGATAAGCGTGAACAATGTCACGGGCGTAGCGGGTTTTGCGAAACCGGGCGATTTTGTTGACTTATTGCTTGTGGAAAAAGACAATTATTCGGCGACAACGAACATTCTTTTACAAAACGTGCAGTTACTGAGTATCAACCAAAGCATGAGTGCCTCGGCAGTTGACGGAAGTGAAGCGATAAACAATCCGACGATAGCGACATTGGCGTTGCGACCTGCGGAGGCTGTGAAATTAATATCGGCGGCGAAATTGGGGGAGATATATTTGATGTTGCGACCTTTCAAACCGCAAAACATGTATGTGGGCGAAATGGAATACACGATAGAATCGATAAACAAACCTGCGCCGAAGCCGGAACCTGTTCAACAGCTGGTACCGCAGATACCTTCACAACCTGCGCCGAATATACCGATTCAACCGCAAGAGCCGAAAATCGAAATAATCGTTGGCGACAAAGTGGAGCAGTCGGCAAACGACGTTCAAGTTGTGACGCCGCGCCCCCCCGGTGAGGGCGGGCGCGGAGGCTCGACAGCTGAGTTGCCGATGATTCCTTCGATGCCGATAGTAGATTTGCCGCCGATACCGAGCGGCGGAAATTGACAGGTGCAAGCCATGAGACACGGATTTTTGAGCGAAATTTTATTGACGGGTGCGGCGTTGACAGTTCTGACTTCCTCTGCGCACGCGCAACCCGAAATGTTGTCATTGAACAAAAACACTTCGCATTACATGAATTTGGGGCAACGGATAACTCGAATCGCGGTTGGCAGTGCTGAAGTTGCGACGGCGGTACAGTTGCCCGGTTCGTTAAATGAATTTTTGGTTGTGACGAAAGGCAACGCAGGTACGACATCACTTTTCGTATGGACGGTGGACGGAGAGCGGCACGAATATGTTGTAACGGTGTCGGCGGAAGACCCAGGACAAGCGTTGACGATAGAAAAAGCAATCGGACTGCCTGACGTTCATGTTCGCATGGTTGACAATCGGATTTTGTTGACGGGCACTGTCGAAAACCAGTACGAAAAAAATTACGTCTTGCAAACGGTGCGGCTTTTTGTCGGCAAAGCGAGTAACAGCAGTTTACTTGTTGGCAGCGGTTACGACATGAAATTGGAAACTGCGTCGGCAACGGAAGAGGGGCGCAGTGACGATTTGGAAGCGAGCAAGTCGGAGAACAAAGGCGAGATAATTGACCTTTTGCAGATACGAAATCCGTCGCAAATTCGTCTTGAAGCGCAGATTGTCGAAATAAATTCCGAAGACGCGAAAGATTTGGGAATACGTTACGGTAATTTAGACGGCACTACACTTCAAAATGGCATTTTCAGTTTCGGTGAAAGCTATGCGCGGGATTCGCACACGACGATATCTGAAACGACTTCGGACGATTGGGCGCGGAATTATTCGGGCGACTGGACTGATTCATACAGCGGCAATTCGTCGAACGGTTACAGCGGCACGCGCTACAGCTATAACGGCGACACGAATAATTACTATTCAAATTCGTACAACAACGGCTGGTCGAACGACTACACGAACGGGCGGAACGGCGGCAACGATTGGAGCGGCGGCAGAACTTTCAATCGCACGGTCAGCGTTTCTTATGCGGACTTGGTTGGTTTCGCGAACAATCCTTTGAAATGGATAGGTCAGCATTTTGCTCCGATAAACATGACATTGACGGCATTGACTACAAAAGGCAAAGCGAAAATTTTGTCTCGACCGAGTGTCATGACATTGAGCGGCGAGCAAGCGACGATACAAATTGGCGGTGAAATTCCTTATAGCACGACGAATCCGCTTGGTTACACTACAACCACGACTTTTAGAAAGTACGGCATAATTTTGCAGTTTAAACCCGTGGTTGACGAACACAATCGTATCAGTTCGATGATACATACGGAAGTAAGCAACATGAGTGGGCAAACGGTCAATGGTTTGCCGATACTTTCAACGCGCAGCGCAGACTCAACGATAAACATTTTTTCGGGCGGAACGATTGTTATCGGCGGCTTGATGGATTCTACGGAGATAAAAAACGTGACGAAAATTCCGTTGCTCGGCGACATACCGATATTGGGAGAATTTTTCAAGCGCACGTCAAAGACTCGCGACAAACGTGAGCTGATAATTTTGGTGACGCCGCGAATAATTGGAGCCGAAGACGCGGGACAGACATATTGGTCGCCGACAATGCGCGAATGGTACGGGCTTGACCAAAAATATCGCGAGGCAATGGAGCGCGTTGACTTCAACAGCCCGAAATCCGAGGAGCCGACGCCGAAAGTTGACAAACCGTTTTCGGGCAAGTGAGGTGAAGTCGCATGGTTGATGTCAGCGGCAGGAGCAGTGTAATAATCAGTGTTTTCAGCACGACGCCCGGCATCGGCAAAACAGTCGTCGCGATAAATTTGGCGGCGGGATTGGCGCACGAAGGCTACAGCGTTTGCCTTGTCGATTTGGATTTACAATTCGGAGACGTGTTGAATTATCTGCAGTTGGTTTCGCCGCAGACGATAGCGGGAGCGCAGCGCGCCATGCTGAATGACCCGGAAAATTTTCACGTACGAAATTTTTTGATAGACTACGGGCATCAAGGTTTGCATTTTTCGATAATGCCCGCGCCGGTTTACGTGTTCGACGCATATCAAATGGACGTACAGGCAGTGGAAAAAATGATAAGTCAGCTGAACTATTTTGAATTTGTTATCCTTGACTTGAACTCGATGTTCAGCGCGTTGAATTTGGCGATGATGGACATGAGCACCGTCGTCAACTATTTGGGCGTCATTGATTTTTTGCCTGCCTTGAAGAATTTCAAAATCGGCTACGATACCTTGTTGCGTTTTGAATACGAGGAAAGCAAAATTCGCATTGTCGAGAACCGTGCCGACTCACAGAAATTAATCGACGGGCGCGACGTGGAGCGATTATTGGGCGAAAAATTTTATCATCGCTTGCCGAACGACTTTAAATCCGTTCGCAATTCGATAAACAAGGGGCAACCTTTGATGTTTGCGGCACCGGAATCGAAACTGACGCGAAGTTTTGAAGAGCTGGTGGCGAAGTACACGAACAAAAACATTTCGCCTATACAAACTGAAACGAGCGGCGGATTTTTTGATCGGTTACGTCGGTGGACGAGCAATTTATTTGGCAAATGATAATCGGGAGGCGATGAGCGCGTGGCGTATCAAGTCATATTAATCGAATCGAACACGGAGGTACTGAACGAGATTTTGACGCCGTTGAAGCGTTCGCCCGATTTTACGGTAGCGGCGACGTACACGAGTGCGCACTCGGCGATAGGACAAGCGGGCATGTTTCAGCCGAACTTATTTTTCATGGACGTTGAGGACGACGAAGAACTTGACCTGTTGCCCGCGTTCGCCGACATTTTCCCCGGCGCGTATATTTTGGGGATGATGAGCGTTTGGGACGCGAACCGAGCGTATCGGAGTTTGCGCGGCGGAGCGACTGGTTGCATACTGAAACCGTTCACAGCTCAAGACGTTTTGAAATCGTTGCAACTTTTCACGGCACGCGGAGCCCACAGAGCGGGGCGAATTGTCTCTTTTTTCAGTGCGAAAGGTCGAGCGGGACGGACGACGTTGGCGGCGATATTGGCGTTGTTGATAGCGAAGAAGACGGGCGAAAAAGTTGCGTTGGTAGATGCGGATTTACAATTCGGCGACTTGCCGATATTTTTTGACGCGACGCCGAAGCGTTCAATAATCGACGCGTCTCAAGACATAAAACTTTTGACACCTCTGACGTTCGAGCCGTATTTTTATCCGATAACTTCGCAGGTATCATTGCTGAGCAGTCCTGACAAACCGGAATATGCGGAGTTGGTGACGCCTTCCAGTTTGGTAGACGTTGTTCGCATGACAGAAAATTTATTTCGTTTTGTGCTGGTAGATCTGCCGGCGGGATTCAATCCTTTGGCGATAAACATTTGTCGACTTTCAAATTTGGTTTACGTGACGACGATGATAAACACGGGCTTTGAAGTTCGTCACGTCAAGAAAGTGATGGAAATGTTTGCAAGTCAAGCGACGCCGGAGCGGGAGATACGGACGGTGTTCACTCGTGTCAATCCTTTCACCGAAGAAGAGCGGCACAAAATAGAACTGGAGCTGGGCTATCCGGTTGACGACATGATACCGAACGAATACAAAATGATTTCGATTGCGAACAGCGGGCGATTGTCGCACGGCTTACCTGAGGACACTTTATTGATGCGGTCGATAAGCAAAATGGCAGACCACATTATTGCCGGAGGGAAGTGAGCGGTTTGATTATTCTTTTGTCGGCACTTATGGCGGTGCTGACGTTTTTTTTCGTGATAATTATTTTTACCTATTTTCGTCGGCGGCAGAGTCTGGACATATTTCACCGACTGCGGCGGCACTATGACAAAGACGACGGCAGACATGCCAAAAACGGCGACGCACTTCAGCGCGGCTACAAATTTATCAAACGAGCGGCGGCACCGTTGGCGGCGTTGAATTTGGTCAAGCAGTTGGAATTCAAATTAAAGCAAGCGGGCGTTCCGTTGACGGGCGGCGAGTTCATAATAATCGTGACGTTGACGGCGATATTCGGCGCGCTTTTTGTCTACATGGTTTCGCTTAATGTCAACGTATTTCTTTTGACATTGGTCGGAATTCCGTTGGCGGCGTGGTTTTGGGTAAAAATAAAAGTTGACCGGCGCAAGAAAGCGTTCACCGAGCAACTGGGCGATTGTTTGACGACGGTAGCGAATGCGTTGCGAGCGGGCTACAGTTTCCAGCAAGCAATGGACGTCGTCGCCCAAGAAATGGAACCGCCGATGAGCACGGAATTTGCGCGAGTGACGGCGGATGTTGCGATGGGCGTGAATTTGGAAACTGCGCTTGACCAAATGAATCACCGCGTCAAAAGTGCTGATTTTGAACTTGTGGTGACGGCGGTATTGATACAGCGGGAAGTCGGCGGGAACTTGGCGCAGATACTTGATACGATAAGCGACACGATAAACGAACGAATTCGCATGAAACGGGAGATAAACGCGTTGACGGCTCAGGGGCGATTTTCGGCGTGGGTGTTGCTGATACTGCCGTTTATCGTTGCGGCGTTTTGTTACGTTTTCAACAACGAACAATTCATGATGCTGTTCGAAGAAGAGAGCGGACGCATGGCACTTATCGTCGCGTGTGTTCTTGAAGTCGTCGGCTACTTTGTCATACAAAAAATAGTTGACATAGAGCTGTAAACCAGATAAAATTCAGTCGTCGATATACGAAGGAATTCACGGAAATCATTGAACTCATTAATGGATTGGAGGAGATAATCCATGTTGCAATACATTCAAAAGTTGCTCGACAAACTCAAAGCTTCGGAAAAAGGTCAAGGCATGGTCGAGTACGCGCTCATCATTGCTTTCGTTGCGGCGATTGCGATTTTCGCGCTGAACGGTCAGTTGAGAACGGCTGTATCTAATGCGTTTACCAAAGCTACAGATAACGTTACTGCCGCAACTGCCGAAGCTAAATGATTTTATCGGCTGACATCGGCTACCAAAACTGAACACGAAAAATTAAAGCTTCCGAATACGAATTTGGAGGCTTTTTCTTTAAGGAGGCGGGTTTCATGAAAAATCAGCGCGGACAATCTGTCGTGGAATTTGCTTTTGTGATACCGCTGTTCACTTTGTTTTTGTTCGGATTGATTTACGGCGGGACAATGTTTCTGCAATATTTCAATCTGTGCAATGATGCGCGGGCGGAGGCGCGGCGGATAGCGGTAATGACGCCTGCTTTACGAAACACGTATTTTGGTGCGGCAAACGAGTCGCAATATCCGACAGAATCCAATCCCAAAATTGTAACCAATGCGGATAGAGACGCCGAAAAGCGAACCACTTTTGGAACGTTTTATACCGTTCAACAGAAAATTTGGGTGACGACGACGGAGGTGGAAGGCAAGACTACACCTGAAGACGTCATTGTTCGTGTTGAGTTCAATCGGAACAACGACGACTTGCCATACGTTCTTTCACTTTTTAATTGGCCGCCGAAAGAATTTGCGATGTCATATCGGATGCAGATAGAACCGGAGAACAGCGAGGAATAACGATGAGACCGAAAAGTTTGTTGGAGAGGTTGCGCGGCGACGGCGAAGCCGCCGCCGCGCACAAACCCGCCGAGCCGCAGCGATTGCCGCGTCCGGCGGAAGCGCAACAGGAAACGAAAACCGTCATTCCCCAAAAACACGAGTATACTTTCAAACAGGAGCAACAAGAGCGTGAAGCACCTTTGGAAGCATCGGCATTTGCGGGACGGCGTTCGCATGGTTCAAAAGATGACGTAGTTCAAGAAATGAAACTTGCGGTTCACAGGCGAATTGTCGACGAGATGACGCCCGAAGAGCAAGCTGTTTTGGTACGCGGCGAAGAAGCACGCGAACAAATAAAAAATATCATTTCTGTTTACAGTTCGAGGGAAATTGCCGAGGGCAACTACAACTTGACGCGTGGCGAGCGGATACAGTTGGTCGACGACATCAGCAACGAGCTGTTGGGACTTGGACCGTTGGAGCCTTTGTTGCAGAACGAAACCATAACGGAAATCATGGTAAACGGACCTCACCAAATTTTTATCGAGCAAAAAGGCAAGTTAAAACTAACGTCCGTTCGATTTTATGACAACGCGCACTTGATGAGTATCATTGAGCGGATTTTGACACCGTTGGGGCGGCGCGTCGACGAATCGAGTCCGCTGGTAGATGCGCGATTGGCAGATGGTTCACGCGTCAACATTATAATCCCGCCGTTGTCTTTGGTTGGTCCCGCAGTTACAATCCGCAAATTTTCAAAGAACGCATTATCGATAAACGACCTTGTAAAATTCGGCACATTGAGCGCGGACATGGGACAATTTTTGGATGCGTGCGTCAAAGCGCGGTTGAACATTTTGGTATCGGGCGGCACGGGTTCGGGCAAGACGACGACATTAAACGTGCTCTCGTCATTCATACCGGAAACGGACAGAATTGTCACGATAGAAGACGCGGCGGAATTACGTTTGCAACAACAGCACGTTGTGACATTGGAATCACGACCGGCGAATTTGGAAGGCAACGGCGCGATAACAATCCGCGACCTTGTAAAAAATGCTTTGCGTATGCGACCTGACCGAATCATTGTCGGCGAAGTCCGCGCAGGTGAAGCATTGGACATGTTGCAAGCGATGAACACGGGGCACGACGGTTCATTGACGACGGCGCACGCGAACACGCCGCGCGACGTTTTGAGTCGTTTGGAAACAATGGTTTTAATGGCGGGCATGGAATTACCTGTTCGCGCAGTACGAACGCAAGTTTCGTCGGCGATTGACTTGATACTCCAGCAATCTCGAATACGGGACGGATCACGAAAAATCACATACATTACCGAAGTTCAAGGCATGGAAGGCGACACGGTAATTTTGCAAGATTTGTTTCGCTATGTTCAAGATTACATAGACGAGAATGGAAAATCTGTCGGGCATTACGAGAGCACGGGATTGCGTCCGACTTTTATGGACAAATTTGACATGAACGGGATATCATTGCCACCGAACTTTTTTACGAGCGGGCGAGGTGGCATGTGATGATAATTGCAATGTCTTTATTTGCGGGGTTTGTCTGGTTTTTGTTTATCGCTTGGGTTTTGATATACAAGACGCAAACTCCCGAAGCACAATTACGCAAACGGCTTGACGCTATGATCCGGCAAGCGGAAGCTGAGCGGGCGAAGATGCCTGCAGCAGTCAAGAAGAAGTCGAAAGCGATTGTGGCGGCAACTAATCCTCAAGAAGAAGTCAAACACAGCTTAAGTTTTTTTGAGCGGGTGATAAAACCGTTTTGGGATTCATTGGACGAGCGGTTACAGAAATTTGCGCCGGCTGAGATAAAACTTCAGATTGAAGATAAAATTTTTCGGGCGGGGAAAACGGGTGTATGGGACGCCAGACGATTCATAACAATTTGGTGTCTGATGATTTTGCTGGGAATTATTGGGGCGATTTTTTTTGCGCAAGGACCGGGACTTCACCCATTGCAACGCGTGCTGATTATTTTTTTGGGCGGATTTGTGGGGGCTATGTTACCGTTTGCTTTTTTGAACTCGAAGATACGACAACGGCAGAAAGCGTTACGGCGGCAAATGCCTGAGTTTTTGGATTTATTGTGTGTGAGCGTTCAGGCGGGATTATCTTTTGACGGGGCGGTTGCGAAAATTTGTGCGCGAATGGAGGGACCTTTAATCGACGAATTTCGACGTTTTCAAAATGACGTGGGGTTGGGAATGACTCACCAGTACGCATTGAATCAGGTAGCGAAGCGATGTGATTTGGAAGAAGTTTATTTGTTTACGACCTCGGTCATACAAGCGGAGCGATTGGGGACGAGCATGACGCGGACATTGAAAGTACAAGCTGACAACATGCGCGACAGACATCGGCAGTGGGTACGTGGCGAGGCGTTGAAAGCTCCGGTCAAGATAATTTTTCCGATGGTGCTGTTTATATTTCCTTCGATATTTGTAGTTTTGTTGTTTCCTTCGGTTCTTACGATTGTTCGGAATTTGGGCGGTTGATCTGAAATGGGTTCGTTGGAGTTTATCAAAAGTATTAGGACAAAGCTTTTTATTTTTTTCTTTTTCATGGGCGGGGTACCGTTTGTTACTTTGATAATCGTTGGGGCGTTGAACTCGAAAGCTGAGCTTGAAGAAGCTGCTCGGCGAATAAGTTTAACTCGCAGTTTGATGATATCGGAGCACGTGACGGAACTTGTTGAACGGAACATGGCGGTATTGCATTCACTTGCTTTGATGCCCGAAGTTATAAATTTTGTCCAAAGCGGCGGCGAGGCATATCGGGGCAGAGTTGAAACGATATGTCGGGAAACGAACGCAATCTTTAAAGACGAGAATTTGTTGGCAGTGACAGACCGGACGGGGCAACAAATTTTTCGGACAGATGGTTCGACATTGGTGAACTTAACGAAGAGGGAACACTTTCAAGAAGCGATGAAGGGGCGCGAATACGTTACTGACTTATTGGCGAGCATGTCGACTGGGAAGATGATAATTGTAATGGCGGCACCGGTTTTGAACTTGGCTGGCGAGCCGGTTGGGATGGTTCAGCGGAATTTTGATTTAACGGCTTTGCAAGAATTTGTTTTGATGTTGGACGACAGCCAAACTTCGATAATCATCATGGACAGGGACGGGCGAGTTATAGCGAACTCTGACGAGCTTGAGGGCGTTGGCAGCGAATATTCCATTGACAATACATATCGCGCATTGTTGGACAAAGTTTATAACAGCAACGGTGTTTTGGACTGGAACATAGAAGGCGTGGAATGCATGTCGACATATTCTCGGAACTTGCACACGGGCTGGATGATTGTGACGATATGGCCGTACGAACTTATTTGGGCTCAAGTTTACGAAAAGATTTTTTATGGGACATTGCTTGGGACGTTTTTGTTGGTAGCCATTGGCGGTTTGGCGTGGATATTTTCTTCGACAATTTCTGCGCCGATAGTGAAGATGACTGACGCAGTTGGCAAGATAGCGGCGGGGGCGGACGTTGAAGAAGTCAGCGTAGAAGTTTCGACGAATGACGAATTGGGGCAAATGGCGGCGGCGTTTAACAAGATACGGACTGAGCGCGAGCGTTTGGTTGAGGATTTGGACAAAGTACAAGTTGAGCGGGACGATTTCAAATTGGCATCTGAACTTGACAAGCTGACTGACCTTTTTAACAAGACGACAATGGAGAAATTGTGCGAGATGAAGTTGCGGACTTTCAACGAGAACAATTTGCCGAACGTTTACATTGCGTTTTACATAATTGACCTTGACCATTTCAAAGAAGTAAATGACTTGCTTGGACATCAATTTGGCGACAAGGTATTGGTGGAATTTGCTAATGGTCTGCGGAAAGTTTTTCGAACGAACGATTGTATAGGGCGATTTGGCGGTGATGAGTTTGTTGCGATAATCGACAACCTGCCGCAGTTGGAAGTTGTACGGCGGAAAGCTGAGCAAATAAGAAATCTTGCCTTCAACTTGACGGTTGAGGGCAAGACGAAATTTGTGACGGCGAGTATTGGGATTGCGATAGCACCATATGAGGGGCGCGATTACGAGACATTATTTCGAGTGGCCGACGAAGCGGTATATTGGGTGAAGAACAACGGCAAGAACAATTTTTACTGCAAACACCTTGCCGAGAATGATGATTGAGGGAAGCGCGCCGCCTTTCAGGCGGCGCGCATTCTTTTTAAAAGAGTTGTTCGACAAGGAGGAATGCGATTGCTCCGACAGCTGCGGTTATTGGGATAGTCAGGCACCAAGCCTTGACCATATTTTGAGCGACTCCCCAATGAACGGCGTTAGTTCTTTTGGCAGTACCGACTCCCATGATTGAGCCGGAAACGACGTGTGTTGTAGAAACGGGCAAGTTGAGCAAAGTTGCTCCGAAGACGACGATTGAAGAATTAAGGTCAGCCGAGAAACCGCTGGCGGGTTCGAGTTTGAAAATTTTCCCGCCGACGGTTTTTATTATGCGCCAACCTCCGCTTGCGGTACCGGCAGCCATAGCAGCCGCGCAAAGGATTTTGACGAAAGTGGGGACTTCGAATTCGGACAGGAAGCCGCCGGAAAAGAGAGCGAGCGTTATAATGCCCATTGATTTTTGTGCGTCATTTGAGCCGTGAGAGAAAGCCATAGTAGCGGCGGCGATGATTTGGAGTTTACGGAAATTGTCATTGACGTTATGAGGCGAGGCGTTTTGAAGGAAGTGGCACAGGAGGTTCATAATGACGAATCCGGTTAAAAGTGCGATAGCGGGCGAAGCGATAAGGGCGACGATGATTGTACCGATACCGAGCCAGTTGAGACCGATATTGCCGACTGAAACGAGTACAGCTCCGATGAGGCCGCCGACGAGCGCATGAGAGGAGCTGGACGGGATGCCAATTTTCCAAGTTAGCAGGTTCCAAAAGATTGCACCGAATAGTGCGGAGATGATAATTTTTTCGTTGACGAGATCGGGTGAACTGACTATATCGCCGCCGATAGTTTTGGCGACACCGGTCGAGATCATTGCTCCGAGGAAATTTAAGACGGCAGCCATAACGATTGCGTGATTTGGGCGAAGAGCCCTAGTGCTGACAGAAGTAGCGATTGCGTTTGCTGTATCGTGGAAGCCGTTAATAAAGTCAAAAATTAGTGCGAGGATGATGACGGTAAAAATTAGATATTGAAGTTCGAGCAATTAAATCACTCCTGACTGAGAATTTATGCGACACTTAGTCGAACACCGGTTATTTCGGTTTGTATTGGTAAGTTCCTTCAAGCAACGAATTGATAAAAATTTGACATTGACTATTGACATAGGTGGGGTGATTGGAATATCCTTTAGTTTAAGGATTTTGGCAAGGCTTGGACGTTTGCAAGGAGGTGAGTACTTTGCAACATACGGGAGTAGCAACAGCTGAAAAGGGGATTGAAAGTTCTAATCAGTATAAAAACATGTGTCCTCAGAATAAGCGGCGGAAAGAGTTGGGAATACAAGTTCACTGCTGGGAAAATAATCAGGATTATTTTTTTGCAGGGGACAAGTCTAGGTACCTACGGGGTAATTCTTCCGAAGAGTTTATGGACAATATTCGTTCTTTTGTTGGTGATGGTATTCTTGGTCGTTCAGAGCGGATGAAGCTTCTTCGTCGGGCTAAAGCTTTTTTGGCGCGTCGTTCTTTTGCTGATTTATCTGATGATTGTAAACCAAAATTATATGGGGCGAAAAATAAGATTGAAACTGTATTGGATTGTTTTCCTTCGGTGAAGCATTCGTATAGTTCTTTTTTGCCGTCGCGAGTTGTAGTGAGGAATCATGGTTTGCCTGAGGAGAAGTTTCGTCGTGCGGGTGAATTGCGTTTTATTGATGTTAGTTGTGCGCCTGATGGTTCTTCGAAGAAAGCTCGTTTAAGTGATTTGAGTCGTTCAGCTAATATTCGTTTAGACCCTATGGATGCACCTCGACAGCTTTTTATTTATCGTTGTCGTATTCGTCGTTGTTTGTCTTGGGGGTATGCTCAAGGTTTGGTTCCGGTTATGATGACGTTGACGGTGTTTCATCGTTGGCATCCGCTTAAGAAACTTTTACGTGTTATTAGTGGTGCTTGGGACCATTGTTTTTCGTCTGGTCGTCCTGCGACTTTACGAATGAATCGTATGGGTGTTCAAGCTTACATTCGTCGTCTTGAGGAAACTATTACCAGTGGTGTTGATTCTGGGGGTTATAATTCGGGTTGGCATCCTCATTATCATGTTATATTATTTGTTCCTGCTGATAAGGTTTCTGTTTTGTCGGATATGGAGGATGAGTTACGAGCGGCTTGGTTTGATTCGGTTAATCGTTCGTTTATTCGGGAGTTTGGTGAATGTATTGATTCGTCGTATGCGAATTCGTTTAGGAAGCATGGATTGTTTTTTAGTCGTTATAGTATTTATGAGGATAACGGAGGTTCTTTATTTGACGGTTTGACTTTTTCTGATAAGGTTGATGAGGGTTCGTATAAGTGTCCGATTCGTCCTGTTGATGATAGCGAATATATGGCTAAGATTTTTGGTTGTGACCCGTGTTGTCTTTATTCTGGCGATTCTGAGCTGACATCTATTCATGTGAAGAACAGTCGTATTCCGTTTGATCTTCTTCGGGAAGATACAGCAGCGAATAATGATTTATGGGTTGAGTATGCTCTTGCGACTAAGGGTGTTCGGTGTTTTGTTTTTTCGCGTGGATTGGAGGCTGGTGTTCAAAAATATTTTGATGAGCATCCTGATAAAGATTCGGTTAAACGATTTGTTAAGAGTGATAAGGTTGTCGCTCAAATTGGTACCAGCGTATATGATTTACTTTATCGTACGTTTAAAGTTGAAGAGATGTTGAAAGTAGCAGTTCGTGGTTATGAGGCTCTTTGCTCTTGGTTTAGAGTTTTTTATTTGGAATTGGGTTTTGCACTTGATGATATAACTGATGACATGATGCCGTTTCCTCCGTCGACATATACTCCTTTTGGGACTGATTTTGATTATTTGTCTTTTTATCAGAGTTATGCATCGACGCAAACCGCATCGACGCAAACCGCATCGACGCAAACCGCATCGACGCAAACCGCATCGACGCAAACCGCATCGACGCAAACCGCATCGACGCAAACCGCATC
>JAFUYE010000049.1 GCA_017470715.1 Selenomonadaceae bacterium
AGGCAAAAAACCACCGGGCTTTGCGGGCAGAAAACACACAGCTGAATCGAAGGCAAAAATATCAGCAGCGCATAAAGGCAAACCTTCACCGCAAAAAGGCAAACCGTGTTCGCCCGAAACCAAAGCGAAACTTTCGGTAGCAAACACGGGCAAAAAACACACAGCCGAATCGCGGGCAAAGATGTCCAAATCGCAAAAAGCACGTCGCGAACGTGAAAAAAAAGCTGTTGAAAACGGCGGCAACTCGTGATACACTGTCGCAGGTTTTACAACCACAATGTTTTTTTATGGAGGGAATTTTTGTGGCAAAAATTTACTATGATGCTGACGTCAACTTTGACATTTTGACCGACAAAACTGTCGCAATCATCGGGTTCGGGTCGCAGGGGCACTCACACGCCTTGAATTTGAAGGAGAGCGGACTCCACGTCGTTGTGGGGCTCTATGAGGGCTCCAAATCGAAAGCAGTCGCCGAAAGTCATGGATTGAAAGTTCTGCCCGTCGCCGAAGCGGTCAAAATCGCCGATATCGTCATGGTGCTCATACCTGACGAGAAACAAGCAGACGTTTACAAAACCGAAATCGCGCCCAATCTCAAAAGCGGTGCGGCTCTGGCGTTCGCGCACGGTTTTAACATCCATTTTCGGCAGATAGTTCCGCCCAAAGACGTTGATGTCTTCATGGTGGCTCCCAAGGGACCCGGTCATATCGTTCGTCGCACATTCGTCGAAGGTAGCGGCGTTCCCGACGTGTTCGCGGTTGAGCAGGACGCAACCGGAAATTGCTTCGACATTGCCCTTGCTTACGCTCGCGGAATCGGCGGCACCCGCGCAGGTGTCATTCAGACGACGTTCAAAGAAGAAACCGAAACCGATTTGTTCGGCGAACAATGCGTGCTTTGCGGCGGTCTCACTCATCTTGTTCAAGCCGGCTTTGAAACTTTGGTCGAGGCGGGCTATCAACCCGAAATAGCCTACTTTGAATGCTTCCATGAAGTCAAGTTGATAACAGATCTCATGAACGAAGGCGGCATGGCGAAAATGCGCTACTCAATCAGCGACACGGCTGAATACGGCGATTACACCACGGGACCGAAAATTATCACGCCTGCAGTCAAAGCGGCAATGAAAACCGCGCTTGAAGAAATTCAGAACGGAACTTTCGCCCGCAACTGGTTGCTCGAAAACCGTGCGGCGGGTCGTGCCAACTTCCTTGCACAACGCAGAATTCATGCCGAACACCAAATCGAAACCGTCGGCAAGAAATTGCGCAGCATGATGAGCTGGCTCAAAGACGGCGCGGATCTTTCCAAAGACTGAAATTAATTTACGGGGATTGGGAGCGGCTTTAACCGTGCCTGATCCCTGTTTTTGATTTACGGGAGGTGAATTACCGTGTCCAACGAAGAAAAAATTTTGTCCATGCTGACCAAAATGCAGGGCGACATTGTCGAAATAAAAAAACGTATCACGGCGTTGGAAGATGAAAAAATGGACGACAGTGCTGTCGAAAAGCAACTTGAAACACTCAACAAAATGCGGCATTTGCTTACCAAAGAGGAAGCTGATGCCGTCGCAGCGGCGATAGGAGAATAAGCCATGCGCTACCTTTTGGATACGAACGTTATAATTGACATACTGCACGACGACGAAAAAGTATCCCGCCGTTATCAAATCGAAACGATTAAAAAGAACAGAATTTTTATTTGTCCGATTGTTTATTACGAGGTTATTCGCGGCTTTAAAATCGGTGGTGCAACAAAGAAGCTTGAAAATTTTCTTCAGCTGTATAAAAATTGGACGATGTTGACTTTCGATAAAGATGTTGCAGAAAAAGCCGCCGACATTTATGAAAAATTACACAACGGACAACTTATCGAGGACAACGACGTTTATATCGCGGCGATTTCAATGGTCAACGGTTGCACGCTTGTCACGGCTAATGTTCGGCATTTCGGGCGCGTTGAAGGTTTAAATTTCGTCAACTGGAGAAGCGCATGATTAAAAATTCTATCGACTTACAAAAACTCAAAAACGCAATCAACGAGTGCAAGCCTATTAAGTTGACGGGCAAAGTCACGCAAGTTGTCGGGCTGGTTATCGAAAGTCAAGGTCCCACCGTCAGCGTCGGCGAACTGTGTTATATCACGTCGAAATTTCGGAACGCGGAACCGATACCCGCCGAAGTTGTCGGTTTTCGCGAAGGTTTTGTAATGCTCATGCCGATTGGTGAAATGCAAGGCGTCGGACCCGGTTGCGAAGTCGTTGCCGCGCAGAAAATGTTACAAGTCAAAGTCGGCGATGAACTTTTGGGACGCGTGCTTGACGGTTTGGGCAACCCTATGGACAATCTCGGTCCAATTTTGTCGACGGAAGAATATCCGTTGCAGGCACCGCCGCCGCCGCCGTTGACACGTCCGCGAATTCACGAAAATTTATACGTCGGTGTTCGTGCAGTTGACGGGCTTATCACAATGGGCGACGGACAGCGTATCGGCATAATGGCGGGCTCCGGTGTCGGCAAGTCAACTTTGCTGTCGATGATAGCGCGAAACACCGAAGCGGACATAAGCGTTATCGGTTTGATTGGCGAACGCGGGCGCGAAGTTCGTGACTTCATTGAACGCGACCTCGGTGAAGCCGGCTTGAAACGTTCCGTCGTCGTCGTCGCAACCAGTGACCAACCTGCGCTTGTCCGAATCAAAGGAGCAATGACCGCAACCGCAATCGCCGAATATTTTCGCGACAAAGGACACAAAGTTATTTTGATGATGGATTCTGTGACGCGCTTTGCAATGGCTCAACGTGAAGTCGGCTTGACTATCGGCGAACCGCCTGCGACACGCGGTTACACTCCGTCGGTTTTTGCATTGTTGCCCAGACTTTTGGAACGTGCGGGAACTTCGGACACAGGCTCAATCACGGGCATTTACACGGTGCTTGTTGACGGCGACGACATGAACGAACCGATTGCCGATGCCGTGCGTTCGATTTTGGACGGGCACATTGTTTTAAGTCGTGCTATCGCCGCGCAGAATCATTTTCCCGCGATTGACGTTTTGGGCTCTGTCAGCCGCGTCATGAATGAAGTCGTTTCCAAAGAACACTTGCAGGCCGCGCAGAATATGCGTGCGTTGATGGCGGTCTACAAAGATGCCGAAGATTTGATTCATATCGGCGCGTATGTCAAAGGCTCCAGCAAACGAATCGACGAGGCGATTAACAAAATCGACGCGATTAACGAATTCCTCTGTCAAGGCATTTTTGAAGTCGACACATACGACGTTACCGAAAAGAAACTTATCAAAATCAGCGGAAAATAATCGGTCGCGAAATTTATTAACGGTAAGCAAACGCCATGAAAAAATTTAAATTCCAGCTTGAAACTCTGTTGAAAGTCACTCAACGCAAAAAAGACGACGCCGAATTAAAATTTGCGGAAGCGTCACGGCATTTGGAAGAATGCCGCGCCAAACTGCAAGTTTTGTTGCGTGAACTGCAGGAAGGTCAAGCCGAATTCGCCGCACTCACGGGCGAAGGCAAAACCGTTACCGTCGGCACAATCATGATGTACAACAGTTTTTTCAACTGGAAGCGCGAACAAATCGAACAGCAACAGCAAATAATTTTGAAAGCGACGCAGGACAAGCAACAGAAGTTGAAAATTTTAATGCAACTGATGACGTACCTGAAAAGCATCGAGCAACTCAAAGACAAACGGCGACGCGAATACAACGACCAACTGCTTTTCGAGGAACAAAAAATGCTTGACGAAATCGGCTTACAACTGCACATGCGACAATCTTAAAGGAGTGACAAACTTTGATTGACATTGAAAGTATTCAATCTGTCGGACGCACAAACATGGTGCGGCGAATTGACCAGATTAAAAAACGTATCGCGGCGATTGAAGAAAAAATCGGCGTGACAAATATCGGTGCGGACTTCCAAACGACATTGGAACGCGAAATTCAACGTCAGGCACAAATTACCACTACTCAACCGACAAATTCAGTTGCAGACGTTCAAAAAGCACCCGGTACGACGCAGCCCGTCAACGACAACGATATTGTCAACGCGGCAAAAGTTGCCGAGGCGTTGCGTCAAGCCGAAAAAGTCGAAACTCCGCAACCCGCAACCGTCGAAGAAAAACCCGCCGGTGTTCAGCCGCCGGAAACTTTGCCGAACAGACAGGCACGTCCGCAACAATCGAATCCGCCGCAAATTGAACGCGTCGAAGTTCCCGACACCGAGCTTGCAATCCCCGAACGCGACGAAAAAATTTCACGCGATGATTATTTCGGCGACACGACGGAACTTGTGCCCGTCGAAGATTTAATCATGCAGACCGCTGTTGAACAGGGCGTCGACCCGCAACTTGTCCGCGCCATTGCAACCGCAGAATCGAACATGAATCAAGACGAAATTTCGCCCGTCGGAGCTGTCGGCGTCATGCAACTCATGCCCGAAACAGCGCGGGCTTTGGGCGTCAATCCCTACGACGTGAACGAAAATGTTTTGGGCGGCACGATTTACCTTAAACAGATGCTTGACACTTTCGACGGAAATGTTGAGCTTGCAGTTGCCGCGTACAATGCCGGTCCCAACGCGGTCAAACGCTACGGGGGAATTCCGCCGTATGCCGAAACTCAAAATTATGTCGGGCGCGTCATGGATATGTTTCAGTAAAGGGACAAGGGAGAAGGGACAAGGGACAAGTTGAAAGTTTTTCATTACGCATTACGCATTACGCATTACGCATTGTTTTTCTGCGCGGTGATTTTGTTAAGTTCAACCGTTCACGCCGAAGAAATGCCGTTTCTGGACAACTTTATTCCGTGGAGCGAGAATCGCGACAGACTCGGCGACGAATACACGCTTAAACATTACGGCAAAGTTATTCGCGAAATTGTTCCGCAAGCGGTCGTCGTTCACTGGACGGCAATGGGCACGCTTGAATCAAATTGGAATTTTTTTTACGGCGAATATCGCGATGACGGCACGTTAAATGTCGCGTCACAATTTATTTGCGGTCGTGATGGCACGATGTGGCGAATCATGCCCGAAACGAAATTCGCACGTCACATAATCGGCTACAATCATTGCGCAATCGGAATTGAAAATGTCGGCGGCTACAACGGCAACGAAGATTTGACGGACGCGCAACTTGCCGCGAACGTTCGCTTGATTAAATATCTGCACGCGAAATATCCGACGATTAAATACGTTTTTGGGCACTATCAGCAGAACGCGGCGCGGACAAGCGGACTTTATATCGAAAACGTTGCGGGCTATTACTCACTCAAAAGCGACCCCGGCAAAATTTTTATGCGCGGACTTCGCGAGCAACTTGAATCGGACGGCTTAATTTTCTATGACGAATGAAAATCGGCAAGCTTTAATGGATGGTTTCCGCGACGGCACGCCGATTGGTCTCGGATATTTCGTCGTGGCGTTTTCACTGGGAATTGTCGCAAAATATGTCGGTCTCAATCCGTTGCAAGGTTTCGTTATCAGTTTGCTCAATAACGCGTCGGCGGGCGAATACGCGGCATTTACGGTTATCGGTTCGGACGCGCCGTATCTTGAAATTGCATTGCTGACATTTGTGGCAAATGCCCGTTACGTTTTGATGAGCGCGGCTTTGAGTCAAAAATTTTCGCCCGACACGCCGTTTTACCACAGAATTTTTGTCGGCTTTGACGTGACGGATGAAATTTTCGGAATTGCAATCGCACGCAAAGGACGTTGGCTGAATCCGTTTTACAATTACGGCGCGATGTTGACGGCACTGCCCGGTTGGTCGATTGGAACTGCTTGCGGAATTGTCGCTTGGAATTTTTTTTCTCCGTCGGCGGTGAGCGCGTTGAGTGTTGCGCTTTACGGAATGTTTCTTGCCGTGATTATTCCGCCCGCACGCAAAGACAAAATTATCGGCGCGGCTGTCGTCGCAAGTTTCGCGTTGAGTTTTTTGGCAGAAAAATTTTTCCCCGAAATTTCGGCGGGCAATCGAACAATCGCGTTGACAATTTTAATTGCGGGCGCGGCAGCGATTTTATTTCCGATTCGTGAAGGTGACAACGATTGACCGACAGAACGCTGACAAAATTGGATGCAACGTCACGTTGCCAGCGATTTTATTTCCGATTCGTGAAGGTGACAACGATTGACCGACAGAACGCTGACAAAATTGGATGCAACGTCACGTTGCCAGCGATTTTATTTCCGATTGATGAAGGTGACAACGATTGACGCACGACATTAACGTTTACATTTTGGTTGCAAGCGCGGTGACGTTGGCGATAAAAATTCTTCCGCTGACTTTGATTCGCGGAGAAATAAAAAATCGCACGGTGCGTTCGTTCCTGCATTACGTGCCGTATGTGACGCTGGCGGTGATGACGTTCCCCGCGATAATCGACGCCACACAATCGCAAATTTCGGGCGCGTTGGCATTTGTCGCGGGAATTTCTGCGGCGTGGTTCGGAGCAAGTCTGTTCAAAGTCGCGCTTTTGTGTTGCACGGTCGTTTTCGTCACGGAGCTTTTTATTTGACGCGCAGTTGATTTTTTCAAACGAGGCGATTATAATTCGTTTAGATTTATTAGGGCAGTCGGCTTTTCGTCGATAAAGGATTAAACGGAACGTCGGTTGCAAAAAAAATCGTCCTGCGTCAACAGGACGGTGCTCACCAACGGTCTGCCCCCATGATATTTAGTGAAACGTTCGTAAAGCAGTCGCTTCAGCTGTTTAGCTTAGGCGGCTGTTTTGCTGAGAACCAAAAGAATTACGCCGCTGAGAACAATCACGCGGACGACAATTTTCAGGATCGTCATGTTTCCACCCCCTTTCGGGGGCTTCAGATTAGACCGCCGTCATCCGTGACCGCGAGCCGAAAAAACTAAAACGTAGTCATTATAACACGGCTTGAAAAAATTACAACGTATTTTCATTTTGGAAGTGAACGAAATGCAATTTTCGTCACGGAGCTTTTTATTTGACGCACAGTTGATTTTTTCAAACGAGGCGATTATAATTCGTTCAAGCAAAAAAAATCGTCCTGCGCGAACAGGACGGTGCTCATAAACGGTCTGCCCCCAAGATATGTCTGGGTGTTACAAAAAAAGGATTTAGCCGCTGTTAGCTCCGGGAAAGCTTAGGCGGCTGTTTTCGTTAATACCCACAGAATTATTACCGTGAGAACAACGATACGAATGATGATTTTGACCATTCGCGGCACCCCCTTTCCGGGGGCTCCTGTTGATTAGACCGCCTGCCGTGTGGCACGAGCTAAATTAATCAAAAAATAAAACGCAGTCATTATAACACGGCTTGAAAAAATTACAACGTATTTTCATTTTGAAAGTGCCGGTGTCTTTCGTCACGGAGCTTTTTATTTGACGCGCAGTTGATTTTTTCAAACGAGGCGACTATAATTCGTTCAGGCAAAAAAAATCGTCCTGCGCGAACAGGACGGTGCTCATAAACGGTCTGCCCCCAAAGTTTATATGAATTGCGATTAGGAGTTTAGCTGCTTTCAGCCGTGCGTTGGCTTAGGCGGCTGTTTTCGACAGAAATAAAATATTGCAAGCAAGCCCGTCTTAATGACGGAATTTTTTTTAGCGCAAATATTTCAGGAGAGTGAGCGACGTGCAATACAAGTGCAAGTTGACCGTCATCGACAAAAAAGTTTTCGGTGACCTGCAGGAAAAATTTTTGGCTGACCCGAATTCCGGCGCGTGTCCGTTTTACGAAGTCGGCACGGAATATATTTTTGAGCGTTACGGCGACGAAGATACTTTTTTGGACGCAAGGCAACGGCGCGCACTGTTCCGAAGCGTGGGATTGTTTCAGTCGCTACGTTTACACGGCACTGCAGGGCGGCTCGATTATGCGCGGCTGGACGAACGACGAACACATCATGATTGCCTGTTGCAACGACGGCACGCGTCCCGTGATTTTTAAAATTGAACGGCTCGATTACAAAGTTCTTTACGTCGACGCGCCGAAATTTGAGCAGGAATTAATTGCCGACGCACTGAAAACTTTGGACGGCGTGACGGACGCGGTTTATCGTCCCGAAAAAGATTTCACGGAAATTTTTATGGACAGAAATAACGAAGTCGTTGACGAAAAAATTATCTCGGCGGTGAAACTTGTCGGCAACTTCAAAGTCACGCGCCTCGATTGACATTCCGCAGGTTATTTCAATCCGGCTGATTTCATGTCCGTTTTGTTGACTACGGTTCAAAATGGTGCTATCTTTGCGTGCAGTTTCAAAGGCAGAGATTTTCGTCAAAAATCTGCAGACAAACCGCAGACGTTTGAATAATCGGTAACACAAAGGAGTTAGATTTTTAATGAGAGCAACGCAACTTTACGCGCCGACACTTCGCGAATCGCCCGCAGAAGCCGAACTCGTCAGTCATAAACTGATGTATCGCGCAGGTTTGATTCGCAAAGCGGCCGGCGGTTTGTATTCGTATCTGCCGCTCGGTTGGCGCACGATGAAAAAAATCATGCAGATTATTCGCGAAGAAATGGACGCTAAAGGCGGACAAGAATTGATGATGCCGATTGTTCAGCCCGCAGAAATTTGGAAAGAATCCGGACGTTGGGCAGTTTACGGCGATGAAATGATGCGCTTGAAAGACAGACACGGCAGAGAATTCGCGCTCGGTCCCACGCATGAAGAAATGATTACGACGCTGATTCGCGACGAAGTTCGTTCGTATAAGCAACTGCCGTTCATGCCGTATCAAATTCAAAACAAATACCGTGACGAAATTCGCCCGCGTTTCGGACTTATGCGCAGTCGTGAATTCGTCATGAAGGATTTGTATTCGTTCGACCGCGACGTTGACGGAATGAATATTTCGTATGAAAAAATGTACGACGCTTACAGCAGAATTTTCACGCGTTGCGGCTTGAAGTTCCGTCCCGTCGAGGCGGACAACGGAGCTATCGGCGGCGGTCATTCGCACGAATTCACCGTGCTTGCTCCTTCAGGCGAATCAAGCATTGCTTATTGCGAATCCTGCAACTTCGCGGCGTCCGACGAAAAAGCCGAACTCAAAATTATTCACGCGGAACCGGAAGAACTTCGCCCGATTGAAAAAGTTTCGACGCCCGATTGTCACACGATTGAACTTGTCAAAAACTTTTTGAACGTGCCGATTGAAAAGACGATTAAAGCCGTTGCCTTCATGGACGACGACGAACGGTTGATTGTTGCATTTGTTCGCGGCGACCACGAAGTCAACGAAATCAAGGTTATCAACGCGGTTGACGGCGCGAATCATCTTTACATGGCGGACGAAAAATTAATCGCTTCGGCAAATTCCCGCGCAGGTTTCATGAGCCCGATTGGTTTGGCGGACACGGCGATTGTCGTCGTCGACCAAAGTGTTATGGAGATGTCGAACGCGGTTGCCGGTGCCAATGAAGTTGACGCGCATTTTATCAACGTCACGCCGCGCAGAGATTTCGACGCGAAAAAAATTATCGTTGCCGATATCCGCATGATTCGCGAAGGTGACCCGTGTCCGCATTGCGGCAAGCCTGTCAAAATGACACGCGGTATCGAAGTCGGGCAAGTCTTCACGCTCGGCAAAAAATATTCTCAAGCGTTGCACGCGACTTTCCTTGACGAAGACGGCAAAGAAAAATTTTTCGAGATGGGTTGTTACGGTATCGGCGTCGGGCGGACAATGGCGGCGACGATTGAACAATACAACGATGCGGACGGAATTATTTGGCCGCGTGCGATTGCCCCGTTTGAAGTTGTCGTCGTGCCTGTCAACGCGAAAGACGAAGCTCAAATTGCCTGCGCGGAAAAAATTTACGACGAACTTAAATCGGCGGGCATTGATGTTTTGCTTGACGACAGGCGCGAACGTGCGGGCGTGAAGTTCAAGGACTGCGATTTAATCGGCTATCCGTTGCGCGTGACGGTAAGTCCCAAAACTTTGGCGGGTGAGCCCGTCGAAGTCAAAATCCGTCGCAGCGGTGAATTCAAACATTTTGACCGCGATGAACTTGTCGCAAAAGTTTCCGAACTGTTGGAGACTTTGTAACCCGCGAACTTGAGACCGTTATAAATGCCGACCGTGTCGCGTGATACGAAATCAGCGCGAAGCAATTACTTTCGGCTACACGGATAAAAAATTTTCACGCACTCCGCCCGGGAGTGCATTTTCTTTGTTCGCTTGAATGTAAAATGATACCGGCGGCTTGTTGCGCATTGTACATTCAAAATTTTGGAGGTTTGATTTATGTTTATCGACACGCATTGCCATCTTGAAGACGAAAATTTTTCTGCAGACAGAGCCGAAGTTTTGGAACGCGCAAAACTTGCGGGCGTCGAACGAATTATAAATTTCGGCAGCACGTTGCAAAGTTCAGTTGCCGTCACGGAACTTGCAAAAAATTTTTCGGAACTGTTTGCGGGCGTCGGAATTCACCCAGAAGAAATTGACGACTTCGACGAAAATTCTTGCGCGAAATTTGCGGAACTTGCCGCCGAAAAAAAAGTTGTCGCGATTGGCGAAATCGGTTTGGATTATCATTGGGAAAAAGATTCGTCGCGCAGATTGATTCAGCAAAAAATTTTCATTGCGCAACTCGACCTTGCACGACAGCTGAATTTGCCGGTTTGTGTTCACGACAGAGACGCTCACGGTGACACGCTGAAAATTTTGCAAACGGAGGCAAAAGGACTTCGCGGCGTGTTGCATTGTTATTCGGGCAGTTTGGAAATTTCGCGGGAAATTTTTAAACTCGATTGGTTTATCGGCGTCGACGGTCCGTTGACGTTCAAAAATTCCGCGAAGTTGCCCTAAGTCGTCAAAGCTGCCACGCGTGACAAAATTTTGATTGAGACTGACGCGCCGTATCTTGCGCCAGTGCCGTTTCGCGGAAAACGAAATGAGCCGGCTTACGTCGTCGAAGTCGCAAAAAAATTGGCGGAGTTGCGCGGTGAAACTCTCGACGAGGTTGCCGCTTACACTTCCGCCAACGCGAAAAATTTATATTCGATTTTATAACGTGCCAAAAATTCTGTCGCCCGCGTCGCCGAGACCGGGCACAATGTGACATGTTTCGTTCAAGCCTTCGTCAATCGCCGCAGTGAAAATTTCAACGTCGGGATGTTCTTCGGAAAGTTTTTTGATGCCCTGCGGTGTGCTGACCAGACACAGGAAATAAATTTTTTGTGCGCCGCGAGCTTTGAGCAAGTCAAGTGCGGCACAGGCACTGCCACCGGTTGCAAGCATCGGGTCGACGACGAGCAAAGTTTTTTCACCGAAGTTCGGCGGCATCTTGAAAAAATATTCGACGGGCTCAAAAGTTTTTTCGTCGCGGAAAAGTCCCACGTGTCCGATTGACGCGTTGGGCAAAAATTTCAGCACGCCGCCCGCCATTGCCAAACCTGCGCGAAGAATCGGTACGACGACGAAATTTTCTTCGTCCAAAACTTCGACGGTGCAAGTTTTTATCGGCGTTTCGATTTCGATTGAATGCGTCCGAAAATTTTGGGCGACTTCGCAAGTCAAAAGCATTGCAAGTTCGTCGACAAGTTCGCGGAAAAGTTTCGGTTGAGTTCGTTTATCCCGCAGTTGTGCAAGTTTGTGCGCGACGAGCGGATTTTTTGTTTGGTGAACATTCGGAGATGTTTTGAGTTCGACGCCCGCTTGTTCAAATAATTTTTTCAAGCGACGAAGCGGCAATCCGACGACGTTCGACCAATCGCCGTGAATTTTTTCGATAAACTTCGCCGCGCCGCCCTGCAATGCATACGAGCCGGATTTATCGAGCGGTTCACCGGTTGCAACGTAATCGCGAATTTCCTGCGCTGTCATATCGCCGAAGAAAACCGCCGTGACTTCCGCCGCCGTGTAAATTTTTCTGTCGGCAATCAACGCGAGACCGGTAACGACTTCATGACGACGACCGGAAAGTTGTTTCAACATTTTTTCCGCGCCTTCGACGCCGTCGGGTTTGCCGAAAATTTTTCCGTCAAGCGAAACGATTGTGTCCGCGCCTATGACTACCGCGTCGGGGTGTTTTGCGGCAACCGATTGAGCTTTGAGTTTTGCGTTGCCCGTCGCCAAAATTCGGGGTGCGTCCGAACGTTGAATTTCTTGCGCGTCACTTGTCTCGACAATAAAATCGTCGCAGAGTTTGTGCAAAAGTTCCTGTCTGCGCGGCGAGCCCGATGCCAAAATTATCATTTGTACCAAATCTCCATTCCTAATTGCATTATGCATTGTCCATAACTGCCCATTCGTGCGTAAAGTAAAAATTTTTTCCTGCGTCAAAGTTGCTCCACGATTCGGCAAGTCGCCCGACCGCGCCGGTAACGTCGTGATGTCCGTCCGTGTTCGTCAAAAGTGCGATAAATTGATTGCGTCCGTTTTTCGTGACAACGTCGCCGCGCCGTAAAGTTTCGTGCAGGCAGTCCATGAATTGTTCGCTTGCGTCCTTGAGGGAAATTTTTTCGTCGTCGCCCTTGCGTTTGAGCGAAAACAGCAAAATGCAAATCGTCTTGCCGTAACCGCCGCGAGTCCGTTTCAAAAATCTGTAAACGATACGGAAATTTTCAAACGGCAAAACATACGCGCCGGGTTCTTTGTTGCGTTCGCCCAAAATCATTTCAATCTGCGCGAGCGTAACGACGGTTTCGACTTCCTCTTCGGGCGTGTCTTCGCTGAAAATGCTGTAACCGTGCTTGCCGTTTTGCTTGACAGTGTAAAGTGCCTTGTCCGCCATTTTGTAGAGTTCGGCAAAATTTGTACCGCTGTTCGGAACGAGCACGCAACCGATTGACGCGCCGAGCGGAATATTCATGTCTTCGCCCATCAATTTTTTTGCGGCTTCGGTAATTTTTTCGTTAATGAATTGCGTCTTGAGCGAAATTGCCGTTTCTTCCTGCACGCCGTCACAAAAGGCAACAAATTCGTCGCCGCCCATGCGCCCGATTAAATCCGACGAACGGAACGCCGCACGTAAAATGTCCGCGAAGGCAATCAAAATTTTGTCGCCCATTGCGTGACCGTGAATGTCGTTGACGAGTTTGAAACTGTCCAAGTCAATCATCATGAGCGAACCGACCGAACGCTTGCAAATTTTGGCAAGTTCCTCTTCCGATGCCGCCTTGTTGAAAAGTCCGGTGAGCGCGTCCGTCGTCGAAGTTTTCTTCAAGTCTTGAATCTGTCCGACGGTTTGCAACGTGTTGGCAATTCGCCGCAACATTATTTCGGGCTTGAACGGTTTGTGCAGAAAATCCAACGCGCCGTTATCAAAACCGAGACTTTCGGTTTCTTCGGTTTGATCGCCCGTCAAAAAAATAAACGGAATTTTTTTGTGGAATTCACTCTGCAACGCAATTTGCAAGTCAAAGCCCGTCATGTCTTGCAAACGAAAATCGGAAATAATCATGTCGGGCAGTTCTTTGCGGTAAACTTCGAGAGCTTCTTTGGCGGAGCCCGCGCCGACAGTTTCATAGCCGTTTTCTTCCAAGACGAACGCCGTCATTTCGCGCCCGACTTCCATATCGTCGACAACCAAAATTTTTTTCATCACTTCAACCCCGCTGTCCGAGAGAATAAATTTATTGTGTGCATTATAAATGTTTATCGCGGCGAAGTAAAAGCTTTTTTGTCACACGGCGGCAAGCTTATCGGCACGAAGAAAAACTTTTTCGAGGCGGCACAAAAGAATTTCCGGCGCGAACGGTATGCGAACGAAATCCCACGCGTCACTTTTTGCGGCTTCGGATTCGGTTTCGCTTGCATCGTCGATACCTGTCAAAACGAACGGAATTTTTTCGCCGAATTCGCTTTGCAGTTTGTGCAAAAGTTCAATGCCCGACATGTCCGATAATTGAACTTGCGACAAAACCAAATCGGGACGAACTTCGCGGAAAATTTCCAACGCTTCAGTTCCCGTCGCCGCGCAAAAAGTTCCGTACATGGTCGACAAAATTATTTCGGTTGATTGGCGCGTAACTTCCGAGCCGTCGACGAGCAAAATTTTTTTCATGAGACAACCTCCGATTTACGAACAACCTGCGCTACGGCTTCGACGTGACTTGTGAACGGAAACATGTCCACGGGCTGAATTTTTTTCGTGACGTAACCGAGTTCGTCAAGAATTTTCAAATCGCGGGCAAGCGTCGCGGGATTGCACGAAACGTAAATAATTTTTTCGGGACACATTGCGGCGAAAGTTTCCAAAACTTTTTTGTCGCAACCTGCGCGGGGCGGGTCGACAACAACAACGTCCGCATGAATATCCGCGTCGAAAAGTTTCGGCAAAATTTTCACGGCGTCGCCGACAATAAATTCAGCGTTGCGGATATTGTTTTCGCGGGCATTTTTTTTCGCGTCTGAAATTGCCGAGCCGACGACTTCGACACCGAAAACTTTCCGCGCACGTTTGGCGAGAAACAGCGAAATTGTTCCCGTGCCGCAATAAGCATCAATAACCGTTTCGTGTCCGTGCAGTTCGCAAAAATCCAACGCGGTCTTGTACAAAACTTCAGCTTGCACCGTGTTGACTTGGAAAAATGAACGCGCCGAAATGTTAAACTTGAGTTCGCCAATCGTGTCGTGAATCGTCGGTTTGCCGTACAAAATTTTCGTTTCGCGACCGAGTATGACGTTGTTGCGGAAAGTTTGAATGTTTTGCTGAACGCTTGTGACTTCGGGCAATTCCTTCAACAAGGCACGAACAAAACTTTTAGCTGAGGGAAATTTTTCGGTCGCCGTCACCAAAACAATCATCAATTCGCCGTCACAGCCGACGCGCCCCATCACGTGCCGCAGGAAACCTCTGTGCGTGTCTTCGTCGTAGGGTTGCAGATTGAACTTTTGAGCGACTTTACGAACGGCGTTAAGAATTTTGTCGTTGCCCGCGTTTTGAATCAGACAAGAATTCGTATCAATAATTTTGTGACTGCCGCGAGCGTAACAGCCGACGCGCAGATTTTTGCCGACGGGGAATTGCATTTTGTTTCGATAACGCAAAGGATTTTCCATGCCGAGCGTGTCGAAAATTTCAACGTTGTCAAGTTTTCCGATGCGTTCAATCGCGTCGACGACCTGTTGACGTTTCCGGTTGAGTTGCGCGGAATAATTCATGTGTTGCAGTTGACAGCCGCCGCAAGTTTCGTACAGCGGGCAAAAAGGTTTGACGCGTTCGGAACTTGGCTTGACGACCTCGATTAATTTTCCGACCGCGTAATTTTTTTTGGTCTGCGTAATTTCGGCGGTGACAATTTCGTTGGGAAGTGCGCCTTCAACAAAAACAATCAGCTCACCGAGTTTGCCGACGCCTTCACCCGACGAGCCGAGTCCGCTGATTTCAATTAGGAATTTGGAATTAGGAATTAGGAATTGTGTTGATTTTTTTTCGTTGGACATAAAGAAACCTTTCATTGCGCATTACGCATTGCCTTTAAATCTTCGGCAAGTTGGGCTTTGAGTTCGTCCGCCGAAGAAAATTTTTTCTCGTCGCGAATTTTGCTGACGAAGCCGACGAAAATTTCTTCGCCGTAAATGTCGTCGCTGAATTCGTCGATAAAAACTTCCAGCCGCCTCTTGACCGCCTTAAACGTGGGATTGTCGCCGACGTTTGCAATTCCGTTGAAAAATTCTCCGCGAACTTTCACGCGCACGACATAAGCACCGTTCGGCAACATTGCGCGTCCGTCGTCAATTTCGACATTCGCCGTGGGAAAACCGAGCTTGCGACCGCGTTTGTCGCCGTTGACAACTTTGCCCGCGTAAATAAAATTTCTGCCCAAAAGTTCATTCGCGCCGTGCAAATCACCGCAAGCAATCAACGCCCGAATTCGCGTCGAGCTGACGGTTTTTCCTGCGACGGTGAACGCGGTACAAACTTCCGCCTTGAAGCCGTAATTGTCGCCTTCGCGAAGGAGCAACCGCCCGTTGCCGCGACCGAAACGCCCGAAAGTGTAATTCGGACCCGTGACGACGAAAATCGGAGCAATTTTTTCGCGCAGAAGTTCCAAAAATTCTTCGGGAGATTTTTTGCTGAAATCTTTCGTGAAGGGAACTTCGACCAGCACATCAACGCCGAGCGTCTCAAAAATTTCGCGGCGAAGTGAACGACTGCCAATCATCAGCGGTGCGGATTCGGGATTCAAAACGCTCAGCGGATGATTCGAGAACGTGAAAACAATCGCGGTGCCGGCAATTTCGTGCGCTTTGTCGACCGCGTGGCGAATAACTGTCGCGTGCCCCAAGTGAACGCCGTCAAACATGCCGAGCGCGACGACGGGGCGCGGATATTGTCGCGTCATGACGGAAATTTTTTTTACGATTTCCAAACAAAAAACCTCCCGCGTCGATTATTGATTGTTGTCTTGATTATCGGCGGTCGTCGAAGAATCGCGCACGACAGTTTTGCGAACGATTTCCGCCGACACGTTTACTTCGGTTTCTTTGACGGTGATACCTTCGGGCACGTCAAGACGAATTTTGCTCTTGAAGGCGCGCTGTCCGGTCTGCACGCTTATCGGTTCGGTTTTAATCGTGACGATTGAATTTATCACCGATTCCGCACCGGTAATTTCAATCTGCGCAGGTTCGACGTTTACTTTAGTGACTTCCCAACCGTCCTCAACGGTGAGTTCGGGGACGACGGGGACAATTTTTTTCGCAATGCCGTTTTCCAATTCGACGTTGACGGTCACGACACTTGGCACGACGCGCACGCCGATAACCGGATTGTTGTTGGCGTCGACGGCCTTCATCGGAATTTGCGCTTCAAAACTTGCCGTGTTGTTTGAAAAAGTCAACGTACCGTAAACGCGCACAACCTGTTCAACCAAAGTTTTCGGTCCCATAATCGTGACAATGTCCATTGATTTTTCCAAAGCTTTAATCGCCGTGTCGGGCGAAACATTTCCTTTGGTGACGAGTTCAAAAGCAAGTTGACGTTCCGCGAACGAATCAATTATTACGTGGACTTCAGGCGGATCGGAATTGACAAGCTCAAAACCTTGCGGCATGATGATTTGCGGCGTGATTTCGTGTTTGCCTTCGCCGTAGCCTTCGAGGTTTGCATAAGCGCGAAAAGCATTTGCATCGTACTTGACGAAATACGAACGCGGTGCCAAAGTTTTGACATGGATTGTTTTTTCGACGCAAGTGGGAAGAAAATCATACGGCGCGTTTGAAATTGTCACGGGCACTTCGTAACTGCCCTCAATCGTCGGATCTTGCGACTCCATGACGAAAAACCACAGCATGAACGCCGTTATCAACGAAAGTAATTTTTGTATGAAATTGTGCGCGAAAAGACTTGCCAAAGTTTTGAACGGCACGAGACATTTTTTCGGAGTACCGTCGGCAAAAAATTTTTTTATGCGGTCAATCATTTATTGCCACCCCACTTTGAAAAAATTTTTTTCAGGAAGTGGCTGTCTTCGCCAACGAACGCGGGACGAATTTTCGCAGACAAAGTCGGACCGTCAAGGTGACGAATCATGCGACCGTTTTCCGCGACGGAAATTGTACCGGTCTCTTCGCTGACGACGACAATCAACGCATCGCATTGTTCGGAAAGTCCCAACGCCGCACGGTGACGCGTACCCAGTTCCGTTGAAAGTCCTTGGTTTTCGGTGAGCGGCAGGACGCACGCCGCTGAAATCAAACGGTTGCCGCGAATAATCGCCGCGCCGTCATGCAGTGGCGTGTTGACGATAAAAACGTTAAGCAAAAATTCCGAAGAAATAATTCCGTCGATATGAATGCCCGTGGAGCTGATGTCGTTTAGTTTCATTGTGCGTTCAATAACCATGAGCGCGCCGGTTTTCGTCTGCGAAAGTCTTTTGGCGGTTTTGACAATTTCGCCTACCGCAACTTCAGCATCTTCGCGTTTCAACAGTGAGGCACTTTTGGCGAAGAATTGACCTTGCCCCAAATGTTCAAGAGCGCGCCGCAATTCCGGCTGAAACAAAATCGGTAGGGCGACAAACAACCAGTTCACGCTTTTTTCCAGGAACCACGACATTGCATGAAGATGAATTCCGTCGCAGATAAGTTTAATTATGACGATAATCATTAGTCCCTTGACGAGCGTTATGGCGCGGGTGTCGTGGATTTGCTGATAGATTTGATAAAAAATAATCGTGACGATTAAAATGTCGATGTAGTCGAGCAGACCTATCGTAGTGATGAGTCCGTGCAGTCTGTCGAGAAAATTAAAATCCATAGCCATAGGCAGTCCTCCTTTAGTCGGTCGGTCGCAACCTTCCGCGAAACAATATACAACAAATTTTTTTCAGATTCAATCGGCAAACAGATTAAGCCGGTCGCCGCAGCTTTTGGAGGTTGTCGATAAACCGTCGAAGTTTGTTTCTTCGATTCGGGCGATTCGTAAGTTTTGGTTTGTGAATCAACTTTTCTTTGCATGCGCGAATGTACAATCCAAGTGCAACAGATGAAAAACTCACGGTATCCTGCTAAAATGTTTGTAATTCAAAAAGGCAGGAATATACCATGAGTTACAAACATCTTAGCATAGAGGAGCGCGAAAAGCTACTGTTTCACCTG
>JAFUYE010000050.1 GCA_017470715.1 Selenomonadaceae bacterium
CGAGAGACGCTCGACATTGAATCGGGCGGCGAAAAATTTCCGATAACGATATGGCACGCGAGTGAAGTCATTGAAATGGGCGAACACCCCGCAGATGCCGTGCGTTGCAAAAAAGATTCGTCAATCGTCGTGGCGACAAATTTAGTCAAAGACGGTGAATGTGATGCGGTACTTTCGGCGGGCTCAACCGGCGCGGCAGTCACGGCGGCACAATTAATTTTGCGGCGAATCAAAGGGATTCATCGTCCCGCGATAGCAACGCCGATTCCGACACCGCACGGCACGACACTTTTGCTCGACAGCGGCGCGAACGTTGACAGCAAACCCGAAACGCTCGTGCAAAACGGAATCATGGGCTCGTTGTACGCTCAGCACGTTTTGGGCAAAAAAAATCCGTCCGTTGCGCTGTTGAATATCGGCGAAGAGGAAACCAAAGGCGACGAACTTGCCAAAGCGACATATCAACTGCTCAAACAACTGCCGTCGATAAATTTCGCGGGCAACGCCGAAGGTCGCGACATTCCGCGTGGAAAATTCGACGTGGTTATCTGTGACGGTTTTGTCGGCAACGTCGTCTTGAAATTCGGCGAAGGACTTGCGCTGACGATTATGAAACTTTTGACGGAAGAATTGACCGAAAACGGCGGCGCGAAACTTTTGGGCGGTGAATTGCTTGCCGCGACGTTCCGCAACATGTACAAGCGGCTGGACGTTTCCGAAAACGGCGGTGCTCCGCTTTTGGGCGTCAACGGTTGTTGCGTGATAAGTCACGGTTCTTCGGACGCACGGGCAATTTGTTCGGGAATCGGCGTGGCGTGCAATTACGTCGCGGGAAAAGTTTTTGAACATATTCGCAACGCACTTTGAAACTTTGATTGACAAATGTAATAGATTCGTTTAATTTAATCCCGATTGAGCAACCGTTGAGGAGGAGAGATTAGATGTTTGAAAATAACGCCATCTGTAAGTTGCTGAACATCAAGTACCCGATATTTCAAGGCGGCATGGCGTGGATTGGGACGGCGGAGCTAGCCTCGGCGGTGTCGAATGCGGGCGGCCTCGGTCTCATCGGCGCGGGACACATGCCCCCCGACGTTCTGCACAAAGAAATTCAAAAGTGCAAAAGCTGGACTGACAAACCTTTCGGCGTGAACGTGATGCTTATGTCGCCGTTCGTCAAAGAAGTTATGCAACTGATGGTTGACGAAAAAGTTCCGGTTGTCACGACGGGCGCGGGCAATCCCGGCGAATATGTTCCGTCACTTAAAGCAATCGGATCGAAAGTTATTCCGGTCGTCGCTTCCGTTGCTTTGGCGAAACGTCTTGTCAAAAGCGGCGCGGACGCTGTCATTGCCGAAGGTTGCGAATCCGGCGGACATATCGGCGAAATTTCCACAATGCCGCTGATTCCGCAGGTTGTCGACGCGGTGGACGTGCCGGTTATCGCTGCCGGCGGTTTTGCCGATTCTCGCGGAATTGTCGCGGCGTTCGCTTTGGGAGCAAGTGCAATTCAAATGGGTACGCGTTTCGTTTTAAGCAAGGAATGCATTGCTCACCCGAATTATAAAAATTTCGTTCTCAAGGCAAAAGATCGTTCGACAGTCGTCACCGGTCGCACACTCGGTCATCCTGTGCGCGTTCTTGCAAACAAACTTACGCGAACATTTTTTGAAATGGAAGCTGCGGGCGCGTCAAACGAAGAACTCGAACAACTCGGCACCGGCGCATTGCACAAAGCAACTCACGGCGGCGACGTTGAAAACGGTTCCGTCATGATCGGGCAAATTTCGGGAATGCTTGACGACATAAAATCCGTCAAAGAAATTATTGATGACATTGTAAACGGCATTGCCCCCGTCGTCGCGAACGTTCAGCAAAAATACGAGTGAAGAGCAAAGGGAGAAGGGACAAGGGATAAAACGGCAACGCTCCACCTTGTCCCTTTTCCTTTGCCCCTTATCCCTTAAAGGAGACGATTATCATGAGCAAGACGGCTTTCATTTTCCCCGGACAGGGCGCGCAGGCTATCGGCATGGGCAAAGATTTTTATGACAACTTCGACGTTGCGAAAAAACTTTTCGACGAAGCCGACGACGCGCTCGGTTATTCGATTCGCAAAATGTGTTTTGAAGGCTCCGAAGACGATTTAAAATTGACGGCGAACACTCAGCCCGCGATTTTGGTCGTCAGCGTCATTGTCAACGAAATTTTGAAATCCGAAGGCGTCACGGCGGATATTGCGGGCGGTCACAGTCTCGGCGAATATTCCGCGCTCGTTGCGGCGGGCACGCTGAAATTTTCGGACGCGGTCATTTTGGTTCACAAGCGCGGGCAATTCATGCAAGAAGCCGTTCCCGTCGGCGAAGGTGCAATGGCAGCGATTATCGGGCT
This sequence comes from Selenomonadaceae bacterium, assembly GCA_017470715.1. Lineage (GTDB taxonomy): Bacteria > Bacillota > Negativicutes > Selenomonadales > Selenomonadaceae > Quinella. The sequence continues at coordinate 2,392 of JAFUYE010000050.1, forward strand.
TGACGACGAAACCATTGTTCAAGTCTGCGCGGAAGTTTCTTCGCTCGGTGCAGTTCAGGCGGTCAACTTCAACTGCCCCGGTCAAACCGTTATCGCGGGCAAAACGGCGGGCGTTGAAGCGGCGGTCGACAAACTCAAATCTGCGGGCGCGAAAAAATCTGTTATCTTGCCCGTAAGTGCGCCGTTTCATTCGACGCTTATGGCTCCCGCTGCCGAAAAACTTGCGGCGGAACTCGACAAGGTTGAACTTCACGACGCGGCATTTCCCGTTGCGGCGAACTTCACCGGCACGCTTGAAACGAAAGCCGACGACATTAAAGAAAATCTCGTCGCGCAGGCAGATCATCCCGTCAAGTGGATTGCCTGTGTAAACGCAATGAAAAATTTCGGCGCGGAAACTTTTATCGAGTGCGGCCCCGGAAAAACTTTGTGCAATTTCAATCGGCGCATCGACAAAAAAATTCGCAGTCTGAACGTCGAAAACATGGACAGCCTGCAAAAAACTTTGGACGCGCTCAAAGCTTAGTGTTTGTCGGTAAATTTTTTTAACGGCGAACTTTGAGGCCGTCAAGGATGACGGCCTCGCCCGCAATTGAAACAGGATGTTTCACTTGCGGGCACGACAAC
>JAFUYE010000051.1 GCA_017470715.1 Selenomonadaceae bacterium
TCGCGCTCCTCTATGCTAAGATGTTTGTAACTCATGGTATTTCCTGCCTTTTTGAATTACAAACATTTTAGCAGGATACCGTGAGTTTTTCATCTGTTGCACTTGGATTGTACATTCGCGCAAGCAAAGAAAAAGTAAATCAACAAACTCAAAGTCACGAGCGCGCCGAATCGAAGCAACATAATTTGACCGTTTTACCGACAAGCCCCAAAAGTAATGACGGAAAATTTTTTACGGTGCGCAGGAAAATTACAACTAAAACCGAAATGCATTTCAAGTTGCAAATAACACAAACGGGGGGATGAGTGTGAAACTCAGACAGAAATTTATGATGTTGGCGTGGATGATGAGCTTTTCGATTGCCGTCGTCTGCCTTATCAGCTACTATTTCGCCAACGACGAACTTCAAAGCAGCGTCAACAGCGAACTGCGCACGACTGTTGCCAAAGAAGCGGCAGATCTCAACGGCTGGATTAAATCGAAAAAATCTTTCGGCGAGAGTCTGTCCAACGAGATGACGAATTTGAGCGGCAATGTTCCTTTGCTCAAGACGAAAGAAATTTTGGGCGTCGCAATCACCGACAAAGAAATTCTCGAAATGTCTTTTGGCATGGAGGACGGTTATTTTCGTAGCTACTACGCGGGCGAATTGACCGGCAAAGTTAATCCGCGTGAGCGTCCCTGGTACCAACTTGCCAAAGAGAACGGGCAAGCGACAATTTCCGAGCCTTACGAAGATGTCAACACCAGATCCGTAATCGTCGCGGTTGCCACGCCCGTTAAATCGAGCGGGAATTTTATCGGCGCAACTTGCTTGGGCATTTCGCTTGACACGCTGAAAACTCAGGCGTCGCAAATGAATTACAACGGCGCGGGTTCCGGAATCATCACCGATTCAAAAGGAATAATTTTGGCGACTTCGCAATTCGGCGAGCCGAACAAAAGTTTCAAAGATATTAACGGTATCGGCGGACACTTCGACGAAATGGCACGCACGGGCAACGGATTTTTTGAAGTCACGATTGACGGCGAAGACATGGTTTTTGCTTACGCGACAGTTCCCGAAACCGGCTGGCTTATCGGCGTGACGGCTCCCGAAGACATTGTTTTTGCTCCGTTGCGCACACTGCGTTGGTTGTTCATTTTCTTGACGGTTTTGGGACTTGTGTCCGCATTCGGTATCTGCCTTGTGTTCGCGGGAAAAATCACGAAGCCCGTTTCCAATCTCGAAGGATACGCGGTTCAGCTCTCGAAGGGCAATTTGGCAATGCAAGATTTGGAGGTTATGTCCTCCGACGAAATCGGCGTATTGACGAACGAATTCAACACGATGAAGAAAAATCTGCGCGGACTTATAACGAAAATGTCGACGACTTCCGAACAAGTGGCGGCGTCTTCGCAACAACTTACGGCAAGTTCCCAACAATCCGCCGACGCGTCGATTAAGGTTGCCGAAACGGTCAACGAAGTTTCCAACGCGGTCAACAGCCAAATGAACGACATTGACGCGGCAAAGAGCAACATTGACGCGATTTTTACGGACATTCAAGCAGTTGAAAGAAAATCCCGCGACGTTGCCGAAACTTCCAATCAAACTTCCGAAGCGGCACAAAAAGGTTCCGAACTTATGACCAACGCCGTCAACAGCATGAAACGCATTGAAGATAGCGTTATGGCAAGCGCGGATGTTGTCAAGAAACTTGGCGAGAACAGTCGCCAAATCGGGCAGATTGTCGAAGCAATCGCCGCCATTGCCGAACAGACGAATTTGCTTGCACTCAACGCCGCTATCGAAGCTGCCCGCGCAGGTGAACACGGTCGCGGATTCGCCGTCGTTTCCGAAGAAGTTCGCAAGCTTGCCGAACAATCCAGCGAAGCGGCAGATCAAATTAAAGTTCGCATTTCCTCAATTCAGCAGGATACCGAAGACGCGGTCGAAGCAATGCAAACGGGCACCGACGAAGTCAAAGCCGGCACGGGCGCGATTCGCGATGTCGGGACGCAATTCTCCGAAATTCTGTCGATGGTCAACGGTATCAAGACGCAAATGGATCAAATTAATTCCGCCGTGCAAACCGTCTCGAAAGAAGCCTCAACGATTGTGCAGATGGTTGACAACATTGACGAAATAAGCAAACGGACTTCGCGCAACATGCGGGCAATTTCCGATTCGACGGAAGAACAATCCGCCTCGAACGAAGAAATTGCCGCCGCAAGTCAGGCACTGTCACAAATGGCGGACGACATGCAAAACGCCGTCGGACAATTCAAAGTGTAAATATCTGTTCGAAAAATTTTCGTTCCTCCGTGTATGCGGGGGAATTTTTTTAATGCGTAATGAACTTCTCCCTTGTCCCTTTACTCTTGTCCCTTATTGAAGTACCTGCGGGTTTGTGTTAAAATGCCGCCGAATCAATTCCAACGCAAAAAATCTTTCATGAAATAAAAATCTTTTCGCACGACGAAGGGGGTTTTTACAATGGCTTCGCTTGAAATTAAAAACTTCGGGATACTCGGCTACCCGATTGGACATTCGCTGTCTCCGCAAATTTACGCGGCGGCTTTCAAAGCGGCGGGACTGAAAAATTACAATTACATTCCGATACCGATTCAGCCCGGCAAATTGATGTTGGCGGTCGAAGGCATCAAAGGCATGAACTTTCGCGGCGTGAACGTCACCATTCCGCACAAGACGATGATTTTAAAATATCTGGACGCGATTGACTCGGACGCTCTCGGTATCGGCGCGGTGAATACCGTCGTCAACGATGGCGGCATGTTGACCGGTTACAACACGGACGTTGCGGGATTTTTGTCGGCTCTGTCGGAAGCGAATTTTTTGCCCGAAGACTGCAACGCGGTTGTTCTCGGCGCGGGCGGTGCGGCTCGTGCAATTCTCTGGGGCTTGTGCAAACGCAAGGCGGAATTTATCACAATCGGCGCACGCAACCCGCAAAAAGCTGACGCGTTGGCGAAAGATTTTATGCAATACGGCACTGTTGAAGGTCTCGACTGGAATTCCGAACAGTTCAAAGACGCAATGCAGACGGCAGATATTTTAATCAACACGACGCCGCTGGGCATGTTCCCGAACGTTGACGAAATGCCGCCCGTCGACTTGAAACTTTTGCCCGAAGGCGCGCTTGTTTACGACATTGTTTACAATCCCGTCGAAACGAAATTTTTGCGCACGGCAACGGAACTCGGCTACCCGACGCTCAACGGAATGTCAATGCTTTTGCTTCAAGGCAAAGAATCTTATCGGCTGTACACGGGCACTGTCCCCGACATGAAAGTTATGACGAAAACGCTTGAAAAACTTTTGCGCGTGAAATAATTTGACGCTTCACGGACGCGGCGCGGTTGATTGAAATTTTGACCGCGCCCGAATTTTTTTGCGGAGGACACATGGAAAATTTCGACGAACAGTTGAGGAAACTTATTCACCGCGAACGACACAATTTCGCGGGCTACTCGGCGCGGGCGATTGTCGAGTTGGTAAATTTGCTGTTTGACTGCGCGATAAAAATGCGGGCAAACTAAATCATTGATTCAATACAAAAAATTTTTGCGGAGGACACATGGAAAATTACGACGAACAGTTGAGGAAACTTATTCACCGCGAACGACACAATTTCGCGGGCTACTCGGCGCGGGCGATTGTCGAGTTGGTAAATTTGCTGTTTGACTGCGCGATAAAAATGCGGGCAAACTAAATCA
>JAFUYE010000052.1 GCA_017470715.1 Selenomonadaceae bacterium
CGTCCTGTTTCAATTGCGGACGAGGCCGTCATCCGTGACGGCCTCTGATTCCGCTGTAATTTATCAACAACCACTAAGGAGGTTTCGGCATGAAAAAATTTTTCGCGGCTGTCGGCACGATAATTTTTATGACGGCAACTTTTGCGACGGTGCTTGCGGCGAATTACGTCGGCAACGCGAATTCCAAAAAATTTCACGTCGGAAATTGTTCGTTCGTCGGCAAGATGAATCCAAAAAATCGCGTCGACTTCCAAACTCGTGACGAAGCGATTCAAGCGGGCTATGTTCCCTGCAAGCGTTGCAATCCGTAACGAAAAAATATTCGCGCCTCCGTAAGAAATTTATGATAAAATTTCTGCGGAGGTGTTTTTGTTGGACTCGGCAACTTTTGTATATTTTTTGACGGCGTCGATTTTGTTGACGTTGGCACCCGGTCCGGACATTTTATATCTGTTGACGAAAAGTTTGGCGGACGGCGCACGGGCAGGAATAATTTTGGCTTGCGGATTGGTGAGCGGAATAATTTTCCACACGACACTTGTCATGGTCGGCGTGGCGGCTCTGATAAAAAATTCGGCGACGGCTCTGTTGTTGCTGAAAATTTTCGGCGCGGCGTATCTTTTATTTTTGGCGTTCGGTGCGTTCAAATCTGCTCAATCGGGCAAAAAACTTTCGCTTGCGAAGTCTGCAGAAAAATTTTCGTCGACGGCACTTTACAAACGCGGCGTTTTGATGAACGTGCTTAACCCGAAAGTTTTATTGTTTTTCTTGGCGTTCCTGCCGCAGTTCGTCAATCTCAACGCGGACGGCGCGAGTTTGCAAATTTTATTTTTGGGCGTGACGTTTGCCGTGCAAGCCGTGATAATTTTTTCGGCGGTGGCATTGTTCGCGGGTCGCGTGCGGAAATTAATTCTGCGCAAAAAAAATATCGGGCAAGTTTTGAACTTAGTCGAAGCGGCGGTGCTGACGTTAATCGCGGCGGGTTTGATTTTATTTTGATGAGGTGATTGACTTGAAGAAAATTTTTTTGTTACTGCTGGTGATTTTTGCGGTGAGCGGTTGCGGTTCGTCGAACGGCGATAAACCTGCGCAAACCGTCGGCATGTTGACGCAACTGAACTCCACGCCCGAACAAGCGGCGAAAATTTCAAACGGCGGCAACATAAACTTTTACGAAAATTTTAACTCGATGCAGATGGCGTTGCAGTCCGAACAAATTACGGCGGTTCGCACATATCAAAGCGTTGCCAAATATTTGACCGCGAAGAATTCGGATTTAAAAATCAACGACGCGGCAACGATTCAACTTGTCGACGATTTTTGTTGCGCCGTGCGTTCCGAAGACGTTGACTTGAAAAAATATTTTGACGCCGCGATTGTCGAAATGAAGTCCGACGGAACTCTTGATGCGCTGATTGAAAAATATATCGTCAACGCAAATGAAACGCCCGCCGCAGTCGAAATGCCAAAATTCGACGGAGCGGACACGGTTAAAGTTGCCGTGACGGGTGACTTGCCGCCGTTGGATTTCGTGAACGCCGACGGAACGCCCGCAGGTTTCAATACGGCTTTGCTTGCCGAAATTTCCAAACGCGCCAAAACAAATATCGAACTCGTTCAAGTCGACAGCGGTGCTCGTGCCGCCGCGTTGACTTCGGGACAAGTAGACGTAATTTTTTGGGTTGTCGTGCCTGAAGATGATTCGCGCCCGAAAAATATCGACACGCCCGAAGGTGTTACTGTAACTGCGCCGTATTATCGCGACACGGTCGTTGACGTGAACTTGTCGGGCGTCATTTCGAGTTTGTAAATTTTTTGAGGTGGTAACGTGACGTTGCATCCAACGGGAGCATACCGCAACGTTGTCGCAACCCGTGATAAAAAAATTTTTCGAGGTGAGTAAATGAACGTCAAACTTTTGGACACGAACACAATAAACAAAATCGCCGCCGGTGAAGTCGTCGAACGTCCCGCCTCCGTCGTAAAAGAACTCGTCGAAAATTCAATCGACGCGGGCGCGAAACGTATCGAAATCGAAATTCAAAACGGCGGAAAAGCTTTGATTCGAGTCACCGACGACGGCACGGGCATGAGTCGCGAAGATGCCGCGCTTGCCGTCCGTCGACACGCCACAAGCAAACTCGTCACCGCTGACGATCTTACGCGAATTTCGACGCTCGGTTTTCGCGGTGAAGCTCTGCCGACAATCGCCGCCGTGTCGAAATTCACACTGCAGACGCGCCGCGCAAATGACGAACTCGGCACGAAAATTACAATCGACGGCGGGAAAGTTGTCGACACGCACGAAATCGGTTGCAAAATCGGCACAAGCGTCGTCGCGGAAGATTTATTTTTCAACACGCCCGCACGCCTGAAATTTTTAAAAGCCACGCCGACCGAAGCCAATCGGATTCACGAATTTGTTACGAAACTCGCGCTCAGTCGTCCCGAAATTTCGTTCAGATTTTTTAACGGCAATCGCGTCGCACTCGCCACGCCCGGCAACGGAAAACTTTTCGACGCGCTCACCGCGATTTACGGCACTGAATTGACCGATTCGCTGTTGACGTTCAAAATTGACGCCGACGACTTGAAACTTTCGGGTTGCGTCACGAAGCCGAACATTTTAAAAAGTTATCGCAGTTGGCAAACGTTTATCGTCAACGGGCGCGTCGTCGAGAGCCGCACAATTTCCAAAGCCGTCGACGAAGCTTACAAGTCGCTCGTCCCGAAAACGGGATTTCCGCTTGCCGTCGTGAAAATCGACGTGCCAAACAATTCAACCGACGTGAATGTTCATCCGCAAAAAATTGAGCTGAAGTTCGAGGACGAAGGAAAAATTTTCAAAGCGGTTTATCGAGCCGTGCGCGAAGCCGTCGAAGACAAACAGTCGATTGACTTGCAACAGGTTGCCGCGCCGCCCGAAAAGCCGCGATTCGAGCAACCGACTTTGGGCGACGAATTCACGGACGTTACGCCGAAAAAAAATTCGCCGCGCAGAAAAAATCCGCGTGACGATTTCGATTTGGAAGAAATTTTGACGACGGTTGCCGAATCGAAAAATAATCCGTCGTCACCGCCGAAAGTTCAGCCCGACGAAAAAATTTTCGTTCCGCCGAAAGTCGAACCTGCAAAAAAAATTTTCGAGCCGGTCAAAAATCACGCGCCCGAAAAAAATTTCGAGGAATTGTTTCCGATTGGGCAAGTCGCACGCTGTTACATTATCGCGCAGGGCGGCAACGATTTGTACGTCGTCGACCAGCACGCCGCGCACGAACGAATTCTTTTCGACAGGTTGAGCGGTTACGCCGAAAAAATTCCCGCGCAGGGCTTGTTGATTCATCGCGTCATGAAATTTGACGTTCGCGAATCCGAGCTTATCGAAAAAAATCTTGCCGTCTTTGAGCAACTGGGCTTCACAATGGAACCGAGCGGCGTCAACGAATTCCGACTTAAAGAAGTTCCGTTGGATGCTGCCGAAACCGACGCGGAAAATTTATTGCGGGCGATTATCGCGGAAATTTTTAACGGCGTCAACGAGGCCGACGACATTGCGAAAAAAATTCGTGCGGCAACTTTGGCAACGACGGCTTGCAAGGCGGCAATCAAAGCGGGACAGGAACTCGACTTGCGGCAGATGAAAATTTTGCTGAACGATTTGTCGAAGACGCCACACCCGCACACTTGCCCGCACGGTCGCCCGACGATATTAAAATTTACTTCGGGTGACCTCGCCAAAATGTTCAAGCGAACTTAAAAACTTAAGGGAGAAGAGAAAAGGGAGAAGGGAAAAGTGCCCCTTGCCCCTTGTCCCTTGTCCCTTGTCCCTTAAAAAAAAGTTATCCAAACAATTTCGGCTTTGTCGACGAGCGCGGGCGTCAATTCGTCCAAGTTCGCAATTCCGTCGAAGTGCCACAGATTTTTTTCGTCGCGGTGAAATGCCAGCTTGAACGTCCATTGCCCGACAAACATTCCGCGCAAAGAGTTATCGCCGTGCACGTCCAAAACAACGGTCGCTTTGTCGCCCTCGAAAATCGTTTCTTTGACGGTGGCGGTCGTCGCGTCACAAATTTTTTGAAACTCGTCGGCAACGTAAGCCGTCGGATTGTCTTCGGGAACTTCCGGCGCGGGAATTTTGTCGAAGAACGAATCTTTCACGCCGTCAAGAAATTTCAAGTGACGTGCCTTGTGCTCGGCGTTGTACTCGGTCAAAAATTCCGCGCTGTGCTGAAAATACGGGTCGTCGGGATATTTTTCCTTGTACGCGTCGTAATTTTTGGCAAGCTCAACGGTCGCCGCGTCGTATGTCTGCGAAAAAAATTTGTCCATGTCGACACGTGCGGAAATTTTTTTCTCGTCACGTTCGGCAAGCGCGATTTTTATTTCGTTGAGCGCGGCTTCGGGCGAATCATGTCGTCCGCAACCCGTCAAAAGAATTATCACCGACAAAATCAACGGCGCAAAAATTTTCAGTTTCATAAGTAATCACCTCGGAAAATTTTCCCGTCACGCTACCACACGCGAATTAAAAATTTCTGAACGAAAAAATCCCTCGCGAATTTGCGGGGGATTTTGTTTGTTTGCACAGGCAAATTTATTTTTCGACTTCGATTCGCGGGAAAAGTTGTTCGGGCTTGCCGACTTCGTGATTGTCTTCAAGCAGTCCGAAAGTTTCTGCGTCGTCGAGTTTCAATGCCGTCGAAATTTTCAGTTGGTCAAAAATTTTCTGCGCGGTGACGGGCATGAACGGAGAAATTAAAATCGCAACGATTCGCAACGCCTCGGCAAGATTGTACATGACGTTCGCCAGTTGTTGACGTTGAGTTTCGTCTTTGGCAAGTTTCCAAGGCATCGTTTCATCAATGTATTTGTTCGCCCGCCCGATAAATTTCCAAACGATTTTGACGGCGTCGGAAAGTTGCACGTTGTCCATAAGTTTTCGATATTCCCGCGTCGTGTCGAGAGCTTCTGCGCGAAAACTTTTGTCGAGTTCGGTCAAATCGGTTGCGGGGAGCAAAATTTTCTTTTGGAATTTGCCGATCATGTTCAACGTGCGGTGCAAAAGATTTCCCAAGTCGTTCGCCAAATCCGCGTTGATTCGCTGAATCAGAGCGTCGCGATTGAAATTGCCGTCGAGTCCCAAAGTTATTTCGCGCAACAAAAAATATCTGATTGCGTCCGCGCCGAATTCTTCAACCAACAACACGGGGTCGACGACGTTGCCTTTCGATTTCGACATTTTGTCGCCGTCGGTGACAAGCCAGCCGTGTCCGTAAATTTGTTTCGGCAACGGCAAATTCGCCGCCATTAACATTGCAGGCCAAATAATCGAGTGGAACCGAACAATTTCCTTGCCGACAAGGTGAATGTCCGCCGGCCAAAATTTTTTCATGTCGGGATTGTGAATCAGCGGTGTGATGTAATTGATGACCGCGTCGAACCAAACGTAAATGACGTGTCGCGGGTCGTCGGGCACGGGAATTCCCCAGTCAAACGACGTGCGCGAAATGCACAGGTCTTCAAGTCCCTGCTTGATGAAATTAATCATTTCGTTGCGGCGCGAAGTCGGCACGATAAATTCCGGATGATCTTCGATATGTTTCAAAAGCGCGTCGGCATATTTCGACAGCCTGAAGAAATACGCTTCCTCGGAAACTTTTTCAACGGGGCGGTGACAATCGGGACAACAGCCGTGTTCGTCGAGTTGCAATTCCGTCCAATACGATTCGCAGGGCGTGCAATAAAGTCCGGTGTATTCGCCTTTGTAAATGTCGCCGTTCGCCTGAATGCGTTTAAAAATTTCCTGCACAACTTTTTCGTGACGCGGCTCACTCGTGCGAATAAAATCGTCATTCGAGATGTGGAATTGCTCCCAAAGCTTTTGGAAGTTGGCGACAATCGGGTCGATATATTCAAGCGGAGTTTTTCCCTGAGCCTGCGCGGAACGTTGAATTTTTTGCCCGTGTTCGTCTGAACCCGTCAAGAAAAAAACTTCGTAACCCGCAAGCCGTTTGTAGCGGGCGATTGCGTCGGCGATTGTCGTGCAGTAAGCGTGCCCGATGTGCAAATTCGCGCTCGGATAATAAATCGGCGTGGTGATGTAAAAAGTTTTCATGTGTCCTCCTTTGCAGGAACAAGTAATTAGGAACTAGGAACCAGTAAAGTAGTCCCTAGTTCCTAGTTCCTAGTTCCTAAAAGCTTGTTATAAATTTCGCGGCGACTGACATTGAAAATTTTTGCCGCCTCGCGCATTGCAGATTTTTTGTCGAGACCTTGAGCCAAAAATTTTTCGACAACGGCGGGAATATCTTCGTCGGGAATTTCAATCTGCGCGGAAAGTTTTGGACTTTCAACGACGATGACAAATTCACCACGCGGCTCGGAAATTTTTTTTGCAAGTTCGTCGAGTGTTCCGCGCAAAAATTCTTCGTGAATATTCGTGAGTTCGCGGGCAAGTGTCGCACGTCGATTCCCGAAAATCTCTGCAAGTTCCGTCAAAAAATTTTTCAGTCGGTGCGGTGCCTCGTAAAAAATTATCGTCGCGTCGACCGTCGAAAGTTTTTGCAGAAATTCGCGGCGATTTTTTTGTGTCTTCGGAGCAAAACCCGCAAATAAAAATTTCGTCGTGTCCAAGCCCGAACAGATTAACGCGCTCAAAGCGGCGTTGGCACCGGGTATCGGCGAAACTTTTATGCCCGCGTCGACGGCAAGTTTTACCAAATCCGCGCCGGGGTCACTGATTGCCGGTAAGCCCGCGTCGCTGACAACCGCAACCGATTCGCCCGCTTGAAGTCGTTGCAAAATTTTTTCGCCGACGGTTGACTTACAATTTTCGTCGAAGCGAATCAACGGCGTGTGAATGTCGAAATGCGTCAAAAGTTTTCGCGTGTGGCGCGTGTCCTCGGCGGCGATTACGTCGACTTCGCGCAAAATTTTTATCGCCCGAAAAGTCATGTCGTCCAAATTTCCAATCGGCGTCGCGCACAGGTACAAAGTCCCGCTCAAGATAACTTCTCCCTTCTCCCTTGTCCCTATTCCCCAAAAAATTATAGCACAGTTCGCGGCAATGTGATATAGTTTCCGCCGAAACGGAGGTATTCTGATGTTTGTGACGACAACTGAGCGCGTGAAATTTTTCGACACGGACACAATGAGCGTGGTTCACCACTCAAATTATATTCGCATGTTCGAGACGGGACGCGTGGAATTTTTGCGGGCATTGGGCTTGTCGCTGAACGAAATGATGAGCGACGGAATTTTATTCCCGATTGTCGAAGTCAACGCGAAATTTCATGCGCCCGCGCTGTTCGATGACCTGCTTGAAATAAAAACAATCGCCGTATCGTTGACGAAAGCGAAGATGCAATTCCGTTACGAAATCCGCCGACAGGGTGACGAAAAAATTTTGGCGGAAGGTTCTTCGACGAACGTTTTCACGCACGACGGAAAAATTTGCCGCCTGCCCGAAAAATTTTTTGAACGTCTTGCGAAGGGTTTACAATGAGTCGGCGACTGTTTCTGAAAATTTTAATCGCGTTGGGACTCGGAAATTTTTTCCCGAAACTTGCGGAAGCGCAGCGGCTTGACGAACTTCACACGCCTCAAGACGGTTACAAGCCGTTGACGAACGTAAAATTTTTGCGGCAGATTGTCACAAAAGATTCGCGCACGTCACGAATGTTAATGTGGCAAATTGATTCGCAGGAAAATTTTTCAGTTGAATATAAACTTGTCGGCGAAAATTCCGCACAGTTCGCGACGGTCGAGCAACGCGATTTAATTTGTTCGTGCGCTTTGGAAAATCTCAAGCCCGAAAGTTTGTACAAGTTCCGAATCATTTCCGACGAGCGGGCGACTTCGTGGCAAGATTTGCGGACGGCGGGCGACGGACAATTTCGCATGATAATTTTTGCCGATTCGCAATGTGAACATTATGACGTTTGGCAACGAACGGCGGACACGGCTGACGAAAATTTTCCCGACGCGGAACTTGTGACGATAATTGGCGATTTGGTCGACAACGGGCAAGCAGATTATCAGTGGCGGGCGTGGCACCTTGCGGCGACGAAAATTTTTTCCGGCAGAATTTTTGCGCCCGTCATGGGGAATCACGAATGTTACGGCGTCGATTGGTTTAACGCGTTGCCGACGGGTTATCTGAATCAATTCACGTTGCCCGACAATGGTGCGAAAAATCTTGACGGCTATTTTTATTCGTTCGATTACGGTGCGGCGCATTTTTTTGTTTTGAACACGCAATTTGCCGAGCTGGACAAGTTCAAGCCGAAACTTCGCGACGCGCAGGAATATTTTCTTCGACGCGATGCCGCAAACGTCAATCGCCCGTGGAAAATCGTTTTCATGCACAAAGATATTTACGACTACGCGCAGGACAAGTTCAGCGACATTGCCGACGCGTTCACGGATTTATTTGACGAGCTGGAAATTGATTTGGTTTTCACGGGGCATTTGCACACGTACCGAAATCGCGGAAAAATTTTTGCGCGTCAAAAAAATTTGAACGGCACGACTTACATTTTATGCGGACGTGCGGGCGACCAAAAATATGTTGAGCCGCCTTCGGACATGGACGACGTGACTTATCCGAATCTGCGCGAAGAGCCGGAAAGTTTTATCGTGCTTGACGTTGACGCGAACGAAATAAATTTGACGGCTCAAACAGTCGACGGCGAAATTATCGACAGCTTTACATTGACGAAAGGAACTTTAACATGAATACTTATAAAAAACGCGGAATAAATTTGCAAACCTGCAAGCGTTGCGGAACGGCATTTTCGCCGAAATTGAACGTGTGCCCGAATTGCCATTTTAACAGAAAAGATTTTATCCAACGGTTACCGCCGCAGAAACAATGTCATCAGAACAAAGAAAATGTCCGGCATTCTTCGACACAAAAGCACGAAAGCACCGGAACTTCCGGGCGCGGCACGACCGATGAAGTTATAATGATAAACAAATACATCAGAGTTTCAAAATCCGGCAAGTATCACGTTTGTACTCGTTGCAATTTGGCGTTCATCAAAGAAATTGACTGTTGCCCGCGTTGCGACGTTACGGACGAAGACAATTATTATAGCGAAATCGACGCCAATAATTATTACGCGGAAGGCAGCGGACGCGATTGTCACGGCGCGGCTTGCGACATTTGCCCACACTGCCACGGAACCGCCGATTGGTGCCCGTTACTTGACTAAAATTTTTAGGGAGAATTTTTTTATGAACTTGCAAGAACTGATTGTTTGCCGAAATTTGCTTGACGAAGAAGTTTTCGGCGGACAGGCGAACGAAAGTCAAATTGCGGCGCGGCTTGTCGAACGGGCGGAAACTCTCGGCTTGAGCGGCAACCTTTATCGCACGTATCTGATTTATTTGCTTGCGCACGAACCGAATGTAATTTCAACGTCAATCGAAATGCAGGGCGGCAAAATCGGCAAAAGTCTGCGCGAAATTTTTAAACACGACGTGGAAATTTTGTTGCCGATACTGCGCGGCGAAGTCACCGGCGAATTAAAAATTTTGAACGACTACAAACCGACCGTCGAAATTCAAAACGAATCACTCAACGAACTGCGGCGGCGTCTGGAAAATCTCAAGGGCGCGACCGAAATTGCCTACACGTTCATCGAACATTATCGAAAATTCGGCTACGGAGCAATCGCGGCTTATCGGGCGTTTCGTTGGGACGCGGAGGCGAAAAACATTGTCGGCATCAATCACTTTGAAAAAATTCGCCTTGACGATTTAATTGGTTACGCGCACCAAAAGGAACTTTTGACGGGCAACACAACGGCTTTTGTCGACGGCAAGCCCGCGAACAATGTTTTGCTTGTCGGTGCACGCGGCACCGGAAAATCTTCGGGCGTTAAAGCTTTGGTCAACGAATATTACGCAAAAGGTCTTCGCCTCGTGCAAATTACAAAACCGCAGTTGAAAAATCTGCCCGAAATCATGAAGACGTTACGCCAATTCATGAGCAAGCGATTTATAATTTTCTTAGACGATTTGTCGTTCGAGGAGTCCGAAGTTGAATATAAACATTTGAAGTCGGCGATTGAAGGCGGCGTCGAGTCCCGTCCCGAAAATGTTTTGATTTACGCGACGAGCAACCGCCGGCATTTGATTCGCGAAACGTGGCGCGACCGTGGCGACGACCAAGACGAACTTTACCGCGACGACAGCGCGAACGAAACAATTTCGTTGAGCGACCGTTTCGGCTTGATAATTCACTACACCGCGCCGACGCAAAACGAATATCTGGAAATTATTCGCAGCATGTTAAAGCGGCAGGGCGTCGAGCTTGACGACGAAAAATTACGGCTTGAAGGTTTGCGCTGGGAAATGTCGCATTCGGGACGCAACGGGCGCACGGCTCAACAATTCGTCAATCACTTTTTGGGGCAACGGTAAAAATTAAACTCGCAACGAAAAAATCCCTCCGACGTTTGCCGAAGGGATTTTGTTATTTGTCGCCGTAGTGAGTCCTGCATTGATAAATTTCAATGATTTCGTTTTCGATTTTGAATATCAAGCGATTTTTTTCGTCGATTCGGACGCTCCACCAGCCGGCTTTGTCGTTGCTTAACGGTTCGGGCTTGCCAATGCAGTTGTAACCGTTCCTGTCGATGTCTTTGAGCAGATTATTTATCCGATTCAACGTCTTTTTGTCTTGCGTATGCCAGTACATGTAATCCGACCACGCCGTATCATGCCATAAAAGTTTCATCATTCGACCTCAATCAGTTTATGTTCGTGCATATTGCGTCCGTGTTCGGCGTCTTCGCGAATTTTTCTGAGCAACATTTGATTTTCGTCGCTCCAAAACGGATCGAGTTCCAATTTTCCGCCGTATTTAACGCTGTTCATCAAAATTTTTATGCAATCGCCGATGCTCATTCCCGTCGTCTCTTTAAAAGTTTTCAAGTCTTCGTCGCTGAACGTGATGCTTATCGTCTCCGTCATTTCAATCACCTCGCGGTTAATTTAGCGAAAAAATTTTCGCATGTCAACGAAGTTACTCACGCACGAAAAAATTTATCGGCGGGCTGATTCGTTGAAAAAATTTGCGCTTGGAAATATAATCACGGCAAAAATTATCGGAGGTCATCACATGGTTTATCTTGTCGGTGCGGGCGCGGGCGATTTCGGTTTGTTGACGCTCAAAGCGGCTGAACTTTTAAAATCGGCGGACGTTGTGATTTACGACAGACTTGCGGACGACGCGATTTTAAATCTGTGCCCGAACGCTGAAAAAATTTATGTCGGAAAATCGGCGGGCAGTCACACGCTCAAACAATCCGAAATAAATCAACTGCTTGTCGACACGGCGCGCAAAAATAAAAATGTCGTTCGGCTTAAAGGCGGTGATCCGTTTGTTTTCGGACGCGGCGGCGAAGAAGCGATTTCCCTGCGCGAAAATAATTTGCTGTTCGAGATTGTCCCCGGCGTCACAAGTGCCATTGCGGTTCCTGCATACGCGGGAATTCCCGTCACACATCGCGGCGTTGCAACGAGTTTCGCGGTCGTCACGGGGCACGAAGACCCAAATAAGCCCGAATCGTCAATCAACTGGTCGAAACTTGCCACTGCTGTCGACACGCTGATTTTTTTGATGGGCGTCGGAAACTTGCCGCAAATCGTCACGAAGTTAATCGAACACGGCAGAAGTCCCGAAACTCCCGCCGCGCTGATTCGTTGGGGAACAAAACCGTCGCAAGAAGTTTTCGTGACGACGTTGGCAAAAATTCCCGACGTGAAAATTCAACCGCCCGCGATATTTGTCGTCGGCGAAGTCGTCAACCTGCGCGAACAGTTGAAATGGTTTGACGCGAAAATTTTATTCGGCAAAAAAATTTTGGTGACGCGTGCCCGTGCTCAGGCGTCGAAACTTTCAAGCCGACTGAAAAATTTGGGCGCGGAAATTTTCGAGTGCCCGACAATAAAAATCGCCCCGCCGTCAGACGAATTTGCGACATTGGACGAGGCGATAAAAATTTTGCCCGAATTTGATTGGTTAATCTTCACCAGCGCAAACGGCGTCGAAAAATTTTTTGAGCGGCTGAAAGTTCACGGACTCGACACGCGGGCATTGGGACGTTGCAAAGTTGCGGCTATCGGTTCGGCGACGGCTGAAAAACTTTCGGGCTTCGGAATTGTCGCGGACATTGTTCCGAAAAATTTTGTCGCGGAAAGTTTGGCGGACGCCTTGAAAGATTTCGTCGTCGGCAAAAAAGTTTTAATCGCCCGCGCAGAAATTGCCCGTGACGTGTTGCCCGACGCGCTGAAAAATTTCGGTGCTGATGTCACCGTCGCGCCCGCGTACAAAACGGTTCCCGAAACTCCCGCGCAGATTGATTTTGATTCGATTGACTTGGTGACGTTTACAAGTTCATCAACCGTCGAAAATTTCATTGCGGCTCACGGCGTCGATGTGTTGAAAAAAATTCCGTCCGCCGCTATCGGCACGATAACCGCCGGCACGTTGAAAAAATTCGGCGTCGAAGCGAAAATCATTGCGGAAGAATTTACGATTGACGGGCTTGTTGACGCGATTGAAAAATTTTACCGCCATGACGATTGAAATTTTACAGGGAATAATTTTACCGTTCGTCGGAACAACTTTGGGCGCGGCGACTGTCTTCGTTTTGAAAAAGGAATTGTCGCTTAACCTGCGAAAAATTTTGACGGGCTTCGCGGCGGGCGTGATGGTTTCGGCGTCATTTTTCGGACTGCTTCAACCCGCGCTTGAAAGTTCGATTGATTGGGGAAATTTGTCGTTCGTGCCTGCAAGCGTCGGATTTTTAATCGGCATGGGATTTTTGCTCGTGCTCGACGAAATTACGCCGCACATGCATTTTGACGAACAATCCGAAGGTTTGCCTTTAAAATTGTCGCGGACAACGAAATTGATTTTGGCGGTGACATTGCACAATATCCCCGAAGGTATGGCGGTCGGCGTGATTTATGCGGGCTGGCTGACTGATACATCGGGCGTGACTTCGGCGAGCGCGTTGGCGTTGTCAATCGGCATTGCGATACAAAATTTCCCCGAAGGCGCGATAGTTTCAATGCCGCTCAGAGCCGGCGGACTTCCGAAGTTGCAGACTTTTTTCTGGGGCACGGTTTCGGGTGCGGTTGAGCCTGTCGCGGCGTTGATAACAATTTACGCGGCAAGTGCGGTCGTGCCGATTTTGCCGTATCTGTTGGCGTTTGCGGCAGGCGCAATGATTTATGTCGTCGTCGAAGAATTGATACCCGAAATGTCGGAAGGTCGGCACTCGAACGCGGGCACGATAGCTTTTGCATTCGGATTCGTGTTGATGATGATTTTGGACGTTGCATTAGGTTAAAAAATTTTTACGGAGATGATTCGATTGATTAAGTTCAGACCGCGCAGGTTGCGGCTCAACGAAAATTTACGCTCGATGGTTCGCGAAACAAATTTGAGCGTCAAAGATTTGATTTATCCGCTGTTCGTCGTGGCGGGCGAAAACGTTCGCGAAGAAATTCCGTCAATGCCGAATTGCTATCATTTGTCGGTTGATAACGCCGTCGAACTCGCGAAGAAAATTTTAGCGTTGGGCATTCCCGCCGTCGAAGTTTTCGGTTTGCCCGAATACAAAGACGAAATCGGCTCGTCGGCTTGGGACATGAACAGCCCCGTGCAACGCGCAATCACCGCGATAAAAAAAGCCGTGCCCGAATTGGTTATCGTCGGCGACGTGTGCTTGTGCCAATACACTTCGCACGGTCACTGCGGCAAACTTTGCGGGCATTACGTCGACAATGACGAGACGTTGAAACTGTTGCAGAAAGTCGCCGTCAGTCAAGCCGAAGCGGGCGCGGATATTATTGCTCCGTCGGACATGATGGACGGACGAATTGCCGCCATTCGTGACGCGCTCGACGTGAAAAATTTCGTCAACGTGTCAATCATGAGCTATGCCGTCAAATACGCGTCGGGCTACTATGCTCCGTTCCGTGACGCTGCCGACTCCGCTCCGCAATTCGGCGACAGGAAACAATATCAAATGGATTGTGCCAACGTTCGCGAAGCTTTAAAAGAAGTTGAACTCGACCTTGACGAAGGCGCAGATTTCATCATGATTAAACCCGCGCTTGCCTATCTCGACGTGGTGACGAAAGTTCGCGAAAAAATTAATCGTCCCGTGGCGGTTTACAATGTCAGCGGCGAATATGCAATGGTCAAAGCGGCGGCGATTAACGGTTGGATTGACGAACGCCGAATCGTCACCGAAAACTTGACGGCAATGAAACGCGCAGGTGCGGACATCATCATCACCTATCACGCGATTGACGTTGCAAGTTGGCTTTAAGGAGGTCTTGACGTGAATTTAACCAAATCTGCCGTTGCGTTCGCCGAAGCGAAAAAATTTATGCCCGGCGGCGTCAACAGTCCGGTTCGTTCGTATTCAAGCGTTGATTCAAATCCGCCGTTCATTTCGCACGGTAAAGGCTCGCACATCTTCGACATTGACGGCAACGAATATATTGACTTCGTCGGCTCGTGGGGTCCGTTGATTTTGGGGCACGCTCACCCGCGAATTGTTTCCGCGCTGAAAAATGCCGTCGAACGCGGGACAAGTTACGGCGCACCGACTTTGCTTGAAACGCAACTTGCAAAACTCGTGCAAAAAATTTTCCCGTCAATGGAAGTCATGCGCATGGTGAATTCCGGCACCGAAGCGACAATGAGCGCGTTGAGAGTTGCTCGCGGATTCACCGGACGCGAAAAAATTATCAAATTCGTCGGTTGTTATCACGGGCACAGCGATTCACTGCTTGTCAAGGCGGGCAGCGGCGCGGCGACGTTCGGCGAACCGTCAAGCCCGGGTGTCACTCGCGGCACGGCTCAAGACACGATAACTTTGCCGTACAACGATTTATCTGCCGTCGAAAAAATTTTTGC
Source organism: Selenomonadaceae bacterium (assembly GCA_017470715.1). GTDB lineage: Bacteria > Bacillota > Negativicutes > Selenomonadales > Selenomonadaceae > Quinella. The sequence goes on from JAFUYE010000052.1 coordinate 14,948, forward strand.
TCAATGCGGCGAAGAAATTGCGGCAGTGATTGTCGAACCCGTCGCGGGCAACATGGGACTTGTTTTGCCTAAAGAAAATTTCCTGCGCGGACTTCGTGACGTGACGGAAAAATTCGGCGCGTTGTTGATTTTCGATGAAGTCATGTGCGGTTTTCGAGTTTCGCTCGGCGGCGCACAGGAAAAATATAAAATCACGCCCGACTTGACTTGTCTCGGAAAAATTATCGGCGGCGGACTTCCCTGCGCGGCTTACGGCGGTCGCGAAAAAATCATGCGCAACGTTTCGCCCGACGGACGAATTTATCAGGCGGGAACTTTGAGCGGCAACCCGTTGGCAATGACTGCGGGCATTGAAACTTTGACGATGTTGCTTGAAGAAAATTTGACCGAAAAAATTATCGCGAAGACTTCAAAACTTGTCGACGGTCTGAAATCTGCCGCGAAGTCAGTCGACGTAAAAATTCAAACTCCGCAAGCCGGCTCAATGTTCGGAATATTTTTCAGCGAACAACCCGTAACGAACTTTGACGAATCAGCCGCCGCGAATCAAACGCAGTTCAAAAAATTTTTCGCCGCAATGCTTGAGCAGGGAATTTATCTTGCGCCGTCACAATTTGAAACGCTGTTTATGTCGGCAGTTCACAGCGACGAAGACATTTCGCGGACAATCGACGCGGCAGAAAAAGCTTTCGAGGCGTGCTTATGATTGAGCAGTTAAAAAATTTTGTCGCGAACAAAATCGACGCGTGCAAAGTTTTGGTTGTCGGCGGCAACGTGACGTTGCATCCAATTTTCGCGCCTAAGTTCCAAACTGTTCAAACGTTATTGCCGCGTGTCCTGCGTTGCGAAAATTTTTGCGGGAGGTCTGCGAATGATTGACGAACTGAAAAGCAACGTGACGTTGCATCCAATTTGTTTGAGCGTGTTAATCATCCAAACTGTTCCGTCGCTTTCAAAGCGACCGTTGCATCCAATTATCGCGCCTAAGTTCCAAACTGTTCAAACGTTATTGCCGCGTGTCCTGCGTTGCGAAAATTTTTGCGGGAGGTCTGCGAATGATTGACGAACTGAAAAATTTTGTTGCCGACGGAATTCCTGCGTGTAAAATTTTGGTTGTCGGCGATGTGATGCTTGACAAATATTATTTCGGCGAAGTCACGCGCATTTCGCCCGAAGCTCCCGTGCCGATTGCTCACGTGCTTGAAGTTCGCGAAACTCTCGGCGGCGCGGCGAACGTTGCACACAATCTGGCGTTGCTCGGTTGCCAAACGTCGATTATCGGGCAGGTCGGTCGCGACAATCACGGCGAAATTTTTTTAAGTAAACTGAAATCTCTCGGTGTGAACTTTTCGGGCATGATTCAAACTTCAAAGCCCACGACGACGAAAATTCGCGTGATAAGCGGACATCAGCAGATGATTCGTCTTGACTTCGAGGACGCAAGCGAACTTGACATTTCGGCGACGGACGAACTGTTAAAAAATTTTTCCGCACAACTGCCGAACGTCGACGCGGTGATTATTTCCGATTACGGCAAAGGCGTCTGCACGAAAAAAATTTGTCGCGAAATTATTTCCGCGTGTCGTGCGCAAAAAAAATCAGTCGTCGTTGACCCGAAGGGCGACAACTGGCAAAAGTATTTCGACGCAAGTTTTATCACGCCGAACTTAAAGGAATTCAACGCCGTATTGCCGAAAAAAATTCCGAACGTCGACGCCGAAATTGAAAATTCTGCGCGAAAAGTTATCGACGAATTCAACCTGCGCGGGCTTGTCGTCACCCGTTCGGCTGAAGGATTAACTTTAGTCGACGGCGAAAAAATTTCACATGTCAAAGCGCGTGCACAGGAAGTTTTCGACGTTTCGGGCGCGGGCGACACGGTTATTGCAGTTTTCGCGTTGGCGTTGGCGGGCAAAATCGATTCGGAATTTGCGGCGTATCTTGCGAACGTTGCGGCGGGCGTCGTCGTCGCGAAAGTCGGCACCTACGCAGTTTCCCGCGACGAACTTTTGAACGCGCTGTAAAATTTTTTGGAGGTTGTCGACATGAACCGTCGAGAATTTTTAAAATTCGCGGCGTTTACTGCGGCGAACTTTATTTTGATTCCCAACAGCCACACATTTGGAAAGGAGCCTGATTCCATGTCAAGTATTCATATCGGAGCGAAAGTCGGCGAAATTGCCGAACGCGTTTTGTTGCCGGGCGACCCCGTCCGCGCAAAAAACATTGCGGAAAATTTTTTGACGAACGTTCATCAATACACTGCCATCAGAAATATTTTCGGCTTCACCGGCACTTACAAAGGAGAAAAAGTTTCCGTGCAGGCGACGGGCATGGGCATTCCGTCGATTTCGATTTACCTGCATGAACTGATTCACGTTTACGGCGCGAAAAAATTGATTCGTGTCGGCACTTGCGGCGGCATGAACGAAAAACTTCATTTGCGCGACGTTTTGATTGCTCAAGGTTCGTCGACCGATTCGTCAATCGTCAAACAAACTTTCGGCGACGCGGTGAACTTTTCATTGCTCGCGGACTTCGATTTACTTCGCAAGGCGGTCAACGTCGCGGAGCGTTTGAAATTGCCCGTGAAAGTCGGCAATGTCATCTGCACGGATTTATTTTATAACGACTACGACGACATTAACGGAACTTTTGGCGACGGGAAAAATACTTTCAACGATAAATTGCGTCGTCACGGAATTTTGGCTGTCGAAATGGAGAGCGCGGCACTTTATTTGACGGCGGCGGCGGAAAATGTTCAAGCGTTGGCAATTTTCACGGTCAGCGACCATCTGTTGACGAAAGAATTTTGCACCGCCGAAGAGCGGCAATCTTCGTTCAACGACATGATTAAAATCGCGCTGGAGACAATCATTCAATGAAAAATTTAGTTCTCGGCGTCGCGAAAGGTTACGATTGGTGCACATTGGAACCGTTCGTTAATTCGTTTATAAAAAATTGTCCGAGCGCGGAACTTGTGCTTTTCGTCGACGAAATTTCGTATTTCACTTGCGACAAACTGATTCGCGCCGGAGTCACGCTCAAAAATTTTCCCTATGAAATTGACGGCATTCCGAACAACACGCGCTGGAAAATTTTCCGCGACTTTCTTGACGTGCACGGCGACAAATATGAACAAATTTTTATCACCGACACCCGCGACGTGATTTTTCAAGCCGACATTTTTGAACAGTTCAAAGGCGTTTCAAATTGGCTCGGTTGCGTGACGGAAGCCGACGACATTCGCGGCAGCAAATTCGGCAACAAAATAAATTATGATTGGCTTGTTTCCGGTTTCGGCAAAATCGAGGCGGACAAACTCGTCGACAAGAAAATCATTTGTTGCGGCACGGTTATAGGTTCTGCCAAAGCTGTGAAAATTTTTTGCCGTGAGTTGTGGAAAATTCTTGAGTACAAGACAACGGAAATTTTCGACCAAGCCACGATGAATTATCTTGCTTACAACGGTTTGTTGCCGATTGAAAATATTTTCGAGCTTGATATTCAAAGCGGCGCGATTTTCACAAACGGATTGATTGAGGACAACAAAACTCGCGGCGAATTTATTTTGCGTGGTGACGGAGGTATTCCGGCTGTCGTTCACCAATACGACCGTCACGAAGATTTAACCGGTTTTGTCGATAAAATTTATCGCGACAAAAATTTTTCGTTCAACGAACGTTTCAACGATACGCGTAGCATTTTGGAACAAATTTGTTGTTTGTTGCAGGCCGACAAAATCACCGAGGCGGTTCAGCGATTTTTAAGGATTTTTTTCGGCACGGTGAATTTAAACACGTTCCCAAGTTTGCTGATTGAGATTTGGAAAATTGCCGTCAAAAAAAATCCGTCGCGCTCCATTGAAATTCTTGAATTGGCAGTGCAAGATTCGCTTCGTGTCGCCGAAAAATTTTCCAACTTTCAATTAAACAACGTTCATGAGCTTTTGGTTTATTCGGCGAAAAATCATCACGCCATTAATCCCGAATTCAAAAATGCTTTTGCATACGGCCTTCTGAAATTCGTCGAAAAAAGTTTGGCTACCGGCGAGTCCACTAAATATGGTTTCAAAGCCATAAAAATGTTTGACGAACTCGAATTGCCGCCCGACAAAAATTTTCAACGTCTGATTGCCGACGCCGAGCGAATTTTTGGGCGCGACGGTTAAGGAGGAAATTTTTTGTCCAAGAAAATTAAAAAGACCAACGCCGCAAGAATTCTTGACGGGTTGGGCATCGATTACGAAATTAAAACTTACGAGGTCGACGAAAACGACTTGTCCGCCGTTCACGTCGCGCAGGTTTCGGGCTTGAATATCGAAATGATTTTTAAAACTTTGGTTGCACGCGGCGACAAAACCGGAATTATCATGGCGGTTATCGGCGGCGGCGATGAACTCGACTTGAAAGCTTTGGCGCGGGCAAGCTCAAATAAATCCGTCGAAATGATTGCGCTGAAAGAACTTTTGCCGTTGACGGGCTACGTTCGCGGAGGTTGTTCACCTTTGGGCGCGAAAAAAAATTATCCCGTGTTTGTCGACGCACGTGCTTTGACGTTGGAAAAAATTTCCGTCAGCGCGGGACAACGCGGGATGCAAATTGTTTTGTCGCCGCAAGATTTGGTTCGTGCCGCAAATGCCACGGTTGCCGAATTAGTGGTTGTTTAAACCGGCGGTTGACTTCGATTCGGCGCGTTCGTCGAAATTGCGTTTGTTGAATCAACTTTTCTTTGCTTGTCCAAAGAAAAGTTGCAAAAGAAAAGACCCCTCGCAGGGCGGATACGTTGTCGCAATTCGGAGTAGTCGGCTACGCGTGCCGCTTGTGCCCGCAGGTGAAACGTCCTGTTTCAACTGCGGGCGGAGCCGTCATCCGTGACGGCTCCTAATTTCGCGTTACGAATTTCAAATTACTAATTGTCACCGTTGGCAAAGTTTGATTACGATTCGTTCCAAAACTTCCGCGCCGGCGCGTCCGGTTTTCAACAGAAAGTCAGCATCTGCCAATTCCAAAAAAATTTCTTGCAAAAGTTTCGACGGATAAGTTTCGGCGTTCGCTCCGAGTTTTTGCGCGATATACGGATTCATTCCGAGCGGTTCGCCCAATTTTCGACCTTTGACGCCGCGTGCCATGAAAAATTTTGCGCGAATCAGTTGCCGCACGTGACGCACGAGCAAAGTTGTCGCCACAAGAATTTTCGCGGGAACTTTCGCTTGAACTCTAAGCAGGTAAACGGCTTTTTGAATTTTTTTTTCGTCGACGGCATCCGTGAGCGAAAAATTTGAGACTTCGGGCGGGGAGAGCAAATTTTTTCGCAAATCGGCCGCCGTTATTTCTTTGCCCGCGACGTTGAGCGCAACCCGTTCAAGTTCGTTATCCAAACTCCACAGCGAAATTTCCGGCAAAATTCCCAGTCGTTCGTTAAAAAATTTCCACGCGTCACCGGTCATGATTTTGCCGAGCGATTTAAGTTTTGTCTTTAACCAGTCGTCAACTTCCCACGGGCGCAACGAATCCGCTTCAAGCACCGCGCCGACTTGTGAAATAATTTTGTAAAACCTGCGTCGCTTGTCCGCTGACTTCACGACGAAAATCACGAAATTTTTCGGTTGCATGTCCCGCAAAACTTTTTCAAGACGCGGGGACTTGAATTCACTGCCGAAAAAAATTGACGCGTTTTTGACGAGCACGATATTTTTTTCGCTGAAAAACGGCACAGCGTCAATCGTGTTGATAATCTTGGAAATTTCGGGCTTCGTGTCACAGTCAATCGTCATCACTTCGGTTTTCGGGTCGACGTTGAGCCGATGAAAAATTTTGTCGCGTGCCTTGTCGATGAAATAATTTTCGTCGCCGCTCAAAAGGCAGACGTGTTTAACTTCGTCGTCAAGCGCGCTCATGAATTCGTTAAATTTCATTTCCTCACCTCGAAAGGAGTTTTTTTTATGTTGCTTCGCGATGTTTGTGCCGAAATTAATCTTGACGCCATTCGACACAATTTTACCGAGATTCGCCGACATCTCAATCCCGCGTCGAAATTATGCTCCGTTGTTAAGGCAAACGCTTACGGGCACGGTGCGATTGAAGTTGCAAAAGTTGCCGTTGAGTGCGGTGCGAATTTTTTGGCGGTCGCAACTGTCGATGAAGGTTTGGAACTTCGCCGCGCAGGTTTCGACGTGCCGATTTTGATTTTGGGATTGGTGCCGCCCGTTGCCGCAGAAATTGTCGTCGAAAATAATTTGACTCAAACGGTTGCGGATTTTGAACTTGCCGAAAAAATTTCCGCCGCCGCCGTCAAACTCAATCGTTTCGCAAAAGTTCATCTGAAAATTGAAACCGGCATGGGACGTATCGGAATTGCTCCCGACAATGCGGTTGCCCTTGCGAAAAAAATTTCCGCGTTGCCGAACGTCGAACTTGAAGGCGTGTTTTCGCATTTCGCGGACGCAGATTCATCCGACAAAACTTTTACGCGTCAACAGATTGAAATTTTCGCGGACGTTGCGGAAAAAATTCGTTCGGCGGGCGTCGACATAAAAATTCGTCACATTGCCGAATCAGCCGCGATTTTGGAAATTCCCGAAGCGCATTTCGACATGGTTCGTTCGGGAATTATCAGTTACGGGCTGTATCCGTCGGACGAAGTTCACCGCACGATTGAACTTCGTCCCGCAATGAAATTGGTTGCCCGCGTCGCTTACGTGAAAAAAATTTCTGCGGGAACGTCAATCGGTTACGGTCGTGAATTCGTCGCGAAACGTGATTCGATTATCGCAACGTTGCCGCTCGGTTATGCTGACGGTTACATTCGCGCTTACAAAAATTTTCACGTCGAGATTCGCAAAAAGCTTGCGCCGATTGCCGGACGCGTCTGCATGGATCAAACGATGATTGACGTGACGGACGTTGACGGCGTCGAAGTCGGCGACGAAGTGATTTTGTTCGGCTCGGATTTAATTTCGATTGACGACGCCGCGAAACATTTGCGCACGATTAATTACGAAGTCACCTGCCTGATTTCGTCGCGTGTGCCGAGAATTTTTAAAAAATGACGGTGATTGATTGATGATATTTGAAAAACTTCAAATCGTCGGCAAGGCTTACCCGTTGCGGTGTTGCCCGCTACGGCGATTTTGTTGCGTTTCGGCGCAAATGACCTTTTAAATATTGACGTATCGGCACGAACGTTGAATTTGTCGCCGACGCAATTAATTCTGCACACAGGGCTTAAAATAAGTTCCGCAGTTTGGCGAAAAATTTTGCTTTGAACAGTCGAAATTTAAATTCGGTCAGCCCGAAACGCGGTTTGCGAATGTGCACGCGATAAAGTTTGTACGGATTTGTTTCGAGCGTGTTTAAGCCCGCGTCGCCCGTCACCGCCGTCAAATATTGTTCGCGCTTGAGAATTTCGATTATCTCGTCGTTGAACGCGCCGTTCGGGTAAGACAAGCTGTAAATCGTCGACAGTCCGCTCCATTCCAAAAATCTTTTCGAGTAATGAATTTGTCCGAATTGCGTTTCGGCGTCAAGTGAAGTCAGCGCAAGATGATCCGACGTGTGCGAGCCGATTTCGATTCCGCGTTGTTGCATGTCCTTGAGTTGGTCAAGCGACATGTAATTTTTTTTGCCGACTTCGTTTGTGATGACGTAGACAACCGCCGTCATTTTGTGCGCTTCCAAAATCGGCAACATCGTCGTGTAATTGTCCGCGTAACCGTCGTCGAACGTCAGCACAATCGGTTTTTCGGGCAATGTCGCTTTGCCGTGAACTGCGCGCATGAAATCTTGCAACGTTATTGTCGTGTAACCTTCCGACTGCAAAAAATCCAGCTGTGCGGAAAATTCTTTGGGCGGCACGTTGTAGACTTCATATACCGGATCAAGTTGTTCGTCCGTCACTTGATGATATTCCAAAATCGGGAAGCCTTCGGGTTCGGGCAACATGAAAATTATCGCGACGAAAATTATCGCCGTCACAAACAATACCGCGCAGATTTTTCGCAAAGTCAATCACCTCCGCATTAATCGCACGAAAATTAAAGTTGCGTCGACGACGGCGGCAACGAGCACGATTACAACTTCCGAATCCATTTCGACGCCGGACGAACTGATTGGCGACGGGTGCAACGAAAAATACATGCGCGGAATTACGAAAACCAAAAACGGCACGGTCAGCACGCTCAACAGCGAATAGACAGCCGAAACTTTTGCGCGAATTTTTTCGTCGGTGATTGCCGCCCGCAACGTCAAATACGCGCCGTAAATCAAAATCAGCACGAAAATTGTCGTCTGTCGCGGATCCCAATTCCAATACGCGCCCCAAGTCAACTTGCTGAAAATCGCGCCGCTTATCGTCGACAGCAACACGAAAACAAATCCCAACTTTGCCGCACGTGCGCTCAATTCGTCGAACGAAAAATTATTTGTCCGCAAAAATTTCGACGCGAAAAATGCACTCGAAAAAAATGCAACGACCGAAACCCAAGCCGTCGGCACGTGGAAAAAAATTATTTTCGCGAGTTCGCCCAAACCTTTAATCGGCGGGACAAAAAAAATAATTGCCGCGACAATTCCCGTCGTCAGCAGAAAAATAATTTTGTTCATGAAAATTTTTCCTCATGAATAGTCGAACACATTTAAACGCGGTGACGAGCTGAAACTGTTGAAACGTTGCGGATTACACCAGCTGTTTGGGCACTTTTTAAAAGTGCCGCCGCGACAATTCCCGTCGTCAGCAGAAAAATAATTTTGTTCATGATACCTCACAAGTAATCGTACAGAATTGAACTTGCCAAAATCAAAATTGTGTCGAACGCGCCAATCACGACGAGCAAACTTGAATCGACCTGCGCGGACGTGAATGAAATTTCCGTCAGCCGAATCGCGGGCAAAAATATCGGCAACGTCACGGGGAACAGCAATATCGCGAACAAGCCGCCTTTGATTTTTGCCGAAGTCGTCAACGCCGCAGTCAACGTACCCGCCGCCGCAAGCCCGATTAATCCGAATAAAATCGTCGCGAGCAACAGGAAAATTTTTTCGACGTTGACATCGAACAGCACGCAAAATATCGGCAGGATAAAAATTGTCAACGCCAGCAACGACAGCATCGAAACGAACATTTTGCCGAACAAAATTGCCTGCGCGTCGCCGTAAAGTTTCAGTGTCGATAAAGTTCCCGCCTGCGCTTCGTCGTCGAAAGTGCCGGAAAGTCCCGCAGTTGCCGCGAAAAATATCACGACCCATAAAATTGCCGCCAAAAATTTTTCGTCGAGAATCGCGCCGCCCGTCGACAAACTCAAACTTGCCACCGTTGTCAACGCGAACATCATCATTGCCGCGAAAGTTGCCCGTCGCCGCAAGTTCAACAGAAAATCTTTTCGGACAATCGCAAGCACGCAATCACATCGGGAGCCGAATAATTTCATCGCAAATTTGAGCCTCCGCAACGTCGTTCGTCGCAAGCAAAATAATTTTTTCGGATTTGGCGGCCTGAATTTCGGCAAAAAAATTTTCGCGCCCCGTGTCGTCGAGATTGGCAGTCGGTTCGTCGAGTAGCCAAATATCCGCATCGACGGCAAGCAGAATCGCGAATTTCAAACGTTGTCGCATACCGGTTGAAAAATTTTCCGTGCGTTCGTTGCCGAAAGTTTTCATGTCCAAGCCCGTGCGTCGACCGAGTTCAAAAATTTTTTCGTCGGACAAAATTTTTCCGCGCAGGCGTGCGAAGAACTTCAGATTTTCCACGGCCGTCAACGCGTCGTAAATTTTCATTTCGGGCGACAGTGCCGCAATCTGCGCGTTGTCGGGGAAATTTACCGTGCCGCTGTCGGGGTGAAGAATTTTTCCCGCAAGTTTCAATAAAGTTGACTTGCCGGAACCGTTCGCACCCGTGACGCCGAAAATTTTTCTGCAATCGAATTTCAACGTCACGTTGTCGAAAATTTTGCGCTTGCCGAAACTCAAAGTCACCGCGTCGAAAAAAATTCCCGTCACGAAATTTTGTCCTTGTTGAGTTTCATCAAGTGCCCGTCGACTTCAACGAGACCTTGAGCCTGCATTTGCGAAATTTCCCGCGTCAACGCCGAACGATTGCATTCAAGTTCTTTGGCAAATTGCACGCGACCCGGAACTTTGACCCATTCGGATTCTTGACGTTTTTCGTGCTGAATCAAATACAAAATTACTCGTTCGCGCAAAGTTTTCTGCGACAGCAATTCGACTTTTTGCATCATCAAAACATTTTTGCGGCTGAACGTTTCGAGCAAATTTTTCATAACAACGCCGTGCGTTCTGCCGAGATTCGGACCCGCGATTAAAAGCGAGCGATAAGGTATCCACATCACCGTTGCTTCAGTCGTGAGCCGCACGCTTGTCGCGATTAAATCTTCGCCGAGAATTGCCGATACCGTCCCGAAAATTGCGCCGCTGTCGATTACGTGCCCGACAGTTTCGTTGCCGAGCCAATCGAGCGACAAAATTTGCGCTTCGCCCGTGACGAGTATTCCAATGTTTGCGTTGGGCTTATACGCTTCCAAAATTCTTTCGCCGCGAGGATAAGTTTTAAACGTCGTGCCTGTGAAATTGACAAACTTTTCGATTTCGCTGCGAGACAGTCCCTTGAAGAGCGGCACGTTCAGAATATCTGCAGGTATCAACACCGCTCACCTCCCGTAAATTTTTTTCATTTTAACACGGGCGAATTGTATCACACTGTAAAAAATGTCACAACGGCTTAAAAAATTTTCGGCAGGTTTGGATTTGGGGCTGTTGGTAAATTGTCGAAGTTTATTGCTTCGATTTGTGCAATCGTTAATCTGAGTTTTTGAATCAACTTTTCTTTGCTTGCCCAAAGACCCGCTTTAAAAGCGGGGGAACAGTTAGGTCAGCTCATGCCCGCAAATTTCACATCCTGTTTCAATTGCGGACGAGGCGCAAATGCTTGCCAGCGCGCATTTGCCCATTCCGGCCTCAAGTTCGGCGTCAATTAATTTACCAACAGCCCCTGGTTTGCACAAAAAAAAAGCCGCTCAAGTTGCGAGCGACCGAGTTTGTGAATCACTTCAAGGAATTTAATCTGTCAGCTATAACCTGCGCGTCTTCGTCGCCTTCAAGCGGTGTGACAATTTCCTGATTGCCGAGCATGACAGTTCCGTTAACAACGGTAGCTTCGTTTTTATTTTGCCCGTCGTGGAAAGCACGCGCCAAATTTCCCATGACGAAATAAGAACGTTCCGCGCCCGACATTGTCGACGAGGCAACGGGTTTCATGAAAGTTTTTTTGTTGACGCTGACGACGCCGTTTTTAACTTCTACATGCTTGCCGCTGTACTCGAAAAGTTTTTTAGCTGCGGCATCGCGACGTTTTGCGCTGTCGGGATGATCACTCGGTTTGAATATTGCAGTCAATCTTGAACGTTCTTTGCCGATTGACAGTTCAACGAACCGTTGCATGACCGCCGCCGTCGCTCCAATGTTGTAGGGCGTGTTGACAAGATAATCGATACTTATCAAGTCGGCTTGCGTCTCGAATTTTTTATCTTTGTGAGCGTCCATATTATTGAGCGCAACATCCGCAATCAAAGAAGTTATCGCACCCCCGCCGATTGCGGCACCGACCAAACCGGAAGTGATTCTTTGGTTGACTTGCTTTTCAAGGCTTTTGACACCGTGATTCAGTTGCCCGTGACCCATCTCGTGCCCGACAATGGCGGCAATTTCGTCTTCGCTCGGCAATGCTTTGAACGTCCCGCGATTGACCATCATGACGTGCCCCATTGCGCAGGCGGCGTTCAACGCGTCGTTGTCGGCAACAAAATATTTATACGGCTTGTCTTTGATTGACGGGTCGACGGCCGCAACTCCGCGAGTCAAGTTCGCCATGATTATATCAAGTCGCTCGTTGTATTCGGGCGTCGTGTCAACACCTTGCTTTTCGCGGAAATTTTGATACAACGCTTCTTGCCCTTCGGGTGTCTCGTTGAATTTCTTGATGATTTCTTTGACCTGTTTTCTCATTGCCGCACCTTCGGCGAGTGTTGTACCGATACCGATTGCCGTGCCGATTAATGACGCTTGAGCGACAGGCGTGCCGAATATAAACGAAACGACCAACGTCGCCGCCGTCACTGCGGACAGAAATTTTTTCTTCAAATTCATGACGTAAAACCTCCCGCAAAATTTTTTCGTCATTATACCAGAAAAATCTTCGCGTAAAAATTTTTTCGTCACCGTACCGGAAAAATCTTCGCGTAAAAATTTTTTCGTCACTGTACCGGAAAAATCGTCGCGTAAAAATTTTTTCGGCGGCTTGAAGGTATGAATTTTATCTGGTAATATACATACAAAGAATCATCCAAAAATTTTGTGGAGGGAATATCTTATGGCATTACGGCAACAGGAAAGCACAGGCTCCGGATCAACCGACATGAAGTTGACAAAGTTTCGCGCAATGCTTCAGGACATTGACCGCTATCTTTCGGGACGTTCGGGCGGAATTTTCATGTTCAGCGGCACGGGCACGAAGTACAAGGCTTACTACTCGAATCAGCTCAAGCGTTACAATTCCGACGTTTTTGTTTCGGTCATGGAAGTCAATTTCAATCCCGACAAGTCCAGCCCGCTCGAAATCGTCGAAGAGCAAGGCATCATCAATCTCTACCGCGACTTGAAGAACAAACCCGGCGCGAACAAAAGCTTTAACGAATTTTATCGTTTGATTTTCTGGCTCCTGTTCAGCGCGGCGGTCTCGGACGAAATTTACAACAACGAACTGCCCAACATTATCGATTTCGCCTATTGCCTCGGCTTTGACGAAGCGTTGACTCGCGATTGGTGCAAGGCGGTCGCTTACGTTATCGGCGGCAACAAGCTCAGCGAAAAAAGCAAAATCGAATTCGAGACTCGTGAGGCAAAAGCATTCTTCCTGCATCAAAAATGAGGTGAGCTCATGGCGAAAAATGTTTATCTTGCGTCGGGGTCACTTCAACACAAAACCGTTAACGGCAAGGCGAATCGTCCTTACCCTGCCGCAAACAAACGCAAATCGGGTTTGAGAATTCCCGACGAAAAACTCGGCGAAGTGGCGAAAATTTTTGCCACAGTTCAAAACGAATTGAGCGTTCTTCACTTTGACGTTAATCAATGCACGCGCCCGATTTTGACAATCGCCGCCGAAGAAATCGGCAAATTGAACTACGACATGTACGCAAGCACGCGCAACATGTTGCAAATCGTCCGCGAATCGGGCATTCAAAAAGGCATCGAAAAAATTCTTGAAAAGATGATTTTCTGAACCGCGAAATTTCGGTTTGCAATGGACAACCGCGTCTGCTATAATCTGCGGCGTTACAAGGTCAACCGTCTTTAAGGAGAGTATGTGGAATGATAAAATTGGAAAAGAAACAGGTCAGGATTGTCAGCATTTTGATTGCGGTAATTTTCATCGGCAGCGTTGTCGCGCTCGCTTTGACGCAAACCGGTAACGTTGCGTCTGCGGCAAGTTCGTCGTCGGTCGGCGTCGTCGACATGCAACAAGTTTCAATGGCGCACCCCGAAGTTCAAAACCTGCAAAGCCAGATGGAAACCACAATCAACGATATCCGCAAGGAGTTCGAAGAAAAATCTGCCGGCATGAACGACCAAGAAAAGGCGGATTACTATCTGCAATGCCAAGACCGAATTCGCCAGAAGCAGGAAGAATTGCTCGCGCCGATTGAACAATCCATTCAAACTGCGATTAAAGCCGTTGCCGATAAAAAAGGGCTTGCGGTTGTCATCAACAAAGCGGCGGTTGTCTACGGCGGGCAAGACATAACCCAAGACGTTATCGCTCAACTCGGCAAAAAATAATTTCGGCTATTCAGTGGTTAGTGATTAGTGAAAATTTCTAATCGCTAGCCATTTTTTTTGGGAGGCGGCAATGTCAAACTACCGAGCCTGGACGGCGGCAACAATCATTGCGTTAATCGGCGGCGGTCTTTATTTCCACCAAACAACGGAGCCTCCCGCGAAGCCCGTCGAAGAAAAAATCGAACAGCCCGCACCAAAACAAGCTCAAGGCGTCGGAGTAATCGATCTTGACGAAATTCAAAATTATCACCCCGACGGTCAGCAGCTTGCCGAATTGCAGGCGAAGGAATTGCGGTTGCGTTTGGAACTCAACGAGGCAATGCGCGTCGTGCAACTGCCGAAACCTGAATCGCCCGCCGTCAACGAAAAAATCTTCGACGAAGCGGCGTGGCAGAAAAATGCGCAGGCGGTCATGAGTCAACTTGCCGAATTGGAAATGCGTAAAAAGTTAATGGCTGAGGAATATCGCAAGAAAAGTGAACCGCAGTACATTGAACGGCGCAACAAAGTTCGCGATGAATTCATGACCGAAAACTTGAACATTCAGCTCAAGTTGCAGAACGCGGACAATTTGCAATTGACGCAGGAACAAATCAACGAATTACTCAAACAACTTGAAGATGTCGAATTCAGACGCAACGCCGCGCAGAAAAAATTACTCGACGAGTGGATGGCGGAAATTGAAAAATTCGTAGTGGATTCAACGTCTGTGGAAGAACAGCATTTGAAAGCCGAAGCTGACAGATTGCAACGCGAAGTTGACGAACAGTCGCGCAAAAAGCAAAGTGAAGTTGCCGAACGAAACCGCCAACAAATGGAGCAGTCAATCCGCGACATTGAAGAGCGGCAATTTCGCAGGCAAGAACTTTTGTCGGCGGTGCAACAAGTCGGCAACGAGCGTGCGGAACTTGAGCAAAAAATTTTAAATTCAATCGTCGATAAAGCAATGATGTTGGCGTCCGTTCACAAATTGGAATTGCTTTTAGTCAAGCGTGCGCCTTTCGACGACGAAAAATTTTGGTTGAAACGACCGCGAAAAAATTTTGAACTCAAAGCCCCGGAACACACGGGCGCGGTTGTTTTCCTGACGAAAAAAACGCTTGACTTGACGGACGAATTGATAAAAGAAATTAAGCGGCGTTGAAAATGCAATTAGGAATTAGGAATTAGGAATTATGAATGCTTAATTAATAATCACCGTCGGCATTTCGCGTTACGCATTGATTTTGAGGAGAAGTGTTGGACAATGAATTTGATAAAAAAGTTGGCGGCGACGGCTCTGTTGAGTGCCTCTTTGCTGATTATGGGTTGCGGCAACGGACAAATCGCCTCCGTTGACGTGAGCAAAATCATGGAAGAAGCCCCACGCGTGAAAACTTTGATGACCGAGGCGGAAACCAAAGCCAAAGAAATCCAGGACAATTTCGAGAAAGAATATGCCAACAAGCCCGGCTTGACCGAAGAAGACGTTGCCAAAGCACAGTTGGAACTTCAACGCAAACTTGAAGGCATCAACCGCGCTTACACGTCACAAATTAAAAATCGGCTCGACGTTGTACTCGAAGAAATTGCCCGTGAAAAAAATATTGACGTTGTCATCAGCAATTCCGCGCAGGACAAAATGATTTTCCACGGCGCGATTGACGTTACCGACGAAGTCATCAAGAAGATGCAATAAGCAGGCGACAATCATGGAAAAATTTTTATACGAAGTTGCACAGCTGGTTGACGGTGAACTTTTGGGCGACGGAGCAACGAAAGTCAGCGGTCTGTCGAATATCAAACTTGCACAAGCGGGCGATTTAATTTTTGCGGTGCCGCCGCATTTGGACGAGGCAAAAAATTCGCGGGCGACTGCAGTTTTGATTCCGCGTGACGTTGAAGATTTTCCGAAACCTGCCGTTAAAGTCGACGATCCGCGTGCGGCTTTCGCGAAGTTGCTGGAAATGTTCACGCCGAAACTTGAAATTCCCGTCGGCATAAATTCCAAAGCGCATATCGGCAAAAATGTAACGCTCGCCGAAAACGTGACGATTATGCCTTTTGCCGTTGTCGACGACGGAGCACAAATTGACGCGGGCGCGATAATTTATCCGCACGTTTACATTGGACAACAGGCGAAAATCGGCGCGGACACCGTGATTTATTCAAGCGTCACCGTTCGCGAATTTTGCACAATCGGCAAGCGTTGTGTCGTTCACAGCTCAGCGGTTATCGGCGCGGACGGATTCGGATTCACAACATCAAAAGGCGTTCACACGAAAATTCCGCAGGTCGGCAACGTCATTGTCGAAGACGACGTGGAAATCGGCGCGCATGTCGGCATTGACCGGGCAGCAATGGGCTCGACGATTATCGGGCACGGCACGAAAATTGACAATCTCGTCCACATTGCTCACAACTGCCGAATCGGTGCGAACTGTTTGATTGTTGCGCAGACCGGAATCAGCGGCTCGACGATTGTCGGCGACAACGTGACTTTCGGCGGGCAAGTCGGCACGGTCGGGCATATCGAAATCGGCGGCAATTCGGTTTACGCGGCACGGTCGGGCATTTCAAAAAATATGCCACCGAATTTTTTCGGCGCGGGCTTCCCTATACAATCTCACGGCGATTGGCTTAAACTGCAAGCGTCGCTGAAAAAAATTCCGGAACTGCTCGAAAAAGTTCGCAGGCTTGAACATGAACTTGAGACGCTAAAACATTGAAAAAAATTTCCCCGACGTTCAAAACGTTGGGGATTTTTTTATGCAATGCATAATTCGTAATTGTGACGGCGGTGGCTTCCATTACGCATTTCGCATTACGCATTGCAGTTCACTTGCCGACACAGAACTTTGAAAAAATTTCGTTAAGCACGTCTTCGGTCACGGACTCGCCCGTCAATTCGCTCAAACATTCAAGAGCGGCACGCAAGTCAATCGACACAAAATCAAGCCCGATATTCAGCCGAATCGTTTTTTGAGCTTCGCGCAGATGATTGACGGCACGACGAAGTAAATCGGCTTCGCGTTCGTCGCGGACAAAACTCATCTCGAAATCGATTTTGCCGACGCGTTCGGAAATTGTTTTTAACATTTCGTCGACACCGCTTCCGCTGTGCAGAGAAATTTTTATCACCTGCGCGGCGGGAATTTTTTTTGCAAGCACTTCAACAGTCGTGACTTCAGGCAAGTCGGTTTTCGTGAGCAAAACCATCGCGTTACGGTCGGGCAGAAGTTTAAAAATTTCTGCGTCCTCGTCGTCAAGCGGTCGCGAAGAATCAAACAGCGCAAGAATCAATTCGGCACGTTGCGCGCAGGTTTTTGCACGTTCAATGCCGATTTTTTCGACTGCGTCAGATGAATTGCGAATGCCCGCCGTGTCGACAATTTTCAGCGGAATTCCGTCGACGTTTACGAATTCTTCAATTTGGTCGCGGGTCGTGCCGGGAATTTCGGTAACGATTGCGCGTTCGGTCTTCGCGAAAAAATTCAGCAGGCTGGACTTGCCGACGTTAGGTTTGCCGATAATTGCAGTCTCCAAACCTTCGCGAAGAATTTTTCCCGCCGATTGATTTTTCAACAGTGCGTCAAGATTTTCAACCTGCGCGGAAATATTTTTGTCGACTTCGGCAATCGTCACGTCGTCCAAATCGTCTTCGGGGAAATCGATTATCGCTTCAATGTGCGCGACGGAATTCAAAATTGCTTGCCGAATTTCGCGTATCGTTTGTGACGTGCGTCCCGCCAGCTGATTTTGTGCGACAGTCAAAGCGACTGAAGTTTTCGCTTGAATTACGTCCAAAACTGCCTGCGCTTGCGTCAAATCGATTCGTCCGTTGAGAAATGCTCGCTTGGTAAATTCGCCGCGCTGTGCAGGACGTGCGCCCGCCTCGAAGGTCAACTTTAAAACTTCGCGCAGGACGACTGAGCCGCCGTGACATTGCAATTCAACGACGTTTTCACGCGTGTAAGACTTCGGTTCGCGCATTACCAAAGCAATCGCTTCGTCGACGATTTTGCCCGAAAAATTTTTCACGTGCCCGAAAAAAATTTCTCGTTCGCTCGCAGAAGTCAACGACTTTTTGTTGAGCGCGAAAAAAATTTTGTCGGCAATGTCAATCGCTCGTTCGCCGCTCAGTCGCACAATTCCGACGCCCGCATTGCCCGCCGAAGTCGCAATCGCAGAAATCGTTTCGTCAATCAAATTATCGCCTCCGTTAAAAAAATCCCGCCGGCGTGGACGGGGAAATTTTATTTATATGCGTCGTTCCTTTTATCAACGTCGACAACCAAAATAACAACTTTGTCGTCATGAATTTCGGAGATTATCCGATAGTCACCGACACGATAACGCCAACGCCCCTTTAAGTTTCCTTTCAAAGCTTTTCCGTGCAAACGAGGGTTTTCGCAACCTTCAAGATTTTTATTTATCTAATCGAGAATTCTTGTACGAATCGAGTTGTCGAGCTTGTCAATAATTTTTTGAGCATCGGGCGTGTAGTCAACGTGAAAACTTTTCATGCCATGCCCAGCTTTTTCAAAAGTTCTTCGTGAGTACAAGTCACAGGATTTTTCTTGTATTCAGCGATGGCTTTTTCATAAGCCGCCAAGTCCGCATCGTCATTAAAAATCATTTCAAGTATCGCTTGACGTGCAATTTCAGAAATGTCCATTTTCGTCTGCTTCATATAGTCTTCAACAATCGCCATGTCGGCATCGTCGAAGGTAACTTCAAAAGTCAATTCAATCGCTCTCCTTCCGACGAAATTTCAGCGTTTGCCGCGTTTTGTCGGGGTGATAATTACGTAGCGATATGGTTCGGTGCCCGCGCTGTGTGTTTCGACACGGTCATTGTCCTGCAAGGTCATGTGAATAACTTTGCGTTCGTGTCGATTCATCGGCTCAAGTCGCACGTCACGGCGGGATTTAATTGCACGATCCGCCATGTTCTGCGCAAGTTTTTCGAGAGCTTCCGAACGACGGTCGCGATAACCTTCAACGTCAAGCGTGAAATGAATTTTTTCGTCGGAGTCACGACGATTCGCCGCCAAATTCAGCAGATATTGCAACGAGTCCAAAGCTTGCCCGTGTCGCCCGATTAAAACGCCCAAACCTTTGCCGCGCAGGTCGAAAAGATAGCCGTCGTCGGTTTCGTTCACGTCGATTTCAAGGTTGAGATTCATTGCTTTGAAAACGTCGTGCAGGAAAATTTTCGCCTTGTCGAGAGCTTCAACGTCGGAATTTTCATCGGCGGGCGAAGGTGCCAAAATCGGTTCGATAATTTCTTCAACGGGCGCAGTTTCTTCGACGACGGAAGATTTTTCGTCAACGGAAGATTTTTCAACGACCGGCGCAATTTCTTCAACACCGGCAGAATTTTCCGCAACAGGTAATTTTTTTTCGACGGGCTCAGATTTTTCGACGGCAACAGTTTCTTTCAGTGTGGCGCGAATTTTTGCGGGAGTTTCGCCGAGCCAACCGAACAATCTTTTCGCGGGTCGTTCCAAAACTTCAACGTCGATTTTGTCGGCATCAACGCCGAGTTCATCAACCGCCGCTTGAATTGCCTCTTCGACGGTCTTGCCGGTTTTTTCAATCACAATCGCCATTTAAGCAGCCTCCTTGTCGGACGGATTGTCAAACTTGTTAATCCACAGCTGTTGCACGATTTGCACAACATTCATCGTCACCCAGTAGAGCACGAGTCCCGAAGGGAAATTCAAACTTATCCAACCGATAAAAATCGGCATAATGTACGTAATTATTTTCATCTGCTGATTTTGTTGATTGGAATTGCCCGACTGCATTGTCAGCGAAGTCAAATAAGTTGTCGCAGCGGACAAAAACGGCAGTGCATAAATCGGGTCGGTTTCGGACAAGCTGGGCAACCACAGGAACGACGGTGCCGCGCCGCCGTAATCGAAACTGTAAAGCGTGTAATACATGCCCATCAAAATCGGCATTTGAATCAACATCGGCAGGCAGCCCGACATTGGGTTTGCGCCTTCTTTTTGGTAAAGCTCCATCATTTTTTGTTGCATGACTTGCGGATTGTTTTTGTACTTCTCCTGGATTTTCTGCAGTTGCGGCTGGATACGCTGCATTGCCTTCATTGATTGGAGTTGTTTTTTCGTCAGCGGGTAGACCAAAAATTTTATCAGCACGGTCAGCAAAATTATCGCCAAACCGTAGCTTGGCACGCCGAGTATTTCCGTCAACGAATAAAGCGCAGTCAAAACCGCGCTCATTACGTGTTCTATCGGTGAGAAAAGATCTCCGAAAAGTCCGGGTTCTTCCACTACATCACTTCCTTTAAATAAGCAGTGTCATTCCAAATTTCAAATTGCTTTTACGGGACGGGGTCATAGCCGCCTTTGCAAAACGGATTGCAACGCAGGATTCGCCACAGAGTCAAAAGACTTCCGCGAGCCCAGCCGTATTTTTTCAGCGCGTCGACGGCGTAATTTGAACACGTCGGCGCGAAACGGCAACACGGGGCTTTGAGCGGCGACAACCAACGTTGATAAAATTTTATAAGTGCTATTAAAAAGTTTGTCATTGCGAATTGTCAGCTTTGAAAATTTTGGCGCGCTTGCACAAGTCGACAAAAGCTTTTTCGGCGTCTTTGAATTTGGCTTTGACCAAAAATTTTCGCCCGACAAGAATCATTGCGCAATCGCGACGAAGAAAATTTTTGTTGAGTCGATACGCCTCGCGCATGAGACGTTTTACGCGGTTGCGAACGACAGCCCCGCCGAGTTTTTTGCCCGCCGCGAAGCCGACTTTGCCGTTAAATTTTTCGTCATGAACGACGAGCAAAACCAACGCATGATTGGCAAAAGATTTTCCGCGATTGTGCACCGCGTTGAAATCATGCTTGCCGCGAA
This sequence comes from Selenomonadaceae bacterium, assembly GCA_017470715.1. Taxonomy (GTDB): domain Bacteria; phylum Bacillota; class Negativicutes; order Selenomonadales; family Selenomonadaceae; genus Quinella. The sequence continues at coordinate 35,669 of JAFUYE010000052.1, forward strand.
AAATTTCGCTCTTGTTGAGTTCAAACAAATTAATCCTCCGTTCGTCTGCAACGCGAAAAAAAAGGCCACTTCGATTAGTGACCTGCCGCACGCTCAAGCCGTAAGCACTTTTCTGCCGCGTTGACGACGTCTTTTGATGACGAGTCGACCGCCTTTGGTTTTCATGCGTTCGCGAAAGCCGTGCGTTTTCTTGCGCCAATGTGTGTTGGGTTGAAAAGTTCTCTTCAAGGTTCGCCACCTCCTTACAAAAAAAATTCGGCGATAACCGCGTAGATTATAGACGAGCGAAAAATTACTGTCAACCAAAATTTTTGGATGCGTGGAAACCATTGCGTTTTCGGCGGCGTTCGTGACGGGCTTTTTAAATTCGGCAATTCGTCGCCTAAAAATTTTTGCAGGCGGCAGGATTTTCTTTTCGGACATTGAACAGGGAATTTACATATTCGGCACGTACCCGAAAAATTTTTGGTGTTCGTAATTTTTCACCTCAAGAGGAGGCTGTTGTTTTGGAAAAATCTACTATCATTGGCTTGGTAGGCGGCTTCATTTCAATTTTTGTCGGCATGGTTATCAAGGGCGCGCCAATCAGTTCGTTGAACAATCCGGCGGCGTTTTTGATTATCGTCGGCGGAACGATAGCTTGTCTGTTTAATGCCTTTACAATGGAGCAAATGTCGAAGTTCCCAAAACTATTCGGTTTGCTGATGAAAGCTCCCGCTGAACAAAGCAAGGGCGATCTCGTCAAAACTTTTATCGAGTTGTCGCAGATTGCGCGTCGCGAAGGAATTCTGGCACTTGAAAGCCGCGTCGACAGCATTGAAGATCCGTTTTTCCGCAACGGCTTGAGCATGGTCATTGACGGTATGGATCCGGAATTTGTCGGCGACGTTTTGGATGCTGAACTTGCCGTTATGGAGGCTCGTCATGCCGAAATGCGTTCGATTTTTTCGCAGGCAGGCACTTACGCTCCTACACTCGGCGTTCTGGGCGCGGTTGTCGGTCTTATCGCGGCACTCGGTAACTTGAACGACATCGACAAACTCGGTCACTCAATCGCGGCGGCGTTCGTCGCAACAATCCTCGGTATTTTTACAGGTTACGTTCTGTGGCTTCCGTTCGCCAACAAACTTAAAATTAAATCCGAAAACGAAGTTAGCCATAAACGCATGATTATGGAAGGCATTCTTTCGTTGCAGGCGGGCGATTCCCCCACGCAGATTGAAGCGAAGTTGATGATTTACATTCCGCAAAGTGAGCGCGAAGGTTTGAGCAGCAAGGAGGAATAATCTTTGGCGAAAAAGAAACGTGGCAAGAAACACGAAGAAGAAGCCAGCGAGGCTTGGTTGCTCCCGTATTCCGATTTGATGACGCTGTTACTTGCGTTGTTTATCTGCCTGTTCGCAATTTCGCAGACCGACCAAACGAAACTTCAGCAAATGGCGCAGGCATTCACGGCGGCATTTAACATGGGCGGTCCGTCATTTTTCAATCAGGCGGGACCCAACGCAAGTATGCAACGCGAAATTATGAGCACCGAAGATCAAGGCAACGCGGCTTACATCGAAGAAAATCGAACGCTGGAACAGTTGCAACGACAGCTTGACGAATACATTGAGCAAAATAATTTGCAAGATCAATTATCGACGCAACTGGAAGAAGAAGGCTTGATGATTCGCATTAAGGAACGTGCGCTGTTTCCGTCGGGCTCGGCTGAACTCGTCGCAGAATCTCAACGTATCGGTCCGATTGTCGCGGGATTATTGGCGGCGGTTCCCGAACGTGTTTTGATTTCCGGACACACGGACACCGACCCGATAAGCACCGCGCAATTTCCGTCGAACTGGGAATTGAGTTCAGTGCGTGCAATGACGTTCATGAAATATTTGCTGTCGATTAATCCGAATTTGAATCCGGCAAGATTTTCAGCTATCGGTTACGGCGAATATCGACCGATTGCACCCAACGATACCGCAGAGAACAAGCAACAGAATCGTCGCGTCGAAATTCTGATTGCGCGCAGTTTGTCTTTCAACCCGAACGAAGGTTATCGCGGTCCCAGTGATACCGATTTGGTCACGAAATGATTTTGGGGCTCGGCACGGACATTATCGAAATTGAACGCGTGAAAAATGCGCTTCGTCGAGAAAATTTCAAGGCTTTTGTATTTACACAACCGGAACAAGCTTATTGCGAAAGTCGCGGAAAAAATTCCGCTGCCTCCTATGCCGCTAGATTTGCCGCCAAGGAGGCTTTTTTTAAGGCGTTGGGCACGGGCATTTTCACGCGACCTGCGGACGTTGAAGTTGTTCGCGACGAACGTGGACATCCCGAAATTTTTTTGCACGGGCGGGCGAAAACTTTTGCCGAATCCTGTGGCGTCACGAAAATTTCTGTAAGCTTGAGCCACTCGCGGGAATTTGCGACGGCGGTTTGTGTGTTGGAATAAATTTCGGCGTGTCATTTCGATTCGAATTTTTGTATGTTACTTTCTTTTGACAGCAAAAGAAAGTAACCAAAGAAAACTGCGCCTGCGCGGCGGGCGATACAGTGCGTTATCACGTTGAACCGGCGTGTGAGTCACCCTTTTTGGCCGCAGTATTCGCATCACGCGAATAACGCGGCTGAGGCGCAAATGCTTGCCAGCGCGCATTTGCCCATGTCGGCCTCTGATTTCGCATTACGCATTGAATTTTTACGGAGGATTTTTATATGAAAGTTGCATTGGCCAAAGAAATGCACGAAATTGACAGCATGGCGATTGAGGATTACGGTTTGCCCGAATTGTCGCTCATGGAAAGTGCGGGTCATCGTGTTTTCGAGGCGGTTAAAAATATTTTGGGCACCGTCGACAAAAAAAGCGTCTGCATTTTGGCAGGTTCAGGCAACAACGGCGGCGACGCTTTGACTGCGGCAAGGTATCTGTCGAACGCGGGCGCACGCGTCAAAATTTTTCTGATTGGCGACAGAGATCACCGCACGGCGTCTGTCAACGTGCAAATGCGAATTTTGCGCGCCATGAACGTCGAACTTCAGCAACTTGACAGCGACAGAGCCTGGGAACGTTTGCAAGTCACGCTGAGATTTTCGGATGCTGTCGTCGACGGAATTTTGGGCACCGGCTTTAACGGGCAACTTCGTCCTGCGGCACTTCGCTTGATTCGTTTGGTCAACACAACCAATAAAGTTATCGTCGCGATTGACGTGCCGTCGGGCGTGGATTCGGACACGGGTGCGGTCGGCGAAGCGGCAATTAAAGCACAAGTCACCGTTGCGCTCGGTCTGCCGAAAATCGCGCATTTCCTTTGCCCCGGTGCAAGTCACGTCGGAAAATTAATTGTCGAGGACATCGGAATTCCCGCGAAACTTTTGACGGACGAAATTCACCAAACTTTGATGGACGACGAACTTGCGTTGACGTTTATGCCTGCGCGCCCGAAAGATTCGCACAAAGGCACTTGCGGAAAAATTTTGGTTGTCGCCGGTTCACGCGGTATGACGGGTGCGGCGTCACTTGCGGCAATGAGCGCGTTGAAAGTCGGTGCGGGACTCGTCACGTTGACTGCGCCCGAAAGTCTCAATTCGATTTACGAAGTCAAATTAACCGAAGTGATGACGGCACCGCTCGACGAAGTCAAGCCCGGCATAATCGGCGGCGACAAAGCCGTAACGAAAATTCTTGACTTGGCGGAGAATTTTGACGCGATACTTTTGGGCTGCGGTTTGGGACGTGAACGCGAAACTTCGGAGCTGGTGAAAAAAATCGTCACGACGGTCGACAAGCCGCTTGTGTTGGATGCGGACGCGATTTATCCTTTCAACGGGCACGCGGAAGATTTAAAGTCCTGCAAACAAATTCCGATACTCACGCCGCATTTGGGCGAACTTTCCGCGCTGCTCAATATTCCCGTCGAAAAACTTCGTCCCGCGCTCGTTCCGGAAGTTCGCCGCGCCGCGCAGGCTTTTCGTGCAATTATTGTTGCCAAATGCGAAACGACGGTCGTCGGCTACCCGAACGGAGAAATTTTTATTTCGCCGCTCGGAAATAGCTCAATGGCAACTGCGGGTTGCGGTGACGTTTTGGCGGGCACGATTGTCGGCTTGATGAAACAGACGGCTTTTGCACCGTTGGCGGGCGTTTGGATCCACGGCACGGCGGGAAATTTCGCCGAACGTGAATACGCCGAAGGTTTGACCGCCGGCAACGTTATGGAAAATCTTCCGAACGCGATAAAAAAACTTCGCGAAATCGGCTACCAAAAATCTTGACACGAACAAAAAATCAACGCGACGCTTAAGACGAGTGCCGCGTTTTTTTCATGAGCAAAAGAAATTCCCCGTCAAACACGAATAAATTCCGCCTGAAACAATAATGAATGCCCGTTGCTTACTTGCGGGCTGACTGTTACAATACACTCAGCGACAGGGAAGTCGCGAGACAACAAGATTTAACGGATTCTCAGGGAGGTTTTAACCATGACCATGAAACTTGCTTACAAGACTTCAAAAAGTAAAAATCGCAAAACCGTTGCGCTGAAAACTCAAGCGGTACAAAACGAAGTTTCCTTCATCCTCGTTTCAAAAGGCATTATCGGTTTCCGCGAAAGCGCACGTTTGATAAAAATCGCCGAAGATACAGACTGCACGATAACAATCGCGTCCGGAAAAAAAATTGGCACGACGAAAAGCATTCTCTCGATGGTCAATTTGGAAATCATGCCCGGCAAAAGCTTGGTGCTCAACATCAAAGGCGAGCGCAACGACGAAGCTTTTCGCGAGGCCTCCAAAGTCATCAGCGGCGAAACTGATTCAAACATCTGATTGAAACGTCTGACTCGATACTTGACGAAAACACCCCACCCGCTCATAAAACCAAAAAAAATCCCCGACTTCAAACGAGTTGGGGATTTTTGATTGCCGAAAAATTTTTCGTCGAACTTGAGGTCGCACAGGATGTGCGGTCGCCCGTGGTATTTCACGTGATGCGAAATTTGCGGGCAAGCGTATTTCTCACACGCTGACTTATGTGATAACGCACTGTGTCGCCCGCCGCGTAGGCGCGATTTTCTTTCATCGCTGTTTGAATTGTCAAACGAAGTGTAACGGGGAAGAAAACCACACTTCCCACGGTGAGTTGTAATCCAAACATTTTCGCGGTCTCCTGTTTAATTGCTCAATCACTGTCTGCAAATCCGTTTCGCTCAGCTCGTTGAAGTCAAAGCCCTTCGGAAAATATTCGCGC
>JAFUYE010000053.1 GCA_017470715.1 Selenomonadaceae bacterium
CGAACGGCCTTATTTTTTTCCGTTGAAGTGGTCGATGAGCGCGAGGACGAAACTGCCGACCGTGCAAATGAGCATCAGCCAATCAAGAAAATCCATTACGCGTCACCTCCTTCCTTCGAGGAAGAAAGCCGACACACCAAACTGCCTGCCGCAAAAAATATAGCATACGTTCAGAATTATTTCAAGATAATTTTTTCGTGTTGCTTACGTGAATGACCAAACGAAAAAACCCCGCGATTACACGGGGATTTCGTTTTGGCGTTGACAATCCGAAATGTTTATGCTAAATTTGTTCCGCAGAACAAAGTAATTTCCAAAGGCAGGTCGTCGGTGTGAGCGCGTCGACTTCCTCCCGATTAATAACTGCTTGAATCCGTCAGGAGCCGTCTAGCGAACGGCTTTTTTCGTGCCTCAGTCGAGGTACGTGAGCAACGTCAGCACCAAGTTTGCAAACTGGATTGCGAGGGAAATGATTTCATACTTGGACATAGCGTCACCCCCTCTCTTTCGAGAGGAGAGCCGACCACCTAGACCTGCCGCGAAAAAATATAACATACGTTCAGAATTATTTCAAGATAATTTTTCCCGTCAATGTGGCGGGATTTTTTGTTGCCCGAATTGCTTCGGAGAACGTGAGCGACTGCCGCGCAACGCCGAATGTTATCGCCGAATTCAAACGCGGTTCAAGATTAATTTTGTTGTTCGATAATCGACGTGTTATAATCGCCGCGAAGTTCCTTTGGAGGCAATTTGTTATGAGCACTCAAGACAACGGCGCAGTCAAAGATCTGACGGTCGGCGAACCTGCGCGGCTGATTTTATATTTCACGTTGCCGCTGCTTGCGGGCAATATTTTCCAACAGTTATTCGGATTCGTGGACACGCTGATAGTCGGGCGATTTTTGGGCGTCGAGGCGTTGGCGGCAGTCGGTTGCACGGGACCGATGATGTTTTTGATGCTGGGATTTGTCAACGGGATGACAAGCGGATTTTCGATTTGCACGGGACAAAGTTTCGGCGCAAAAGATTTCGACGGCGTGCGGAAGTCGGCGGCGATTTGTGTTGCGCTGAGTTTTGCGGCGTCGATTGTGTTGACGATTGTCGGCGTGATGTTTTGTCGCGAACTGCTGATTGCAATGAACACGCCCGAAGAAATTTTGGACGGCGCGTATTCGTTTATCGCGATAATTTACGGCGGCGCGGTGATGTTCGTTTTTCAGATGATGTTGACGAATTTAATCCGTGCGCTCGGCGATTCAAAGATGCCGACGGTGATTCAGGCGACGACGCTGGTGATAAATATTTTGCTTGAGCCCGTGGCGATAATCGGACTCGGTTTGGGAATTCCCGGCTCGGCGGGCGCGACAATCGTTGCATTGACAATCGGAAATATTTTGTGTCTGGTTTACATTAAAAAACGTGTGAATTTTCTTCACGTGCGGCGGGAAGATTTTTCGTTCGACAAAGAGTTTTTACTTGAGCATTTGCGAATCGGTTTGCCAATGGGATTTCAGTCGTCAATCATTGCGATAGGCGCGGTCGTGTTGCAAATTGCGCTTAACGGTCTCGGCTCCGTGGCGGTCGCAAGTTTCGCGGCGGCTCACCGTGTCGACGGAATTGCGGTTATGCCGATGATGTCGTTCGGCGTGGCAATGGCAGCTTATACTGCTCAAAATTTCGGCGCGAAGAAATTCGGGCGAATCGTCGACGGCGTGAAAAAATGTATTTTGATGTCGTGTTCGTTCAGCGTGCTGGTTGCGGCGTTCAACATTTATTGCGGCGACATGATAATCGAATTATTCGTTGGCGCGGAAGAAGTCAGCGTTATCGAATACGGGCGATTGTTTTTAATCGTGACCGGCTTGTCGTATTGGGCGTTGGCGTTGCTGTTTATCTTCCGCTTCACGTTGCAGGGGCTCGGACAAAGTTTCGTGCCGACGTTGGCGGGCATAACCGAACTTGTCATGCGAATTGCGGCGGCGATTTTCCTCGTCGATAAGCTCGGATTTTTGGGCGCGTGTCTTGCGGCACCGATGGCGTGGATCGGCGGGCTGATTCCGTTGGCGATTGCGTTTGTGCGCACGGCGAAAAAGCAATTAGGAATTAGGAATTAGGAATTAGGAATTAGGAATTAGGAGTTAGGAATTGTTGACGCGAAATGATTTCACATTCCTAATTATTTTTGTGGCGGCTCCAAATTTTCGTAACGTTGTTGTTCGGAGAGTGAAGAATTGATACACGAAAAAATTTTGTTCGCGAAATCGGGCGGGCGTTTGAAATTTGCGCTGGCGTACCCGAATTTGTATCGCGTCGGCATGTCGAATCTCGGCATACACATAATTTATGAACTGTTGAACTTGCGGGCGGGCGTCACCTGCGAAAGATTTTTTTTGCCCGAACGTGACGCGTTGCCGCTGAGTGTGGAAAGTCAAACGCCGCTGAATAAATTTCAGGTCGTCGGCTTCGCGGTGAGTTTTGAACCGGATTATTTTCACGTCGTCAAAATGCTCAAGCTTGGCAAGATAAATCCGCGTGCGTCGGAGCGAACGGACTTTGACCCGATAATCATTGCGGGCGGACCGTGTGCAACGTTCAATCCCGCGCCGCTGTCGAAAATTGTTGATGCGTTTGTTGTCGGCGAAGGCGAAGAAATTTTACCGCAGTTAATCGACGAAATTCTTGCGACGGAAAATTTACCGCGCCTGCAACGGCTGGAAAAAATTTCACAAGTCGAAGGCGTTTACGTGCCCGCATTCCCGAAAAAAACTTCGCGGCGTTGGGTGAAAGATTTGGACAAATTTCCCGCGCACACGACGATTTTAACCGACGACGCCGAATTCAACATGTATCTCGTCGAGACGGCTCGCGGTTGCGGACGACACTGCCGATTTTGCATGGCGGGCTATTGTTTCCGAAAACCGCGTAACCGTTCGCTTGACGTGCTCAAAGACGAAATTCGCGCCGCAAAAAGTTTCGGTAAAAAAATCGGCTTGATGGGTGCCGCGATTTCCGATTACCCGCAAATTGATGAGCTGTGCAATTTCATTCTCGGCGAAGGGCTGACGATGTCCGTTGCAAGTTTCCGCGCAGATTCCGTGACTGAAAATCTCGTTCGTGCGTTGGCGACAAGCGGCTTGAAAACTTTGACGATTGCGCCCGAAGTCGGCTCGGAAAAAATGCGTGCCGTCGTCAACAAAGGCATAACCGAAGCGAACGTTTTCAACGCCGTGGAATTGGGACTGCGCGCCGGCATAAAAAATTTTCGGCTGTACTTTATGATAGGTTTGCCGTTCGAGGAAATTTCGGACGTTGAAGCGATAACCGATTTAACGTTGCGGCTGAAAAAATTCGCGAGCGGGCGATTGACGTTGTCGGTCAATCCGTTCGTACCGAAACCGTTCACGCCGTTTCAGTGGTCACCGTTCGCCGAAAAAAAATATCTTGACGCGGCGTTGAAACTGTTGCGAAAAAATCTGCGCGGCGTCGACATGATTTCGGAGTCGGTGCGTTCGGCAACAGTGCAGGCGATACTTTCACGCGGCGACGAAAAAATTTCGGAAGTGCTTTTAAGTTCACAGAGCGAAAACGAATTCCGCAAAAATTTTCGTGACGCGGGACTTGACGAAGAATTTTATTTGCGACGGGAAATTTCATTTGATGAGCCGTTGCCGTGGGACATACTTGACCAAGGCTTTACGAAAAATTATCTGCGCGACGAATTCAGCCGTGCGAAAAGTTTGAAGTCAACGCCGAAATGTTTCGACGGTTGCCGGCGTTGCGGTGTCTGTAAATATAATTAGATTCTGCAACAGGGTTTTGATTTTCGGCGGTTGTCAAAGACTGTTGCTTATGGCATAATAAAAAAAATTTTGGCTATTGAAATGACTGTGACATACAAAATAATTTACCCGCAATCAACAACAATGCTCAATAATTAAGGAGTGATATTTTTCATGATACGCAAAGGAATCATTTTGGCGGGCGGTTCCGGCACGCGCCTTTATCCGCTCACGGAAGTTGTCAGCAAGCAATTAATGCCCGTGTTCGATAAGCCGATGATTTATTATCCGCTCTCGACGCTCATGCTTGCCGGAATTCGGGAAATTTTAATCATCACGACGCCGCAGGATTCGCAGCTGTTTCAAGCACTTTTGGGCGACGGGGCACAACTCGGTTTGAACATTTCTTACGCCGTGCAACCGAAACCCGAAGGGCTCGCGCAGGCATTTTTAATCGGCGAAGAATTCATCAACGGCGAAGGCTGCGCGCTGGTTTTGGGCGACAATATTTTTTACGGCTCGGATTTTGCCAAACTCGTTCAACGTGCCGCCTCATACGACGAAGGCGCGACTGTTTTCGCTTATTACGTCAACGATCCGCAAAATTATGGCGTCGTCGAATTCAATCGCGAAACCGGCAAGGCTGTCAGTCTCGAAGAAAAACCCAAAGAGCCCCGCTCGAATTACGCGGTTACCGGACTTTATTTTTACGACAAAAATATTGTTGATGCGGCAAAGTCGATTAAACCTTCAGCACGCGGCGAACTCGAAATCACCGACGTGAACAAAATTTATCTCGAACGCGGCAACCTTCGCGTTGAAAAAATGCGTCGCGGTTATGCTTGGCTCGATACCGGAACGCACGAATCACTTTTGCAGGCGGGCGCGTTCGTTCACACAATCCAAACTCGTCAGGGCTTAAAAATTTCTTGCATCGAAGAAATTGCCTATCGCATGGGCTACATTGACGAAGCGCAACTTTTGAAACTTGCGGAGCCGCTCGCCAAAAACGAATACGGAAAATATTTGCAACGTCTCGCCAAACACGGCAGATAATTCGTCGCCAATCATAAAAAAATTTCCCGTCACGTCGACGGGATTTTTTTTATAAAATTTCAATTAACAAATTGCGTTGCATCAACGAATGCGATAAAATTTCCGCAAGATTTTTTTTTGGAGGTGTCGACATGAAAAATTTTTTGACGATACTTTTCGCGATTGTCTTTTTAAGCGCGTCGGTTGCGTGCGCCGAAGTCAAAACTTACACCGGCAACGGCGAATATCTTTTGACGGACGAAAATGTCGATTTCGCGAAAAGTCGTGCGGCAATTTCGGCGGAGCGCAACATCCTCGAAAAAGTTTGCGTTTACGTCAAGGGCGATTCGACGCTGATTGACAACGAACTTGACAACGACGAAGTCATTTCGATTTGCGCAGGCATTTTGCACGTCACTGACACGAAATTTAAAATCGTTGAGGACGCGGACGGAATTTTAGTCAAGTCATTTGTCACGGCGCAGGTCGACATTGACGAGCTTGAAACTTTGCTCAAACAAGCTATTGCCGAACGAATCAAACGTTGATAAAATTTTTGCGGAGGTGATGACATGAAAAAATTTTTCCGACGAACGTTGGCGACTCTGCTGATTGTTGCGGGAATTTTTTTGTTGACGACGGTCGCGCACGCCGAAGTTCAAACTTACACAAGCGAAGGCATTTACATCATGAGCAAGGCTGAAACTCTCGAAATCGCCAGAGAAAAAGCCAAAGCCGACGCCATGCGCTACGCTTGCGAACAAGCCGGCGTCTTCGTCAAAAGCGTTTCGCGCAAAAAAAATTCTAAACTCGTTGAAGACGAAATCACTACGATAGCGAGCACCGTCATAAAACTGGTCGAAGAACCGCACTTTTTCCCGCTTGAAGAAGTCGATAACCTTCAAGGCATTTTGATTCGCGTGACGATTAAAGCGCAAATCGACAGCGACGATGTGTTGAAGTGGCTTGAAAAAGACGAACGCGAAAGAATTGCGCTTGTGTCGGAAAACGAAGCACTTCGCAAAGCAAACGACGAGAAAGACGAACAGATTGCCGAACTGAAAAAAGAACTCGCCGCAGCCAAATCCGCGCAGGAAAAAGAACGAATCAGGCAAGAAATTTCCGACAGCGAAAGAACTTACACAGGCATCGGGAAACATTACATGGACGAATCTGAAACTGCTGAAATATCCAAAGAACGAGCAAAACAACGAGCAATTCGTGACGCGCAAGAAAAAGCCGGCGTTTACCTCACGAGTTTTTCACGCGCCGCCGGTGTACAACTGACCGCCGACGAAATCTCTGCCGTCACCGCTAACATCATCAAAGTTTCCGACGTGAAAATCGAAAAAGAACTCCTCTACGACGGGCAGATCGTCCTTTGGACGGCGACGGTAAAAGTGAAAATCAACACCGACGGAATTTATGATTTCATCAAGCGTGACGACAAAGCTACAATCGTGCAGAAAAATAACGAGTTACGCGAGGCGATTAAACGCAACGATAAGCAAGCTGAAGAGTTAAAAGCAAAATTCAAGAATTCTTCTCGAAAGTAAAAGCAATCGTTTGCAACAATACGAAAAAATTTTTCGGGCGTCATCGGCGTCCGATTTTTTATTGCGCGGCGTCGACAAATGATATAAAATTCCCCGCGTCGAAAATATTTTTGCCGACAAAGTTTTTACAAGGAGAGTCTTTTAAAATGAGAAGCGACATTGTCAAAAAAGGTGCGACACGTTGCGCACACAGAAGTTTATTTCACGCGAACGGTTTCGGCGTCGACGAACTCAGTCGCCCGCTTATCGGTGTGTGCAATTCTTTCAACGAAATTATCCCTGGTCACATGCATTTGAAATCGATAACCGAAGCCGTCAAACTCGGCGTTGCGGCGGCGGGCGGCACTCCGATTGAATTCCCTGCGATTGGCGTTTGCGACGGAATTGCAATGGGTCATACCGGCATGAAATATTCGCTGGCAAGCCGTGAACTTATTGCCGATTCGGTCGAAGCCGTGACAATGGCGAGCGGTTTTGACGCGCTGATTTTGATTCCGAACTGCGATAAAGTTGTCCCCGGCATGTTAATGGCGGCGGCACGTTTAAACATTCCGTCGATAATCGTCAGCGGCGGTCCCATGCTTGCGGGCAGACTTCACGGGCGCGACATAAGTGTCAGTCAAGCTTTTGAAGCGGCGGGCAAATTCGCGGCGGGCAAAATGACCGTCGACGAAATGACAGAACTTGAAGCGCACGCCTGTCCGAGTTGCGGCTCCTGCGCGGGACTTTTCACGGCAAACACGATGAATTGTTTGAGTGAAGCTTTGGGTATGGCTCTGCCCGGCAACGGAACAATTCCTGCGGCGTACACGGGCGACAGATTTATTTTGGCGAAACGCGCCGGCAAAGTCATCATGGACTTGCTTGAAAAAAATATTTGCCCGCGTGATATTTTGACGCTCAAAGCTTTTGAAAACGCGATAACCGTCGACATGGGTATCGGCGGCTCGTCGAACACGGTTTTGCATTTAACGGCGATTGCGAACGAATGCGGCATCAAAATTCCTGCGACGTTGTTTGACGAAATTTCTGCGCGGACGCCGTACATAACGAAGCTCAGCCCTGCGGGAACTCATCACATGCAAGACCTTGACGAAGCGGGCGGCATTAACGCTGTCATGCACGAACTTTCGCGCAAAAATCTGTTGCATTTGGACGCGTTGACTGTCACGGGCACTTTGGGCGAACGAATCAAAGACGCGCAGATTAATCGTCCCGACGTGATTCACACGGTCGAAAATCCCTATCGTCAAACCGGCGGCATTGCGATTTTGCAAGGCAACCTGTGCCCCGATTATGCGGTCGTCAAAGCCTCGGCGGTCAGCGAAGACATGCTCGTTTACAAAGGCAAGGCGAAATGTTTCGACAGCGAAGAAACTGCGATTAACGCGATTATGGCGGGCGAAATTCACGACGGCGATGTTGTCGTCATCCGCTACGAAGGTCCCAAAGGCGGTCCCGGTATGCAGGAAATGTTGAATCCCACGGCAGCTATCACGGGCGCGGGTTTGAAAGTCGGCTTGATTACCGACGGTCGTTTCAGCGGAGCAAGTCAAGGCGCGTGTATCGGTCATATTTCCCCCGAAGCAATGGAAGGCGGCACAATCGCCTTGATTCACGACGGCGACATTATTTCGATTGACATTCCCAATCGCAAACTTGAGCTTGAAGTTTCCGACGAAGAACTTGCCGAACGTCGCAAAGCTTGGACGAAACCGGAGCCGAAAATTAAAACCGGTTACCTTGCTCGTTATGCGAAACTCACAACTTCCGCGTCGACGGGTGCGGTTTTGACAATTAGGAATTAGGAATGAGGAATTAGGAATGTCTGACAAATTTCTAGTCCCAAGTTCCAAGTCCCAAGTCCCTGATTGGGAAGAATCCTTTAAATTTCGACTGACGGAATTTCTGCGCGACGAACAATTTATCTTTCACGCGCCGATGAGCGAACACACGACATTTAAAATCGGCGGTGCGGCGGATGTTTTAATTTTCCCGTCAAGCGCGGACGACGTGTCGAAAATTTTTAAGCTCGTCGACGAATTTTGTTTGCCGTGCACGATTTTGGGCAACGGTTCAAATGTTTTGGTGCGCGACAAAGGAATTCGCGGTGCAGTCGTCAAGTTCACGGAAAAATTTTTCGGCAACATGCGTTGTGACGGTCAAAGAATTTTTGCGTGTGCCGGTGCCAAACTTAAAGATGTTTCGGAGTTCGCGGCTCAAAATTCGTTGACGGGCATGGAGTTCGCCTGCGGAATCCCCGGCAGTATCGGCGGAGCAATTTTCATGAACGCGGGCGCATATGATGGCGAAATGAAAAATACCGTCGCGAGCGTCAAAGCGGTCAGTCGCAACGGCGAATTTATCGAATTCAGCGGCGCAAGTCTCGGACTCGGTTATCGTCACAGCAATTTTCAGGAAAACGGTTGTGCGATTTGCGAAGTCGAAATGATTTTGCAACGCGGCAACGTCGACGAAATCAAAAATAAAATGGCGGACTTCACCGAACGTCGCGAAAGTAAACAGCCGCTTGACTTGCCCAGTGCGGGTTCGACGTTCAAACGCCCGAAAGGTTATTTCGCGGGTACTTTGATTGACAAAACCGGCTTGAAAGGTTTGCGCGTCGGCGGAGCAATGGTTTCCGAAAAACACGCGGGCTTTGTCGTGAACACGGGCGGCGCGACAGCCGAAGACGTTTTGAATTTGATTGAGGAAGTCAAACGCAGAGTTTGCGAAATGCACGGCGTGACGTTGATGCCGGAAGTGCGCATTATCGGCGAAAAATAATTTTGCGCTTTGGACGGCGATAACGTTAACCAAATTGGATGCAACGTCACGTTGCCCCGAAGTGCGCATTATCGGCGAGGAATAATTTTTTGTCGACGCAACAAAAAGTTTCACAAGCAGTAAAGTTTCAAAGGAGTTTCAAACATGATTAAAGATGCCATCGTTAAAATCGTGAACAAGGGGGATTTGACTTACGACGAAGCCTTTGCCGTCATGAACGAAATCATGAGCGGCGAAACTTCCGCGACACAAAATGCGGCGTTCCTGTCCGCGCTGTCGACGAAAAACGCTCGTGCTGAAACGACGGACGAAATTGCGGGTTGCGCGGCGGCAATGCGGTCACACGCCACGGCTGTCGATACCGGCATGGACGTTTTTGAAATCGTCGGCACGGGCGGCGACAATTCCCAAAGCTTTAACATTTCGACGACTTCGGCGATTATCGCGGCGGCGGGCGGCATGAAAGTTGCCAAACACGGTAATCGTGCGGCGTCGTCGAAATGCGGAGCGGCGGATTGTCTGGAAGCTCTCGGCGTCAACATTGACCAATCGCCCGAAAAATGCATTGAACTTTTGCGCGAAGTCGGTATCTGTTTTTTCTTCGCGCAAAAATATCATGCGTCAATGAAATATGTCGGCGCGATTCGTCGCGAACTCGGTTTTCGCACGGTCTTTAACATTTTGGGGCCGCTCACCAATCCCGGCAAACCGTCAATGCAAATTCTCGGCGTGTACGACGAATATTTAATCAATCCGCTCGCGCAGGTTTTAATCGGGCTCGGCGTCAAGCGCGGCATGGTTGTTTACGGTCAAGACAAACTCGACGAAATTTCATTGAGCGCGCCAACTTCGATTTGCGAAATTAACGACGGCTGGATTAAAAATTTTGTCATCAAGCCCGAAGACTTCGGATTTTCACGTTGCACGCGGGAAGATTTACGCGGCGGAGATCCTGCCGAAAACGCGGCGATAACTCGTTCGATTCTGCGCGGCGACAAAGGTCACAAACGCAACGCAGTCCTTTTGAACGCGGGTGCGGCTCTGTATGTCGGTGGCAAAGCTGAAACTTTTAAATCGGGCGTCGAACTTGCGGCGGAATTAATCGACAGCGGCAAAGCTCTCGACACGCTTGAAAAATATATTGAGGCGTCGCAGGCATGAACATTTTGCAGGAAATTGCCGAGTGCGCGAAAATCCGTGTCGCCGGTTACAAAGTTATCGGTGAGCCCGCCGAAGTCAAAAGTTTGGCGTTGAGTTTGCCGCGAAAAAATAATTTTCCGTTTGAAGTTGCGCTGAAGAAACCGTGGCTGTCGTTTATCTGCGAATGCAAAAAAGCTTCACCGTCGAAAGGTTTGATTGCCGAAAATTTTCCGCACGTCGAAATTGCCAAAGCTTACGAATCAGCCGGCGCGGACGCAATTTCGATTTTGACGGAGCCGAAATATTTTTTGGGCAGCGACGAATTTTTGTTTGACATTGCCCGCGAAGTGTCAATCCCGTGCCTGCGGAAAGATTTTGTCGTCGATGATTACATGATTTATCAGGCGAAAATTTTGGGCGCGGACGCCGTGTTGTTAATTTGTGCGATTCTCGACGACGTTCAGTTGAAAAATTTTATCGCGGCGTGTGACGAACTGGGCTTGAGCGCGTTGGTTGTAGCTCACGACGAAAACGAAATTCGGCGGGCTTTGAACTGCGGAGCGCGTGTTATCGGCGTCAACAATCGCAACTTGAAAAATTTTTCCGTCGACATGAGCAATGCCGCAAAACTTCGCGAACTGGTTCCGCATGAAAAAATTTTCGTTTCCGAAAGCGGCGTGCAAACTACCGACGACGTGAAAAAAATCCGTTCAATCGGTGCCGACGCGGTTTTAATCGGCGAAGTTTTGATGCGTGCCGTCGACAAAAAATTAAAGCTTGCCGAATTGCGCGGTGACGGTCACTTTTAAAAAGTGGACAAACAGTTGACGCGCTGTGACGTTGAAATATTTTTGACGTTATCGCCGCGCCGAAACTCATCGAAAGGAATTTTTCATGACACGAATTAAATTCTGTGGACTGCGGACGCTCGACGACATTTTTGCGGTCAACGAAATTTTTCCCGATTATGTCGCCCACTTTTAAAAAGTGGACAAACAGTTGACGCGCCACGACGTTGAAATATTTTTGACGTTATCGCCGCGCCGAAACGCATTGAAAGGAATTTTTCATGACACAGATTAAATTCTGCGGATTGCGGACGCTCGACGACATTTTTGCCGCGAATGAAATTTTGCCCGATTACGTCGGCTTTGTCTTCGCGCCGAAAAGTAAACGTTACGTCACGCCCGAAATTGCCGAAAAACTTCGTGACGCTCTGTCGAAAAAAATTTCGGCTGTCGGCGTTTTCGTTAACGAAAATTTTCAAACCGTAGCCGAACTTTTGAACGCGGGCATAATCGATATTGCTCAACTGCACGGCGACGAAAACGACGCTTACATAAAAAATCTGCGCGGGCTCACCGACAAGCCGATAATCAAAGCTTTTCGCGTCGACAAGTTGGCTGACACGACGGCAGATTTTATTTTGATTGACGCGGGCGCGGGTGACGGAAAAACTTTCGATTGGCAACTGCTGAAAAATTTTCGACGCGAATATTTTTTGGCGGGCGGACTTACTCCCGACAATGTTTCGGACGCGATTAAACTTTTGCAACCGTTCGCCGTCGACGTAAGCAGCGGCATTGAAACCGACGGACGAAAAGATTTTCACAAAATGGCAACCTTCGCGGAGGTTGTGCGGAGGAATTTTTTATGACGAATCAAAACGGACGCTTCGGCGTCTACGGCGGGCAGTACATTCCCGAAACGCTCATGAACGCGGTTATCGAACTGGAGACGGCTTACAATCGTTTCAAGGACGACGAAACTTTTAATCGCGAACTCGACGACCTGTTTAAAAATTACGCGGGACGCCCGTCACTTTTATATTTTGCCGAACAAATGACGAACGACCTCGGCGGCGCAAAAATTTATCTCAAGCGTGAGGACTTAAATCACACCGGTTCACACAAAATCAATAACGTGCTCGGTCAAGCGTTGTTGGCAAAAAAAATGGGCAAAACTCGTTTGATTGCCGAAACGGGCGCGGGTCAACACGGTGTCGCAACCGCAACTGCCGCCGCCTTGCTCAAAATGTCCTGCGTCGTGTTTATGGGCGTCGAAGATACAATCCGTCAAGCACTGAACGTTTACCGCATGAAACTTTTGGGCGCGGAAGTTGTCCCCGTCAAAAGCGGCACCGGCACGCTTAAAGACGCAGTCAGCGAAACTTTCCGCGAATGGACGGCACGAATTGCCGACACGCATTATTGTTTGGGTTCCGTCATGGGACCGCATCCGTTCCCGACGATTGTTCGCGATTTTCAAGCCGTCATCTCGAAAGAAATTAAAACTCAAATTCTCGAACGCGAAGGCAAACTTCCCGACGCGGTGATTGCCTGTTGCGGCGGCGGCTCAAATTCAATCGGCACGTTTTACAATTTCATCAACGACAAAAGCGTTAGACTTATCGGTTGCGAAGCGGCGGGACGCGGTGTCGACACGTTTGAAACTGCAGCGACGATTGCCACGGGACGCACGGGAATTTTCCACGGCATGAAAAGTTATTTCTGTCAGGACGAATACGGACAAATCGCGCCGGTGTATTCGATTTCGGCGGGGCTCGACTATCCCGGTATCGGTCCCGAACATGCGTATCTGCACGACATTGGCAGAGCCGAATACGTTCCGATAACCGACGCGGAGGCTGTCGACGCCTTTGAATATTTGTCACGCACGGAAGGAATTATTCCCGCGATTGAATCTGCGCACGCCGTTGCTCACGCAATGAAAATTGCTCCGACAATGTCCCGCGATAAAATTATCGTTGTCACGTTGAGCGGACGCGGCGACAAAGATTGCGCGAGTGTTGCCCGCTACAGAGGAGAAAATATCGATGAGTAAAATTTTTCAGGCGTTCGCGCACGGCAAAGCGTTTATCCCGTTCATCACTTGCGGCGACCCGAATTTAAAGACGACGGCTGAAGTTGTTCGGGCGGCAGTTGCAAACGGTGCAGATTTAATCGAACTCGGAATTCCGTTTTCAGATCCGACGGCTGAAGGTGTCGTGATTCAAGCGGCGAATTTGCGGGCACTTCAAGGCGGCGTCACCACCGATAAAATTTTCGACATGGTTCACGACCTGCGCGGCGACGTGAAAATTCCGTTCGTGTTTATGACTTATGCCAACGTGATTTTTTCATACGGCGCGGAAAAATTTTTCGGCAAATGTCGTGAGCTTGAAGTTGACGGCGTGATTCTGCCCGACGTGCCGTTTGAGGAAAAAGATGAGTTTCTGCCGACGTGTAAAAAATTCGGCGTCGATTTAATTTCGATGATTGCCCCGACTTCCGAACAACGAATCGCAATGATTGCCCGCGAAGCCGAAGGTTTCGTTTATGTCGTGTCGAGTCTCGGCGTGACGGGCGTGCGCAGTGAAATTAAAACCGATTTGGCGTCGATTGTCGCGGCGATACGGGCGAACACGAAAATTCCCTGCGCTATTGGTTTCGGCATTTCAACGCCCGCGCAGGCTCAAGCAATGGCAAAAATTTCGGACGGCGCGATTGTCGGTTCGGCGATAATAAAAATTCTTGCGGAACACGGCACGGCGGCTCCGAAATTTGTCGGCGAATATGTTCGCGAAATGAAAGATGCAATTCGTTGCGTAAATTAGAGGCCGTCACGGATGACGGCCTCAGCCGCGTTATTCGCGTGATGCGAATACTGCGGCCAAAGTTGGTGACTCACACGCCGACTTATGTGATAACGCACTGTATCGCCCGCCGCGTAGGCGCGAGTTTCTTTGCTACTTTCTTTGCTCGGTCAAAGAAAGTAGATTCAAAAAATTAATTTGGAACGCGGAATCATTTAAAATTGCCGTTAAGGAGGTCTGAAGTATGTTCAAAAAATTTTTTGCGGCGGTGTTGCTCATTGTGACGTTCGTCGTGACGGGTTGCGGAGGCGGTCAAAGCGGCGACAAACCTGCCGAAAATCCCGACGCGAAAAAATCCGCCAACAAGCTCGTGATTTACACGTCAATGAAAGAATCGCTTATCGGCGGCATTGTCGAAGGTTTCAAGGCGAAATATCCCGACATTGACGTTGATTGGCAATCGGCGGGCGCGGGCAAAATCATGGCGAAACTCGAAGCCGAACGCCAAAGCGGTCACCTTATGGCGGACATCATTTGGACAAGTGAAGTCCCCGACTTTTACCAAATGAAAAATGACGGCTTGCTCGAACAGTACACGCCCGCAGGTTTCGACGAAATTTTGAATCCGTTCGACGACTATGACGGCTCGTTTACGGCGGCGCGGCTCGGAACATTGGGCATTGTCATCAACACGGAGAAAATTACAACTCCGCCCGAAAATTGGGAAACGATAGCGACCGACGCGGCGTATAAAAATTCTTTCGGCATTGCAGACCCGGCGTTGAGCGGCACGGCGTTTATGAGTATCGCGCTGCTCGAAAAACAATTCGGCTGGGATTATATCGTTCGCCTGCACGACAACGGCGCGACCAAAAGCAAAGGTTCCGGACGCGTGGTTGACGACACTGCCGACGGAGTTTTGAACGCGTGTCTTGGCGTCGATTACATTACCGCCGTCAAAATCGACAAAGGTTCGCCGCTCAAGATGATTTATCCGAAAGAACTTTTGATGGTGCCCAGTCCCGTTGCGATTTTCAAGGACGCAGATCATAAGGACGCCGCGAAAAAATTTGTCGATTATCTTATGACGCAGGAAGCTCAGCAGAAAGTTGCCGAAGCCGGAACAGTGCCCGTGCGTCGTGATGTGACTTTGCCCGAAAAATATAATTTACCAAAACCCGAAAACGCGCTCGCCAACGGAATCAAGGTAAATTATTCGGAAGTGCTTGCAAACAAAGATGAAACCATTCGCAAATTTTCCAACCTGTTCAAGTGAATTTGTTTGACCGTCACGAAAAAGCAATTAGGAATGTGGAATTAGTAATGAGGAATTAAATTCGCCGAAACAATTCCTAATTACTAATAAAAAAAATCCCCGACCGCAGTCGAGGATTTTTTTTACGAAAATTATTTCAAGCTGTCCGGTCCGAAACTCATCGGCAAAAGTTCTTCGAGAGTTTTTTCAACGTAATCCGTCGGAGACTTCGCCATTATGACCAAAAGATTTTCGGGATTGGCGAATTCGCGCATGACTTGCCGACACATGCCGCACGGTGCACAGTAATCGCTTGCCGTGAAGTTCAATCCGCCGACAATCGCCACCGCGCAGATTTGTTTTTCGCCCTCGGCTATCGCGTGAAAAATTGCCGTCCGTTCGGCGCACAGTCCCGCAGGATAGGAAGCGTTTTCAACGTTCGTGCCCGTGTAAATTTTTCCCGACGCGCACAAGACAGCTGCTCCGACGTTGAATTTCGAGTAAGGCGCGTAAGAATTTTTTTGCGCGTTCAAAGCCGCTTGAATCAGTTCGGCGCGATTGACTTCGATTTTCGGAGCTGCAGAGGCAATGCCCGTCAACAAAAACATCATCAACAATACCGTCAAAAAATTTTTCATGTAATGTATCTCGTTATTCTTCCGTCGGAATGTCAATCAGTTTGTCGACCCACGCGGTAGTTTCTTCGGGCGATTTGTTGAGCGCGTAAACAAGTTCGCTGATTAAAATTTGCCGCGACAATTCCAAAAGCCGACGTTCGCCGCTGGAAATTTTGCGCTTACTGTTTTGCCGTGAAAGATTTCGTGCCACCGACGCCGCGTCCAAAATATTGCCGGTTTTGAGCCGTTCAAGATTCGTGTGATAACGTTTGTTCCAACTGCCCTGAAGTTGTTCAGTCTCGGCATGCAAAACTTCTTTGACCGCTTGAATTTCGTCGTCGCCGATAATTTCGCGCAGGTTCGCTTCTTCGACCTTGTCGACAGGTAGCATGACTTTCATGTCGCCCATCGGCAGGCGGAAAATGTAGTAAGAATTTTTGACGCCGCCGACTTCGTTCTCCTCAACGCCCGTAATTTCGCCGGCACCGTGCATCGGGTAAACAACTCTGTCACCGATATTCAACAACTCATGCCACCTCCCGAAAAAATTTCTTGTTCACAGTTTAACACAAATGAATATCGCCTGCAAACCTGCGGAAAAATTTTTCTGCACACGGTTGATTTTTTTGTTATAATCAGCGGCGATAAATTTTATGGAGGCACATACCTTGACGAATTATAATCACGCGGAAACTTTCCGCACGCCAAAAAATTTTCCAATGACCGAAGACGCGCTCCGTCAACTGATAGAAAAATTCCCGACGCCGTTTCATATCTACGACGAAAAAACCATCCGCAAAAATTTCCGCAGACTTCGTGACGCTTTTGCATGGGCACCGGAATTCCGCGAACATTTTGCCGTTAAAGCGACGCCCAATCCGTATCTGGTTGAAATCTTGGCGCGTGACGGCGCGGGCACCGATTGCAGTTCGTTGGCTGAACTTTTTATCAGCGAATCGGCAGGCGTCACGGGCGAAAAAATTATGTTGACTTCAAACGACACGCCCGCCGTCGAATTCCGCAAGGCTCGTGAACTCGGCGCGATTATCAACCTTGACGACATTTCGCACATTGAATTTTTGGAACGCAACGCGGGACTGCCAGAAATTATTTCGTTCCGCTACAATCCCGCCGACATCATGAACGACGGCAACGACATTATCGGTCGCCCCGCCGAAGCGAAATTCGGGCTCACACGCAAACAAATTTTCGACGCGTACAGAATTTGCCGCGACAAGGGCGTTAAACGTTTCGGACTTCACACGATGATTGCCTCGAACGAACGCAAGGCGTCGACGTTCATTTACACTGCTCGAATCATGTTTGAGCTTGCCGCGCAGATTAAAAATCAGCTCGGAATAAATCTTGAGTTCGTGAATTTGGGCGGCGGTCTCGGAATTCCGTACAATCCCGACGAATCACCCGTCGATTTAAAAGTTGTCGGCGAAGGCGTCAAAAAACTTTTCCACGAAATTTTGGTGCCGTGCGGTTTGGGCAACGTTCGCATTGCAATGGAAAGCGGGCGCGCAATGACCGGCAACGCGGGCTGGCTCGTCACGACCGTCCTGCACCAAAAGCACACGTACAAAAATTATGTCGGGCTTGATGCCTGCATGTCGGATTTGATGCGTCCCGCGCTTTACGGCGCATATCACCACATTACGATTTTGGGCAAGGAAAATCTTCCCGCCGAAGAAATTTACGACGTGACCGGCTCGCTGTGCGAAAACAATGACAAGTTCGCGATTGACCGCCGCTTACCGAAGATTGACACGGGCGACGTGCTGATTATTCACGACACGGGCGCGCACGGACACGCGATGGGCTTCAACTACAACGGCAAGTTGCGCAGTGCCGAATTGCTGATTCGCGAAAACGGCGAAGTTGAAATGATTCGGCGCGCAGAAACTTTGGCTGATTATTTCGCGACGCTGAACTTTCCGAACGCCCGATTAAATCCCGCAACGAAATAACCGGTTCGCCAAATACTACACAAAGTCACGCAGAAAATTTCCCGTCAATAATTTGGCGGGATTTTTTGTTTGCGGTAACGTCACGACAATCAGAGGCCGTCATGGGCAAATGCGCGCTGGCAAGCATTTGCGACGCCCGCAGTATTTCACGTGATGTGAAATATGCGGGCACGAGCGGCACCCGTAGCCGACTACTCCGAACAGCGAACGACCAACGCCCTCCGCGCAGGCGAAGGCGAACTGGTGAGCGTTCGCGCTTTCTTTGCTACTTTCTTTCACTGCTGAAAGAAAGTAGATTCGACAAACCAATTTTGAAATCGAACCGAATCGAAGCAAATGCTCAACGGTCGCAACGTCGGGTTGCTTTTTTTTTCGCGTTGACTGTTATATAATGCGGCGGTCGCTTTAAAAGTGACGGAACAATTTGGAACAACGCAGTCGGTAAATTTATCACTGCGACAAAATATTTCACAACAAACACGTTCAGGAGGTTGACACATTGGCAAAAGTCAGCGTTATCGGTGCAACGGGCTACGCGGGCGCGGAATTGCTCTCGATTTTGATTCGTCACCCGCAGGCGGAAATTGCGCACATAACTTCGGAAAGTCACACCGGCAAAAAAATTTCGGAACTGTATCCGCATCTGCGCGGCATTTGCGAATTGACGCTTGAAAGTTTGGCGGACATTGAAACAATCGGCGCGGACAGCGATTTTATTTTTATCGCGTTGCCGCACGGTCACGCAATGGACGTTGGTTTGAAACTCGAAAAACTTCCCGTCAGAATTATCGACTTGGGCGCGGATTATCGTTTCGCCGACACGTCGATTTACGAAAGCTGGTACAACGTTCCGCACAAACACCCGAACGCGCCGCGAGTTTACGGCTTGGCGGAAATTTATCGCGACTACATTCGCACGGCAAAAATCATCGGCAACGCGGGCTGTTTCACCACGGCATCAATTCTTGCGTTGGCTCCGTTGGTCAAACATCATCTTGTTGACGCGAATTCGATTATCGTTGACGCGGCGTCGGGTGTTTCGGGTGCAGGTCGCGGACTCAAACTCGGCAACCATTTCCCCGAACTCTACGACAACTTCAAGGCTTACAACGTTGCCCGTCACCGTCACACGCCCGAAATCGAACAAGCACTTGAAGATTTGGGCGGTGAGCGCACGATTATAAATTTCACGCCGCATTTGGTTCCAATGTCACGCGGGATTTTGGCAACGTGTTATGCGACGCTTAAAGAAAATGTCGGCGACGAAATGATTGACGCGGCATTTCAAAAAATGTACGGCGACGAAAAATTTATTCGACTTTTGGGACGCGGCGGCTATCCCGAAACAAAATTCGTTCGCGGCTCAAATTTCTGCGACATCGGCTGGCACATTGACGAGCGTACGCGCCGTGTTATAATTCTTTCGGCGATTGACAATCTGGTTAAAGGTGCGGCAGGTCAAGCCGTTCAGAATTTCAATATCGCGGCGGGCTTCGACGAATCAACTGCGATTGACGTTGCGCCGATGTATCCGTGATTAGATCGATAGATCGTTAGATCGATAGATCGTTAGATCGATAGATCGTTAGATCGATAGATCGTTAGATCGATAGATCGTTAGATCGATAGATCGTTAGATTGTTAGATCGATAGTTTTAAAGCTTCAAACTGAAATAGGAGGCAAATAACATGTTCAGCGAAAATCATCGAATTGCGGGCGTTGCTTATCCCCTCGGCTTCAAGGCGGCGGGCGTGCGCGCAGGTATCAAAAAAAATGGCAACCTCGACGTGGCAGTTATCCACACGGAGCGCGAGGCTGCGGTTGCGGGCGTCTTCACGAAAAATCTTGTCGCGGCGGCTCCCGTTCAAGTCTGTAAAAAAGTTGTCGCGACGGGCACGGCTCACGCGATTGTTGCGAACGCCGGTTGTGCAAATGCCTGCACGGGCGAACAAGGTCTGCGCGACGCCGAACGCATGGCGGAAATTACTGCGGGCGAACTCGGTTGCAATGCGGACGACGTGATTGTTGCGTCGACGGGCGTTATCGGATTTAATCTGCCGATGGACAAAATGGAGTCGGGCATTAAAGCTGCAGTCCAAAAACTTTCCCGCGAAGGTTCAATCAATGCCGGCAACGCGATTGTCACGACGGATACTTATTCCAAAGCCTGCGCAACCGAAGTTCAAATCGGCGGCAAGGAAGTTCGTTTCGGCGCGATTGCAAAAGGTTCCGGCATGATTCGCCCCGATATGGCGACGATGCTTTGTTTCATCACGACGGACGCGGACATTGACCAAAAACTTTTACAGGCGGCTTTGTCGGACGCTGTCGAAGTTTCGTTTAACTGCATTTCCGTTGACGGCGACATGAGCACGAACGATTCTGTTGTCGTTTTGGCGAACGGCGCGGCGGGCAACCCGAAAATCACCGAACGCGGCGAAGACTACGAAAAATTTTTCGCGACGCTGAAAACCTTGTGCACGGAGCTTGCGAAAAAAATTGCGGCTGACGGTGAAGGTGCAACGAAATTTTTGACAATCAACGTCACGGGCGCGGAAAGTTTCGCGGACGCCAAAAAAGTCGGCATGAGTGTCGCAAATTCCCCGCTCGTCAAAACTGCTTTCTTCGGGCAGGACGCAAACCCCGGCAGAACAATCTGCGCGGTCGGCTATTCGGGCGTTAAAATCGTTCCCGAAAAAACCGTTATCGATTTCGGCGGCTTGAACGTTTATAAAGACGGTCTTGTCAGCAAATTCGACGCGGAAGAAATGCGCAAGGTTTTGGCTCAGCATGACATTGTTGTCGACATTGAACTTAATCTCGGCGACGCGGCGGCGACGGTTTACACTTGCGACTTGAGCTTCCAATACGTCAAAATCAACGCCGATTACACGACCTGATTTCTCGGAGGAAACTTTATGAGCAGTGAAGATTTCATCAAAGAACTTGCCTCAATGATTGACACGGGCACGGCTCCCGACGACAATTCCGCCGACGCGAAAAATTTTGCAAACTTCATGAACGTCAAAGATTTTATCAAGAAACTTTCCGAATTGATGGACACGGAAACGGAATTGACTTTGTGGACGAAACTTGCCGACCTTGAGGATTGGGATTCGCTCAGCATGGTGTCGTTTTATTCGTTCTGCACGACGCAGGGACGCACGGTTACTGCCGACCAAATTAAATCCGCGCAGACTGTCGAAGATTTATTCAAACTTGCGGGAGGCGCGACGAATTGACGAACGCGATTTTGCTTGACGAGCGCGCAAGCGTGACGCTTGACCCAACGGGAGCAACCCGCGACTTTTTGACGTTGATTCGTTGCAAAAATTTTTCGGGCGGTGAATATCATGATTAACGCGATTTTGCTTGACGAACATGACAACGTTGCCACTTGCACGGCTCCCGCAGTCAAAAATGACACGATTAAAATTCTCGGCGGCGGCGAAATTGTTTGCGTCGAAGACATTCCGATTTGGCATAAAGTTGCGTTGAAACCGATTCATGCCGGCGAAAAAGTTTTCAAGTACGGCGAAATTATCGGTGAGGCTTCGGCGGACATTTCGGCGGGCGGGCACGTGTCTCACGAAAATATTTTCAGCGTGCCGCGTGATTATGCGAACGAATATTTGTCGGGCGACGTTGATAAAAAAATTCCTGCGCAGAAAAATTCTTCGACCGGCTTAAAATTTTGGGGATATAAACGCAGTGACGGACGTGCCGGAATTCGCAATCACGTTTTGATTTTGCCGACGTGCGCTTGCGGTTCGGAGACCTGCCGAATTGTCGCAAGTCAAGTTCGCGGCGCGGTCAACATAATTTTTAACACGGGCTGTTCGGACGTGGCGGCGAATACCGCAATGTCGCAAAAAATTTTGACGGGCTTCGCGTGCAATCCGAACGTTTTCGGCGTCGTGATTATCGGGCTCGGTTGCGAAACCGTTCCGCATGACAAGTTGCGCGAAAAAATTCAATCGATGACGAACAAGCCCGTTGTGTCGTTCGGAATTCAGGACGAAGGCGGCACCCTCAAGACGATTGAAAAGGCAGTTCGTGCGGCGCGTGAACTTGCGGCGGAGGCGGGACTTCAACAAAAAGAACTTTGCGACGCGTCAGAAATTTTGCTGGGTATCGAATGCGGCGGCTCGGATGCAACGTCGGGCATTGCGTCAAATCCCGCTGTCGGAAATTTGAGCGATAAACTCGTTGACTGCGGCGCGTCGACAATGATGAGCGAATCAATCGAGTGGATTGGCGGCGAACATGTTCTTGCTAAACGGGCGGCGAATTCCGACTTGCACAATCAAATTATAAAAATCTGCGCGGATTACGAATCACATTTAAAATCGGCGGGGCAAGATTGTCGTGCGGGTCAACCGACGCCCGGTAACAAGTTCGGCGGATTGTCGACGATTGACGAAAAAAGTTTGGGCTGTATTCGCAAAGGCGGCACGCGACCGATTGTCGAAGTTTTGGAGCAGGCACAACGTCCCACACAACGCGGAGCTGTCGTCATGGACACGGCGGGATATGATATTTCGTCCGTCACGTCGATGGTTGCGGCGGGTTGCAACGCGATTATTTTCACGACGGGACGCGGCACACCGACGGGCAACGCGATTGTCCCCGTGTTGAAAGTCACTGCCAACGCACAAACTTTTTCACGCATGGAAGACAATCTCGATGTGAATTTGAGCGGAATTATCGACGGCACGTTGACGATTGACGACGCGGGCAGTTTGTTGCTGGAAAAAATTTCTGACGTGCTCAACGGGCGACTGACCAAGGCGGAAGCTTACGGCTTTTCGGACATTGCGGTTGATCACGTCTGCAGATTCGTTTGACATTAAAGCTTTGAGCTTAGAGCTTTAAGCTTTAAGGAATGTCCCCTTAAAGCTCACAGCTTAAAGCTTAAAGCTAATTTACTGGAGAAAATTTTTTATGAACGTGACCTTTGATTTCGGCGGAAAAAATTTTGTGGTAGTCGGTGCGTCAAGCGGTATCGGTCGGCAAGTTGCGCTGGAATTGTCACAGAGTGGCGCGAACGTCTTGGCTGTCGGCAGAAATTTGGAGCGACTCGACGCCTTACGAAAAAGTTCGCCAATCAGTTTGATTAAGCAATCGTCGAGAATTTTTGTCGAACAGTTGGACGTTACTACGGCGACGGCTGACGAATGGAATTCGGTTTTGGAAAATTTCACGCGTTCCGTCGGCAAAATCAACGGCGGAGTTTACACGGCGGGCATTTGGGGTTTGACACCGTTGAACGCTTTCGACACGGAACTTGCGCGGAAAATTTTCGAGACAAGTTTTTGGGGCGCGGTTAATTTCGTGCAGACAACTTCGCGCAGAAAATTTGCAAACGAAAGTTCGTCGTTCGTTGTGATGAGTTCGGTTGCGGCGGATTTCGCGGGCAAAAGTTTGTTCGCGTATTCGGCGGCAAAAGCGGCAATTCAAGCGGCTGTAAAATCTTTCGCGGCGGAACTGGTTCGCGGCAAGCACCGAATCAATTCAATCGCGCCGGCATTCGTTCAAACCGAAATGATGCAAAACGAAATGTACGTCGAGAGCGAAGAAATACTTTCGCGACATTTGCTCGGAATAAGTTCGCCGTTCGACGTGGCGGGCATGATTTTATTTTTGCTGAGCGAACGCGCCGCACGAATCACAGGACAAAATTTTTTCGTGGACGGCGGCTATGTCGTCGGCTCGTTTGCGTAATAAAAAATTATCGTTTTGCAGAAAAAAAAGCCCTCGCGTCGGAGTGACGCAGGGGCTGATTTTTTTCGGGACGGGTTTTCTCGTCGCGGACTTGTGCGGCGGCAAACAAAATTTCTGCGTCGGCTCAAATTCGAGTCGGCGTTTTTTGTTGCGTGCGATAACTGTAATCGGGAGTTATTAATTGTTGACACGAAATCTTCCTAATTCCTAATTCCTAATTGCTTTTCTGTTGCGCGTGGGATTTTTCGGTTGTATAATTCGGCTAATTTATTTCTAACGTTGGAGGAGATTTAATGCGGGAATTGCTCACCCGAATGCATACGTGGATGACGCGTTACATGAAAAGTTTTTATTCCGACGACGAAGAAGTTCAGCGCGGAATTTTAATTAAGGAAACTCACACGGGCTGCGTTACGGCGAATTGCGTTGAGCTTGCGAAATTTTTGCAACTGTCGACGCACGACACACAGCTTGCCGAAATTATCGGGCTGTTTCACGACGCGGGACGTTTTCGCCAATACAGCATTTACAAAACTTTCAACGACGCCGATTCCGAAGATCACGCGGAACTTTCGCTCAAAGTCATTGACGACTTGGAATTTTTTAACGAACTTGGCGCGGAAGATTTGGACGTTGTGAAATTCGCGATTCAAAATCACAACAAAAAAACCGTTGCGCCTTGCAATGACGAACGAAAAATTTTGTTCGCCAAAATCATTCGCGACGCCGATAAGTTGGATATTTACCGCGTGCTTGAACCTTTCCTTGCGCAAAAAGACGTTGACAAAATGCCGAATTTCATCAAGGCGAAAAGTAGATTGAGCGCGGACATCAGCCCCGATTTCGTCGAAAATTTTGTGGCGGGCGTGCAGGCTGATTACACCAAAATTCGTACCAACGGCGACAGAAAAATTGTTCGGCTCATGTGGCTTTATGATATAAATTTTTCGTGGACAATGCGCAAAATCGTCGAACGCGGCTACATTGAAAAAATCGTCGACAATTTGCCCCGCGACGAAAAAGTTGCCGAGGGCGTCAAACGTCTGCGCCGTCACGTTGAAACGAAAATTACCGAGGTGAAAAAATGAATAACGAACAGTACAAAAATTTAATGTGGCATTTGCTATATACGGAGAGTCTGCTCGAAAACATTTCCGATGCAACCGCTTCAGGGGGGGATTGTGAATGTCCCGTTTGCAAAACGAAAATTCGCGTTTTTCTTCCGTTCGGCGAAACTCCCCGTCCGAATGCACAATGCCCGAATTGCAAATCGCTTGAACGTCATCGGGCGTTGTGGCTTTTGTTACAACAACTGAATTGGTACCGCAAAGGAATGCACGTCCTGCATTTTGCGCCGGAGTTGATTTTTTATCGGCTGTTCACTTCGTTTAAAGACATTGATTATTGGTCGGTTGACTTAGACCCGAAAGGCTACGGCGGTATGGTCAGAAAACAAGTCGACATAACGAACATCACTTTCGACGATAACAGCTTCGATTTAATCATGTGCACGCACGTTTTGGAACACATCCCCGACGACAAAAAGGCAATGAGCGAACTTTACCGCGTGCTTAAGCCGAAAACGGGAATTGCTTTTTTGAACGTGCCGGTTTATGACATGCCGCAGACGTTTGAAAATCCGGAAATAAATACGCCCGAACTTCGCTCAAAGTATTACGGGCAATTCGACCATGTGCGAGCTTACGGGCTTGATTATCCGCAACGGTTGAGCGAGGCGGGGTTCATCGTTCATTTAATTACAATGCAAGGTTTTGACGAAAAAACTTTGAAACGTTACGGCTTAAATAAAAACGAAAAAATCTTTTTATGCAGAAAGGATTGACTCCATGACAAATTTTGTTCAGCAGGAAATTGAAAACGACTTGAATGCAGGCAAATATTCCGACGGAATTCACACGCGTTTTCCGCCGGAACCGAACGGTTATTTGCATATCGGGCACGCGAAAAGTGTTTGCTTAAACTTCGGGCTTGCGATTCACAACAACGGGCTTTGCAATCTGCGCTTCGACGACACCAATCCGACGAAAGAGGACGTTGAATTTGTCGACTCGATTCAGGAAGATATTAAATGGCTCGGCTTCGATTGGGGCGACAGAAAATTTTTCGCGTCCGATTACTTCGACAAACTTTACGATTATGCCGTCGAACTTATCAAACGCGGGCTTGCTTACGTCGACGACTTGAGCGCGGAAGAAATTCGGGCTTATCGCGGCACGTTGACTGAACCGGGTAAAGAAAGTCCACACCGCAACCGCTCAATCGAAGAAAATTTGGATTTGTTCACGCGCATGAAGAACGGCGAGTTCCCCGACGGCTCGAAAGTTTTGCGTGCAAAAATTGACATGGCGTCACCGAATATCAACATGCGCGACCCCGTCATTTACCGAATCACGCGAACGACGCATCATCACACCGGCGACGCTTGGTTGATTTATCCCATGTACGATTTCGCGCACCCGCTTGAGGACGCGATAGAAAATATCACGCACTCGGTTTGCACGTTGGAATTTGAAGATCATCGCCCGTTTTATGATTGGTTGCTTGACGCGTTGGGATTCGACCCGAACTCGCGCCCGCGTCAAATTGAATTTGCTCGGCTTGACGTGACGAACACAATCACAAGCAAGCGGAAACTTCGTCAGCTCGTCGAAGAACATCACGTGCGCGGTTGGGACGATCCGCGTATGCCGACTTTGTGCGGGCTTCGTCGACGGGGATTCACTCCTGCGGCAATTCGCGATTTCTGCGAACGAATCGGCGTCGCGAAGTCAAACAGCCTCGTCGATATTGCGATGCTTGAACACTGCGTCCGCGAAGACTTGAACGCCAATGCCGCCAGAGTTATGGCGGTGCTTGAACCGATTAAAGTTGTCTTGACGAACGTCGACGAAAATTCCGTTGAATATTTGACGGCGGAAAATCATCCGACACGCGGCGGCAGTCGATTCGTGCCTTTTACGCGGGAAATTTTTATCGAACGCGAAGACTTCATGGAAGATGCTCCGAAAAAATTTTTCCGTTTGAAACCCGACGGCGAAGTTCGTTTAAAGCACGCGTACATAATCAAATGCAACGAAGTCATCAAAAATTCCGACGGCGAAATTGTCGAGCTTCACTGCACGATTGACCCGACTTCCAAATCGGGCGGCGCGACTGCCAATCGCAAAATCAAAGGCACGATTCATTGGGTGAGCGCGAAATTTGCACTGCCCGCCGAAGTTCGCCTGTACGATTATCTTTTGACGACCGACGAAAACGGCAACTTGCCCGAAGATTTTATCGGCGCGATTAATCCCGATTCGCTGATTGTCAAAAACGCGTTGATTGAACCGTCCGTTCGCTGGACAAATTCGGGCACGCACTATCAATTTTTGCGGCTGGGATATTTCGTCGTCGACCCCGATACCACGCCCGAAAAGTTGGTTTTCAATCGCGTTGTCGGCTTGAAAGATTCTTGGGCGAAAGTCAAAAACAAATAAGGAGCAAACATTATGAAAAAAAGTAATCGCGAGGTTTTTTCCGATATATACGCCAACGGCAGATGGTACAGACCGCCGAATCCCGAAGAAAGATTCGGTTCCGGCAGAGGCTCTCACGACGAAGAAGTGATCTTGCCTTATATCAATACGTTGATTCCACTGCTCACGAACAACAATATCCGCAATATCGTCGATTTGGGTTGCGGAGATTTTTGGATTATGCGTCACGTGCTCGGTGCTCTTTCGGATGCCGGTTACAATTTTTTCTACACGGGCATTGATGTTGTCGAGGACTTGATAAATTACAATGCCGCTCGTTTTCAACATCCGAACATAAAATTTATTTGCATGGACGCCGCCGAAGACGAATCTTTGCCTGACGGAGAGTTGTTGATTATAAGGCAAGTCCTTCAGCATTTGAGCAACGACGACATAAAAAAGATTTTAAGCAAGACGACGAATTTCAAGTTCGTACTCATAACGGAGAGCATTTACGACGAGATCGACGCCGTGCCGAATATCGATAAGCAAGCCGACAATCAAACCAGAGTTCATTTGAAATCGGGCGTTTATCTGGAACATGCGCCGTTCAATTACAAAAACATCGTGCACTTGTTGAAAGTCAACGGCGGCGTCTTGGAAAATGTTCAAAACACGATTCGGAGCAGTCTTATAATTAACTGAGGAGGCGATAACGTTGCCGAAAATTCCACGCGGCTTGACCGATAAAGACATGGTGAAAAATTACGTCGAAGAAGAAACTATCGAACAGCAACTTTTGACCGCCGCGAAAAAAGCCGAAAAACTTCGTTTGGTCGCCGAAGCGGAAGCACCGCCCGCGCCGTTGGCAAAAGCCGGATTCACGCCCGAACTTACAGACAAACTCGGCCGCGAATTGCTTGCGCTTAAAATTGAGCTGTCGAATGCCGGCGTCAAAAGTTACAACTTCAAAATCAAACGTGACGGCGATAAGATAACTTTGACCGTCGTCGATAAAAAACTTTATTGACGCTCGGAAATTTTCCAACTGTTCCCCCGCTTCTAAAGCGGGCGTGACGGAGACAAAATTACGTTGACCGTCGTCGATAAAAAACTTTATTGACGCTCGGAAATTTTTTGATAACGTTTGAGCGCGGCGATAACGTCGGATTAATCGGAACGTCGCGGCGCGTCAACCGGATGCAACGTCACGTTGCCTGAACTCGTTGCAGAAAATTTTTTGACCGAAAAATTTTTCTAAGGAGAAGATTTAATGGAACCTATGACTTATGTGGCGATTGCGATTTTCATAACCGCCTACGCGCTGATAATTTCCGAAAAAGTTCACCGCACGGTTGTCGGACTTTTCGGCGCAATGCTGATGATTTTGCTCGGAATTCTCAGCCAAGAAACCGCAGTTCACCACATCGACTTTAACACAATCGGGCTTTTGATGGGCATGATGATTGTCGTCAATATCACAAGCGAAACGGGACTGTTCAACTTTTTGGCGATTTGGGCGGCGAAAAAAGTCAAAGCGCAACCGGTTGCCCTGCTCGTCGCGTTGAGCACGTTGACTGCAGTTTGTTCCGCACTTTTGGATAACGTCACGACGGTTTTGCTGACGGTGCCGGTCACGTTCAACATTGCCGCACAGCTGAAAGTTGACGTGAAACCGTTTTTGATGGCGCAAATTATCAGCTCGAATATCGGCGGCACGGCAACATTAATCGGCGACCCGCCAAACATTATGATCGGCTCGGCTGTCGGTTTGAGTTTCGGCGATTTCGTCTTGAACATGACGGCGGTATCGATTTTTATTTTCTTGGTGACCGTCGCGATTTTGGTTGTGATTTACCGCAACGACCTGCACACGAAACCCGAATTGCAAGATAAAGTTTTGCGGCTGAACGAAAAAGAACAAATCACCAATCCGGCGTTGCTGAAAAAATGTTTGTGCGTGCTTGCGATAACGATAAGCCTGTTTGCGTTCCACGGCATGTTGGGACTTGAATCGGCAACGGCGGCACTCACGGGCGCGGGACTTTTGCTGTTGGTCTCGTTCCACAACAACGAAGAAATGATCGCCAAAATGCTCAGCAAAATCGAATGGCTCGCAATATTTTTCTTCGGCGGACTGTTTATCCTCGTCGGCGCGCTGGTTGAAACGGGCGTCATCAAAATGCTTGCCGAAGAGGCGATTAAAATCACTCAAGGCGACGTGACGTTGACCGCAATGATTATTCTGTGGATGAGTTCGATTGCCTCGGCGTTTATCGACAACATTCCGTTTGTCGCAACGATGATTCCGCTGATTAAAGACATGGGACAAATGGGCTTGACGAATCTTGACCCGATGTGGTGGAGCCTTGCACTCGGCGCGTGTCTCGGCGGCAACGGTACGTTAATCGGCGCGTCGGCGAACGTCGTTGTTGCGTCAATGGCGGCACAGCGCGGGCGTGCGATTTCGTTTATCGGCTTCATGAAAGTTGCCTTCCCGCTGATGATTTTGTCGATAATCATTTCGACCGTCTACGTTTATTTGCGTTACCTGTAAGAAAAATTTTTTCGGTCGGCAGGCTCGTTTGAGTTTGTCGACCAATTTTTTTGAGGTTTGCTTATGAAAATTTTTTCCGATACAAAAATTTACGTGCTGTGTCCCGCGAACGTCCACACGGGCGGCCCCGAATCACTTCACCAGTTGACTTCGCGATTAATCAGTTTCGGCGTCGACGCGAAAATTTTGTACTGTGCACGCGTCGGGGAATTTTTTGACATAAATGACCCCGTGCATCCCGCGCTGAAAAAATATCACGTGCCGTACACTTTCGGCTTTGAGGATTCGTCGCGAAATGTTTTCGTCGTGCCGGAGCCGTTGACCGAACATCTTTACG
Organism: Selenomonadaceae bacterium; assembly: GCA_017470715.1. Classification (GTDB taxonomy): domain Bacteria; phylum Bacillota; class Negativicutes; order Selenomonadales; family Selenomonadaceae; genus Quinella. The sequence goes on from JAFUYE010000053.1 coordinate 29,836, forward strand.
CCGTGAAAAAATGCCGAAAAATTCTTTGGTGGATGAGCGTCAACAATTATTTGGAAAATATTTTGGAGCTGATTCGCCCGTGCATTGATTCGCCGTTGACGGAGCCCGTGCCGAAATATTTCACCTTCGACAAGCCAAACGACGTTGACGAACATTGGGGACAATCCGAATTCGTTCGACAATTTCTACGCTTGAACGGCGTCAAAAAAATCCGAAGTGTCGAAACGCACATGGGGCAAATTTTTTTGAGCAATGCCGCAAGTGTCGACTTCGCCGCAAAAAAAAATTTCGTCACGTTCAATCCGCGAAAAGGTTTTGAGTTCACGAAAAAACTTATTGAACTTGCGCCCGATATTGATTGGCGTCCGATTGAAAACATGTCGCCCGTGCAGGTTCGGGAACTGCTTGCCGCGTCGAAAGTTTATATCGATTTCGGAAATTTCCCCGGTCGCGAAAGACTTCCACGCGAAGCCGCAGTTTCGGGTTGTGTCGTTATAATCGGCAAACGCGGCGCGGCGGGCAACGATGTCGACTTCAACATTCCCGCAGAATTCAAATTCGACGAACGCGAGCCCGAAGTCATCATCAAAAAAATTCGCGACGTGCTGAAAAATTTCGATACTGCCTTCGAGGCACAAAAAAATTTTCGCGAACAAATTTTCAACGCGCAAAAAAATTTTTCGGACGCGGTGATTGACGCTTTCGGAATAAAAAAATTTCCGCCGCCGACCGTCGCTTTAACTCAGGGCGTTGACGAAAAAAGTTTCCTGCTTGCCGAAGAATTCTTCCGCACAAAAAATTTCCTGCCGAAATTTATCGTCGACGACACACTTGCAAACGCACGAATCACGGACGATTTGATTGTCCGCGACCGGAATCGAAATTATTTGCGCGTCGGAAAAAATCTTGTCGAAATAATTTCGTTTGCGGACGCGAAGTTTCTGTATCTTGAAGGACGAATACAAAAGTTCGCGTTGCTTGAGCCGACAACTGCCGACCTTGACGCGTTGAAAAATTTTGCCGCGCCGGACGACGTGTTGACTTTCACGCGATAAAAAAAAACTCTCGTCATTTGACGGGAGGTTATTTTTTTGCGAAGACTTCGGCAAACTCTGCGGATTGAAAAACTTCGTTCACGTTGCCGAATTTCAAGACGCGCTTGTTGAGCAAAATTACTTTGTCCGCGAAACGTTCCAGCATGTCCAAATCGTGCGAAATTAAAAGTATCGCCATGTCTTCGATTGATTTCAGTTCGTCGACGAGTTCATAAAAAATTTCCATGCCGACTTTGTCGACGCCGCTTATCGGTTCGTCAAGCAAAAGTAAATCGGGCAACGGGTCAAGTGCCAGTGCCAAAAGAATTCGTTGCAATTCGCCGCCCGACAGTGCGCCAAGTCGTCTGTCGATTAAATGTTCGGCTTTGACGCGACGAAGATTTTCCGTCACACGCGGGCGAATGAATTTTGAACTGCACAGCCAAACCGGTCGCCGCGACAGGCACGCCATAAATAAATCCAAAACCGTCGTCGGCGAAGTGGCGTCAAATTTGAGGGTTTGCGGCACGTAACCGATTATCGGGCGCAAATGTTTGCCTTTCGCGTCGAAATAATTCAGCGTGCCCGCGTGATCTACTTCGCCGAGGATTGACTTGAGCAACGTGGATTTTCCCGCGCCGTTGGGACCGATTAACGCCGTCAATTCGCCGCAATGCAAAGTAAAATTCACGTCGTCGAAAATCGTCAGTTCGCCGACTTTCACGGAAAAATTTTCGATGCTCGTTATGCAAAGTTTAGATTGATTGTGCTTCATGCGGCTACCTTAAAATTTTTTCGTTGGCGATTTTTATTTCATGGCGCGAAGAATTTTTTCAGCAACGCCGTGCATTTTCTCGAACGAAATCGAACATGCGGCAACTCTGATACCGAGTTTCAGCGGCACGGCAAAAACTAAATCGTCGCGAAGTTTTTGGCAGACTTCGGCGGGATTTTCGGCAGGCACCGCGATAAAAAATCCGCCTTTATACGGGACAATTTTCAAACCGCAAGTTTTTGCCTCGTCGACGAAAACATCTGCGCGGCGTTTCACCATTTGATAAAGTCCGTCGCGTTCGGCTTCGTATTGCGGCAAAATTTCCGCGTCGTTCAGAAGTTTGCCCAACAGAGCTTGCGAACCGCGATTAATGTTCGACCAAGTTGCGCGGCAAGAATATTTGCCGACCTCTTTGAATTCGTCAATAATTTTTTCGTCCGACGACACGCCGATAAGCGCGCCCGTGCGTTGCCCGTAAAACGTGAAACTTTTCGACATGCTGAACGAAATCATCACGAAAAGATTTTCCGGCAGATTGGAAAATTTTTTCATGAAAGCCCGCGTGGAATTTTTTTCGCCCGCGAAGTCAATGTAAGCAATGTCGACGAGCAGAGAAATTTTTTTGCCGGTTGACGCCTGAGCTTTGAGCACGTCAAGAACTTTGTCCCATTCGTCGGAGCTGAGCGCGTAACCCGTCGGATTGTGTGCGGGCGTGTTCAAAATCACGAGCAAAGATTTTTGATTTTTCAACAGCGCGTCGACTTTGACGGCAAAATCCGTAATGTTGAAGTTCAACGCGTCGTCAAAAAGTTTGAACGTCTCAAGCCGCTTGCCGGTTTCGTTGCAGATAATGTCGTAAGTTCCCCAACGCCAATCCGAAGTCAACACGGCGTCCCCGCGTTCGGCATAGTTGGCAATGGCGTGGTGAATCGCGCCCGTGCCGCCGGCAGTTGCAATCGCTCCGAAATTCGCTTCGGGTTTGCAATCCGCGAACGTCCAATCAATCGCCGCGTTCAGATAATCGGGCAGCCCGACAATCGGCGCGTAAGCAACCAGTTCCGACATTTCCATCGAACGGAAAATTTTTTCGACTGTCGTAAGCGTCGCAAGTTTGCCGTCTTCGTTCAAAACAACGCCGATTGTCGCGTTGGTGACGGAATTCGCGCCGTGAATTTTTATTGCCTCGTTGCAAGCTCTGTTCGCGTCGAAAATCGCGTCTTTAAGTTTTCTGCCTGCCGCGTGCGTTGCTGCCATGGTCATTGACATTTTGGAAAGTCTCCTTTGATTTAAGTTGTGCGTCGACATTATAACCGCCGGCGGTTTTTTGGCAAATGTTTTCGGCAATGTATTCAGGTATTCAATCAGGGACAAGTTGTAAGTGGCAAATGTCGGCAAATTTTTTCGACAGATATTCAAGCACAAAAAAATCCGCCGATTATTCGACGGAGAAAATTTTTAGTTCGCGGCGATAACGTCAGAGAAATTTTGAGACACGTCGCGTCAACTGTTCCGTCGCTTTTAAAGCGACTCGGGGAAAAATTCGTCGTGAATGCTGTTGACGGCTTCGGTGACTTGCGAACCTTTGACAAGGCAAGACACGCTGATTTCCGACGTACTGATAATGTCAATGTTCACGTCTGCTTTGGCCAACGCGCCGAACATTCTTGCCGCGACACCGGGGCTGCCCAACATGCCCGCGCCGACGATTGAAACTTTCGCCATGTCTTCTTCAAACAAAACGGTTATCGCGTTGATTTTTTCGCTGACAACGCCGATAACTTTTTTCGCTTCGGGCAAGTCGTTGAGCGCGATTGTAAAGACAATGTCGTTAATGTCGCGGTCAATGTTGCGGATACTTTGAACAATCATGTCAACATCAATGTTCGCGTCCGCCAAAGCCTGAAACAGCGTGTGCGCAATGCCGGGGCTGTTCGGGACGCCGAGCACGGAAATTTTTGCAACTTTCATGTCGTGGGCGACGCCGCGAATTTCAAAATCTTTTTCTTCCACAGTGTAATCCTCCCGAATAATCGTGCCTGACTTGTCGGTAAAAGTCGAGCGAACATGAATCGGTATGTTGAAATATTGTCCCATTTCAACAGAACGCGGTTGCATGACGCCCGCGCCGAGTCGTGCCATTTCCAACATTTCGTAATAGGTAATTTCTTTCATCTTGCGAGCGTTCTTGACGATGCGCGGGTCAGCGGAATAAACGCCGTCCACGTCCGTAAAAATTTCGCATTCGTCGGCTTTGAGTGCACCGGCCAGAGCAACGGCAGACGTGTCGGAGCCGCCGCGTCCGAGTGTCACGGGGTCGCCGAATTTGTCCGCGCCTTGAAAACCTGCCACAACGACGACATTGCCTTTATCAAGTTCTTCGTGCACGCGTTTGGGTTCGATGCCAACAATTCTGCCTTTGGTGTGCACGGAACTTGTCCTCATGCCGACTTGCGCACCCGTCAACGAAATTGCAGGTTGTCCCAATTTTTGAAATGCCATTGCCAAAAGCGCAATCGAAACTTGTTCGCCTGTCGTCAACAACATGTCCATTTCACGCGCATAACCGGCTTTGTAAGGTTCGGGGTCAATTCCGCCGGCAAGCGCAATCAAACTGTCGGTCGTCTTGCCCATTGCCGAAACAACCACGACGATTTTGTCGCCGTCTTTTTTTTCGGAGAGGATTCTTTTTGCCACTGCCAAAATTTTATCGGTCGTCGCAACCGAACTGCCGCCGAATTTTTTCACAACGAGAGCCACTATATTCAATCCTCCTCAGCACGGTCCGGAAAATTTTCGCGAACCGCGACGATTACATTCATTTTTCAGTTTCGGGCATTGTAACAGAGATTTATTCGTTAGTCAAAAACCAAAAAAATCCCCCGCGTCGGCGGAGGAAATTTTTTCCCGAAACTCCGAGGCAATCATTTTTTCGAGGCTTTGGCGGGTTTTTCCGGCTTGTCCGCAGTTTTCGCGGGAGCGGGAGCCGCCAACTCTTGGAAAATGTCGACGAGTGCAACTTTCACCACATTCAAAACGTCCGCCAAAACCGCGTTGTAAAGGTCGCCGCCGTCGGTGACGCCGCGTCCGTTCGCCGTGATGAAAAATTTCTTCGGGTGTTCGCCCGACTTCATGGCCGCATCAATTTTGTCCGCAACCAACTTTGCAAGCTGCTCTTTATCCATCAATCTTCAACTCCCAAAATATTTTTCTACGAAACTTTCTGCGCGTTGCAAAAAATTCCTGCCGCAGTTCAAAAATTTAATCGCGAATCGCCTAACGAACTTGAGGCCGTCATGGGCAAATGCGCGCTGGCAAGCATTTGCGCCGCCCGTGGTATTTCACGTGATGTGAAATGCACGGGCACACCAAGCACGGGTTGCCGACAACATTTTTACAACGAGCGACCAACGCCCCGCGAGGGGTCTTTTCTTTTGGTTACTTTTCTTTGGACACTTGAATTGTCAAACGAAGTGCAACGGGGTAGAAAACCACACTTCCCACGGTGATTTGTAACCCAAACATTTTCGCGGTCTCTGATTTAACTGCTCA
>JAFUYE010000054.1 GCA_017470715.1 Selenomonadaceae bacterium
CCGAGGGAATCGGACTGCATTTCGAGCGAACGTGTATCAGCGAGGAAATCCTGCCGATTGAGCCGTTGACGCTGAAGCTCTCTGCCAAGCTCCGAAAGTGTTTTGCCTTGTTTCAAGGTTATCTCCTCCAATCTAAAAATGGGCACAAAAATAGCCCAAGCAAAAATGCTTGAGCGTTCTTCGATATAGTATGTATCTAAAATTTTAAACTTGAACGATTATCATTTGATTTTCAATTTTCACACCGACAACGGAAAAATTCAAGGGCGTAGAAATTTTTCAACTATGGCATTGTAGAGAACTTCAACATTGGGTTCGCTACTCGAATCGCTGAAGCGTTGACCTTCCACGAACATAACGACCATTCCACGCGCCTTGAATTCGCAATTCATTTGCCGCCCCGAATCATTGACCAACACGCATTTGAATTCGGGAGCCGCGTCAGGATGGGTGTCACCGACTCGCACGACGGAACCAGATTTGACGTAGAAATTTTCTCCGCGCAGACTGCCGATCAATGTGCCTTTGTCGGAATTGTCGGCGGAGTGACCAACAGTTTTGTCTTCTGCCGAATCATGCCGAATGCTTATGTAATGAACTTTATTATCGTCCTGCCCGACTGCAAAGCGCAAAATGCAAGGTTGCCCCTGACGGGATGTAATCGTGTATTCGTAAAGGTCAAAATCTTCGTATTGCGATTTTTTGTATTCAGAGCCGTAAGCTTCTATCACGTTGCTCAAAGTAGAGGCTCTTACGTCTATTATGCCGCCGGTAAGTTTATCGGAAGAAGTAATGCCTCGTGGCGTGTGTATGCCCGCTGCAAGTGAAACTATCATATCAACGGAGGAATTTTTCACCGTGATTTCGATGGAAGGAAATTTGGCGTTGCCGTAAGAATATACCTTCACACCGTTTGTTTCTTTGATGTTGTCAGGTTCTCCCAGCTTTTTTGAAAATGAAGAGACATCTTCATCAATTCTAATGTAACCAAGAACTAAATCATCGCTGTCTAATTTTCTGCCGGACGGAATAGGTTTGATTTTTTTACCCAGAGGAACGCCACCTCTGACAACTCTGACATTGTGCAACCAGTTGACTACAAAATCATCTGTCTTGCCGCTATTTTTGAGACCGTTAGCCTCGTTCTGCTCTTCCGTCGAAAGTTCACTAAAACCATATTTTTCGCCGTCAAAAGCATTCTCTTCCAATGCAGGCGGATATTTTTCTTTAGGCTTTTCTCGCGGTGCCGTGGTTGTATGATGAATGGTGGGCGGTTTATCCTCGACTTTCTTGTTGTTGTCAAGCATAAATGTCAGAAAGGCTACACCTAAAGCCGCAAACAAAAAAATTCCCGCCAAATTGTATTGTTTCTGTTGGGCTCCTGCGTCAACTTCTTTGTTTCCACGCACGGCGAAAAAAATTGCAATGGTACCGAGTCCCAACGCTATGTAAACGCCGACCGTCACCAAAATCGCAGCGATAGCCATACCTAAGCAAAAACCGACGACTAGGAAAAATACAAACGTTTTCCAGTATAAATCTATCGTTGCTCCTATGCCGGTTGATATAATTGTTTTGTCCTTCATGTAAAGGTACGTGCCGACAAGCCCGAACAAAATGGCAAATGTTGTTATTAGAAACATTCAGAAATTCACCCCGCTTAAACGAATCAAGCGTAAATTTTTTTCAGTTCGGTAACCATCTCGACGTAAAGTTTTTTGCAAGCAAGATTGTCGCCGCGCATGATGAAGTTCAAACACGGTGCCAGATATTTTTCGCGAATGGTTTCGTAAATTTTTGCGGGATTAGCGGTGCGATTGATGTTGGCAACAATTCGCGGAGCAACGGCGTAATATTCAGCAATTAAGCTTTTGCCGTCGGGCTGAGCAATCAACCAACCGTCGCGGAAATTTCTAAACGTCGTGAGCTCGAAGCAGTCGTCGGGCTTGCCAAAATTTTCGCAGACCGCCGTCGTGATGAAACAGCCGCTGTTTTGATTTTGCTTTTGACTGTTCTCAATGGTTTCCAGTGCTTGCAAAGCCCAAACGTCAACGCCGGTGTTGTTGCCATTTTGTAAGGCAAGATTGAAATAACGTTTGGCGGTGTCTATGTCGGCATTGACTGCTTCGCCCGCCATGTAGCTGTAACCCATGCCAAAAAGCGCGTATGAATCTTTGTCGTTGCGTGAAAGTGCGAATTGGAACAGCTGAAAAGCGCGCAAATAATCGGTCGTTATCACCGGCTCCCCCGGTATGTTCAACAAGATGAGACCGAGTTGGGAAGCGGAGTCGGGGTCTTCATTCGTCGAAACATTTTTTTCAAACCAGCGCATTGCTTCGCGGACGTTGCCTTCCAAATTGTAAAGGTCACCCAGATGAAAAATTGCCGTCGTGTCGTTGTGATTGGTAGCGATGATCAAATATTTCTTCGCAAGCCGCAAATCCTGTGTCACACCTTCGGGAGCAACTTTGTAGAAAGCTCCCGCCGCACGTGCCGCAGGTACAATACCCTTGTTAGCGGCGCGAACGTAGTGATCAAGAGCTTTTCTGAAATTCGGTTGACCAATTAAGCCTTTCTCATAAATAACGCCCAAATAATACGACGCGAGCCAATAACCGTCTTGCTCCGCAGCGAGAAGATAATTTAGGCACTTGTTCGTTTGATTGTGTATGCTACCCAGATACCAGCCGATTTCCGATTTCACAAACGGATGAGTTATAGCTTCAAGGGTCGGCAACTCGTTCAATATGGTTTGATTAAATTTGTCATAATGAGGCGTCTCTTCATTCATGAAGAAATTAAAAAAATGAACAATGCACGCCGCACCTTTAAGATCGCCAATCAAATCCAATGCTTTGGAATTGTCCGGTATAATTCCGTCGCCGCCGAATTCGTTCATTACGCAGAGCATGTAATTTGCGCGATCGTAATTTTTGCCGACGAATTGATTGAGCAAACTCCCTGCTTTTTGGAACTTACCCGCCATGAAGTATTTTTCCGCCGTTAAAATCGTCGCATTAGCCGCAGAATCTTCTTGTTGACTTGCCGTGTCGAGTTCGCCGAAAAAGTCATCGCTCGAAGAAGTTTCAGTGGCGAGAGCCTCGGACGCCTCGTTGAATTCGCCGAAGAAATCATCGTCCTGCGCGGGAGCTGAAGAACTTGCAAGGACAACCAGCGTATCATTTGGCTTGACAGTTTGCCCCACTTTGACGGCAAAATTTTTTACTACAGCATTAGCGTCGGCAGAAATCGTTTCTTCGTCGCCGGAAAAGTAATTTTTAACCGTCAACAGCACGTCACCGCGATTGACGACTGCGCCCGTGTTCACGCAGATTTTAGTGACAGTGCCTTTGTTTTTCGCGTCGATTGAATATTCATATGCCGTAGCTTCGGGAATGTCGACGTACTTGGCTTCGGGAACAGGTTTAGGCGCGGGAGCAACTTGACTTTGATTCATGAACGCTTCAAGCGACTTGCCGCAACTCATGCAGAATTTCGCTTCGGAACTTACAATCTTTCCGCCGCAGTAAGGACAAAAATTCATCTCGCAACCTCCTTAACGTCTGCTCATTGCAGTTTGCATTATCTCGGCAAAAATCGAACCGCCCATTTCCGCCGTCCCCAAATCTGACGGTCGTTGATATTTCCAATCCACCACGCCAACTTGTGACCATTTTCCGCCGTTGACGCTTTCATAAATGTGATGAACTTTGTTGCCGCGACTTTGAATTTTGTATGTGACGTTGGCGGTTTGTCCTGAATTTTCGTCAATGACGCGGGCTCCCATTTCATTGCGGGCTCTGTCAATCCAAATGGAGCTTCTGTCCACAGAAAAGCTCGGTTCGGGCGGAGCAAGCATCGCATGTTGCGGCGTCACATCAATTTCATTGTTGTATGACGGAGTAGCTTGAAATTGCGGCGAGGCATTTGCTTTTGCCTGCTGATATGCCCCGAACGCGGCAACGGCACCCTCCACCAGCGTCTTGGCTATTTCAACGTTACGGCGATTTTTGGATTCCTGAAGTGCCACTTCCTTGCGATTGTCAGATTCGCATACGCCATTTATCAAGGTGACGGCGGCTCCTACAAGAACGGGTATCATTTCAATTCCTCCTCTTCAATTCTCGAACTTTCGGTTGATTGTCCGGACGTGCGGTTTGTCGCCCTGTCGACGTGGACATTTGCCCGGTTGCGGCTTGCCCATTGACACAAAGCGAATTTCTTTCTTTCCGCAGTGACTGCACATATATTCGATTCTTTTCGTTGCCATGAAATCATTCCTTAAAAAAATTGGTGCGGTTGACCATTAACCGCAAACAAATGAATTCATTAGGATACGCCATTATATCAAGGTACATTGCTTTTTCGGTGTCCTGCCAGTACACTGAAGGCAGGTCTTTTGTCTTCCGAATCGTCGTCAAGCTCTTCGTCGTCTTTAAGTTCGGAAGGTAACGGCTCCCACCACATCTGACGCTCCATCTCGTTAAACGTCACCAACAAGGTAATGTCAATTTGCAGGGCGTCCGCTATGTCCGACAAGATTACGACGGAAACATTATCGTTATACTTTCCGCGCTCGATTCGACTCAAAGCACTGCGACTAAGACATACCTGCTTTGCCAGTTCGCTTTGACTCATGTCTCTCAAAGTCCTGTAGTAAGCAATTTTGGCACCGATTAACTTGAGAAGAAAAGCTTTGCGCGGCGCAAGAGCGGTTGTATTCGTATTTTTTGAA
>JAFUYE010000055.1 GCA_017470715.1 Selenomonadaceae bacterium
AGGTGGTACTTACACGCTTCCGACAGCGAACGCAACCCAAAAAGGCGGCGTGAAAATCGGCGACGGGCTTTCAATGAACGGCGATACTCTTAGCGCGAATGTGATGACGGGCGCAACGAGCAACACTGCGGGCGGCACGAGCGGTTTGGTGCCTGCGCCTGCGCCCGGCGACCAAACAAAATTTTTGCGTGGCGATGGCACGTGGAGTAACGAAATGGTTTTGCCGACGATTGCCGGTTCGCTTGCCGGAAGTTTGTGGCGCGAAGTCAATAACGGCGTCCCCGTTATCAAATACACTTATGGCAACACGGTTTATTCGCTCCTTAGCGCGAACGTTGCGGCTGTAGCAGGTGTGCCCGCTATCGGTACCGCACTTGACGATTGGACATGGGAACAAATTTCTGCCGTATCTTTAGCCGGTCTTGGCGATGTTTATTTCGACATCGGCGACAGCAAAGAAATTACGCTCAATGGAAATGTCGGCGATTATTTGACGCTCGAAAACCAAAAACTTCGCGTGTTTATCCTGCATTTCAACTACCCGATGAACGGCACGCCCGACCACAATATCATTTGGGGCGGTTTTAAAACCGCTGACGGCACGGACGTTGCGTTGTGCGACAGTAAATGCGATTCATATTCAGAAGACATCACTATTTGCTTCAACATGAATCACTTCGTCTATTCTGTCAACTCCGGCGGTTGGAAAGGTTGCAACTTGCGCTGTGATATTCTTGGCGCGACAAGTAGTTACATAACTAATGCAACAGCGGAAACGCTCGCAAGCCCGAAATCGAACACGTTGCTTGCCGCGTTGCCGTCAGACTTCCGGAACGCATTGAGATTGTGGAGCCGCTGGGTTGACGCAAAAGGCAACAGTTCAAATGTCGAGGCAAACATCGAAGAGACAATCGACGCTGTGACTTTGCTCACCGAATTTGAAGTTCAAGGCGCACGCACTCGGGCGAACGAATACGAACAAAATCATCAAACGCAGCTGGATTATTTTAAAAACGGCAACGGCAAGATTAAATACAATCACGCGGACACGTCGTCGGCTGTGGAGTGGAGGCTTTCCTCGCCTATTATCGACTCCTACTTTTATTACTACTGTGATGTGGGCGCCGACGGCTCCGCCACTAGTAGCAACGCAGTTGATGCGTATGGTGTCGCGCCGGCTTTTAAAACTTGAGGAAGTCGCAATGGAATACATCACGGCAAAAAGATTCAAGCGTGACGGCGTCGGCGGACATTTCAACATCCCGTACGGAACGAAACTTGAGAAAATCGACGGGACGTTGTGGTTCGGCATTCGTGCTGTGTGCAAGTCTCAAAGCGCGGCGGCTCATGAATATTTCGCCCGCAACGACGACGGCAACGGACTCGAACGATACCGCTTGTCGCACGCGATAATTAAAACCCTCGGCGGTTTCAATGCGAATCCCGACCGCTGGGCAAAAATTTTTGAAGACAATTTGGCACAGAAATATCGTCGCACCGAACATCAAGATTACTGGTTGTGGCACGACAGTTTTTTCAACGCGCCGATTGACGATTTGAAATATCTTGCCGCGCTTGTCGGCGTGAAAGGAGTTTGAGCCATGTACAAAATCATTAACGCAAACGGCGGCGCAGTTATCGGCAGAACTGAAACACCGCGCTTCATTCGCAAAAAAATTTCGACAGGGTGTTTCGTCAACGCGGCAGAAAAAGACGCGCAAGGCATTGCATTTCAGAGCAAGCCTTACAATTTGCAGGGACGTGACGGCGTCGGCGCGGAAAAAACTGTGATTCTCGTCGAATTCGACTTGGGTACAATCGCCGACAAAACCGACGAAAACAGCGCGGCGATTGACAATATCATCATCAGCATGTTGGGGGTGTGAATCATGTTTGAGCGACTGAAAAGACTTTACAACGAAGGCAAGCTCGACGAAGCGGCTATCCGAAATGCCGTCACCAAAGGCTGGTTGACCGAAGAACAGGCGAACGAGATCCTTAATCCTCCCGAAAAACCAAAAAGTTGAAGTGCCGACGGGCACTTTTTTAATTTAAGCGGGACGAGGTGATTATCATGGATTTCAGCTGGGCTAATCAAGCGGCGCAACTGTGTATCGTTTTGGGCTTTTGCGGAACGGTTTTTAATTATATTGTGATACGCCCGCTTAACAGCTCAATTCAAAAATTGGGCGACGTTATCGCCGAACTTCGAGACGATTTAAAAAACAGCAACGAACGTCTTGATCAACTTGAAGACAAGGTGCGCGAAATGGAACACTCGCTCCAAAAAGTCATTGAGCGCATTGACGAAATTTCACGTAAGAAGGCGACCCGTCATGAAAAATCTTGATTTAATGTTGCTGTTAAGTTTGTTCGCCGCGTTTTTGCTGAGCACAGGCAGTTTCGTTCGCGGTGATTTAGAAACGGGCTTGTGCGGATTGTCCCTTGCGATTTTGTTGACAGCAATGAACACCGTCAACTTTTTAATCGACATCCGCAACGAGTTGAGGAGGCGACGATATGAATTGGGACACGGATAAAATTATCGGCGCGGGCATGATTTTTGCTCTGTGGCTGTACATGCTGATTGTTTGCGTGGTTGAAATCATCTGCGGGAAAACGTTGCCGCTCGACCCTGCAAGCAATATTATCGCGTGTCTTGCCGGTTACATGGGCAGAAGTCTTGCCGAAAAACTCAAACACCCGCCGCCCGACGAAAAAAATCAGGAGGGGTGACATATGGCGGACACCAAGGTTGTTGACCTTGCGGCTTTGTCGGTCTTCAAGACATTACAAGACCTTGCGAATGCCGCTGTTTTTGTTTGCAAAGACGGTGACAAAGTTCTATCGACGAACGACTTCACCGACGAAGAAAAATCCCGCCTCGACGAAATGTCGACGAATTTAGGCGGGTATCAAATTGCCGACGACACGCAGGTTGATTCAATGCTTGCTGAAATTTTCGGCGAATAATTTTCGACTTCGGCGTCGTAGGACGAGTGCACACGGACACGCGGCGTTGAAATAAAAACTTTTTGGAGGATGATTTTCCATGTCTGATTTCGATACCAACAATCTCGTAAAACTCGGTGCGCTTCAAGCTTTGGCGCAACGCACGAAAACCGAATTGGACGCGCTTGACACGAAAATTTCTGCGTCCTTCCGTTCCTTGAGCGTCAGCGGCAACACCGTCAGTTTCTTCAATTCGACCGACGCGACGGGCACGGCTCTTGCGACTTTCGACTTTCCCGAAGAAATTTTCCTTGATCAGTTACAAACGAAATTTGTCCCGAACTTCACGTTCAATGCGGAGACTTATCCCGGCGCAACCGACCCGAATTTGGACGGCAAACCCGTTTTCGTTTTGGCGGTCAAAGGCGACGCGACGACCAATCCGACGTTGACTTACAGCTTTGTCAATCTGGAAAAACTCGTCGACACTTACACGGCGGCGGACAATTCCATCAACATCAACGGCTACAATGTCAACGTCAAAATTTCGGCGGCGGCGAACAACGCCATTACGCTTGAAAGTGACGGCTTGCATGTCGACATCAGCGGTAAAGCCGACAGAGTTGCGAACGCTACGGGCGGGAACACTGCGGACGTTACCGCAATGATTACGGACGTTTTCGGCGAAGCTGACTGAACTTAATTTCAGTTTGGAATGTGGAGTTAGGAGTTGAGCCGGCGATTCAAATC
>JAFUYE010000009.1 GCA_017470715.1 Selenomonadaceae bacterium
ATAGTGCCACCACTCATGGTGTTGTAACCGTTCGGGTGTTTGCAGTCGAGTTTGGAAATCCAAAATTTTTCGCGCTCGTTGAGCTGTTCTTGCGTCGCGCATGTTTCAAGCACTTCACGAGAAAAATTTTCCTCGCCGAATTCACGAATCGCCTTACCAAGAAGAGTGTTCGCTTTTGAGTGTTCTGCAAATCTCTGTTCAAGTGTGCGTGTCGTCTGTCCGACATAATTTTTACCGTTGATTCGGTTTGTGATGACGTAAACGACTCCAAACATAAAAGCTCCCGCCTTTCAGGTTGACAAGCAAGGCGCGAGCGTTGTAGAATTTGTAATGGAAAGAGCTCTGCGCCATGCTTTGATTGATGTTAGACAACGCAATCTTAGCACCGCAGAGCTTTTTTTGTCAATAATTCGGTACACGCTAATAGACAGCAACTTCTAAGGGAAATTGCCGCATGTACCTAAATATTACTTTTTCATAATAGAATGCTGATGTATACACTTTCCAACGTTATACTGACTTCTTCAAGCGTTTTAAAAGATAGTCAATGAGTATGCCGCAATTCTCTTTCCAGCGAAAGAATATCTTGCAAACAAGAGAGACATTCATCGACACTTTGCGGATTGTCGTTATGGTGTGAAAGATTGCGACAGGCATTAATAAGACGCTCACGGTCAAAGACGATTGGTTTTCCGGGCTTGGTAACAACCGTTTCGCCGATGGATTTCTTGTTCCCCGTACAGACAACGGTAAGCCATAGAAGTTTTAACGCCAAAAATTTCCATTGCAATATGAGGAGCGTCTTGACCGGTTTGCTGCATCATATCGTAAATGACGTTGCCCATCTTTAATGATGCCGTTTTCCAAAATCCTGTAGCTATCAGCTGATGTGTCGATTTTGCGTAACGGTCTGATAATGTGAGCGTTGATTTCGGATAAAGGGATGTAATTGAACCTCTTAGGCATGGTCATGGTGTATTGTAACCTCCTGTTTCGTTATTCCACAGCTGTGGAATAACATTCGAGTGTGCGATCAGTGAAATTGAAATGACGTTTAATCTTAACTTGAAAACGCGATTCAGTTATTCATCATGACAATCAAGCAATGGTTGACTGGAATATCCATTAACTCGTAGCACGCTGAAAATTCGTCCGTTTGTCCGTCCCGTCCGTCAATTTTATAAACGGATCCATCAAACGCAAAAAGTCCCGTCCATATTGCCTTTTCATAACAGAACACCAACGATTACTTCAATCGCTTCAAAAGGTAGTCAATGAGTATTCCGCAATATGGTTGCCGATTGTCATTTTGGTCTTTGCTTTGATAAAATCGCAACCACTTTTCCAATAATGTGCGCCCGGCGGTTTTAGTTCCTAACTTTTTCCGGAGTGCCTTTTTAAGCTCGTCCAGTGCGCTTTTTCGAGCGGATTTTAAGTAACCGTATTTATCGTTGAGATTAAGCGTCGAGTTCAAGTCGTCATCAAAGGCGGGATTGTCCTTCGCGAATATCGTCCCGTCGCTCAAATAGGAAATGCAACTGATGTGGTCGATATTCTGCGGGTCTATGTGCAAATGTTGGTTGCCTTTTTTGGTGTCACAGTGCTGGCGTTCAAATGAAGTTCCTGAGCTGTTCCCCGTGCAGACAAGGAGTAAATTTGAATATTTCAGCTCGTTTTGAGCGTTGCGAGGTTCGTAATGCTCAATTTTGGTTTTACGGGGATCGTCGTGAATTTTGCTCATGCAATAGGCGCACAAATACCCCTGCTCTTCCAACAGAGACTGTCGCAGAATAGCTTTAACGTCCGTCGGCATGTCGTCGAAATGAGCGTGCGGATTTTGTTGTTTGAATTCCTGAAATTTCTTTGGCGGAGTGTTCTTTTTAATGTGAATCATTGCAATCCTCAAATTCTTTCCAAGTCGAGCGTGATTTGTGCCCCGACGACTTCCGAATCTGTATCGCCCAGTTGCTCTCTCAAATCATCTAAAATTTGTTGAGCCGAGTTCAAATCTTCAGCTTCCACGGCTTTAGCGAAGGCGTTCAGCTTTTCGGTCACGTCGGACGGACGGATTTCTGTGTGCATGATTTCGCGAAGAATGGAATTTACGTCGCGTCCTTTAGTGTTGACGGGCGGCGTATAGATTTCTCCGGCGTTGAGGACTCGGATATTTTCTTTCGGCACATTAGTCAGCACAGTCGGCGAATGTGTCGTTAAAATGAATTGCACATTGGGAAAAGTTTTGTGCAGGCTTTCAACGACTTTCTGTTGCCACGACGGATGCAAGTGCATGTCGATTTCGTCAATCAAAACTACGCCGTCGGTTTCTTTCGTAACATTTCCAAGCAGATGAGGATTCAAAACTGCCATACGATACGCAATGTCAGAAGCGACAGCTAAAATGCTCTTTGCCCCGTCGCTCAAATAATGTAAAGGCAGGATTTCCGATTTTCCGTTAGTGAATGTCTGCTGTATTTCGATATCTTCAGCCTCGGCGTCATAGTCAATTTTTACGTCTTGAAGCTCGTTACTGTCGACGATATTTTTGTAGCAGTTCGCTATGGCGGTTCTCACGGCTTGAAATTCAGGGACAGACTTTTTTCGCTCAATCAAAAGCATACGAGAAAACCAGTGCCGCATAACTTCGATATTAAAAGGCTGAGCACTGAGACAATTAACATATCCGTTCATTTGTGACAAAAAAGAAATTTCGGGCGTTTTACTTCCACTGGATTTATCCCATTGTCTGCGCGTGCCGTAGTAGACGACAACAGGACAAGTGACACGTTCATCGTTGCTTATTCGTTGTTGCAGATCTCTTACGTGCGTGCCGACTTCGTTCACGCCACTATTTTTGAGAGAAGAATGGGCAAATAATTCATGCGTCCACGATAACGATTGTCCCGAAGAAAATTCTGCGGTCACGTTTACAGCTACAGGGTACTGCGATTCTTTGTTTATCGTGCTGCCGGCTATGACGGTTTTGATTTTTGCGTCACGGTCTTGAAGTTTAATATATTCTTGAGGCTTAATTAAGTCATGAACTTTAATGGAGTTTATGAAAACGGATCCTTTTCGTGCATCGTATTGCGTTGAACTGGTGAAATCGTCTATGACAATCCGCAGAGCGTCCAAAATTGAAGATTTGCCGGAACCGTTGATGCCAATCAAAACCGTGTAGGGAGTCGAAAAACTTATCGTCAACTCATCGAAACAACGAAAATTCTTCAAATGCAATTCCTTGATTTTCAATCCGCTCACCTCCACTTTTTCTGTCGGCAAGCGAATTTTACCACAAAATTTTTGCCGTGACCACAGCTTCAACGTACAATTTGAAAGTGATGCGCAAATACGGGCTTTGAGCTTAAAATTTTATGGTGATTCAAGTCACGTAAATCGGCTGATTTCGTCCGATGACCGTCCGTCCGTTGAAAAAATCTTTGTAGGACAACAACATTCCCTTTGCTCATATTTGGCGGACAAGACAGACGAGCGGACAAATCGCTAATTCAAGAGTGAATCACTTTACACGCGATACAGTACAAAAAGTGAAGCACATTTTTATCAAAAAAAAGGCGGGAGCCGTTCTCTCCCGCTTGATGATATTATGAACCGAAGTTGTCTTCGACGAAGCTCGCCGGAATCAAAATACGCCTCATAATGCGCTGATGATTGCCGCAACTTCTTTGGCGGAGTAAAATTTTTTCGTCACAATCAGCCTTCCTTAGGCGCGATTAAAAACTGTGGACAGACGAACGGCAAATTGCCGACGGCGGGCAGATGTTGTTGCCACCACTGCCGATAGTAAATCTGCACGGCGGTATTGAGGGGCAGATCTTGTATGTACCCGATTTGGTCTGTAACGTATGCCGACATTGCCACCATGGGGAGGACGAATTTTTCGTTAAGCCACAATTTTGCCTCGTCCGCTGAGTAAAATTCTTTCAACCCGGCTTGGTTTAAAATGTTCCACGAACTCGACAGCACCTTCAACCGTGTCATAAATGCCGATATAATCGCGGCTGACACTCGCAAATAATCTGTGCGTTGGAATTTGTGCGACGAATCCTGGAGTATGGTAAGGAAGGCGAATTACGTCAGCGAATCTGGGTAACAATGGTTGCTGATAAGGATTTTTCCTCCATTCTTCACGAACGAACTGATTGCAGGCGTCGAAATAAGCCTGCTCAACGTTCGGTGCCTCGACAACGTGAACGCCACCGTTGTTGTTGAGGAGCCAACCCAGTAATGCGGTACTCTGCAACAGCGCAAAGCCTCCGTTGTAATTTACTCGGAAATTTCTCACAGGGATTTGTTGGGCGTGATTTTGTTGAATACTCATTGAAATTCCTCCAGATTTTCTTCAAGAAACTGTTCGACTTTATCGACCTTGAGCACGAGGAACCATTTTCGCGGAGTTTTTTTTGATTTGCGAAGATATTCGCTACTGCCTTGACCGTTGGGAACTAATTTACCGTCAGAAAGTCCGCGCTGGAGCAGGAGCTCTTTGATAGTTTTGGCGGTTGTTAGGAATTGTTCTCCCTGCCGCTGATAAAAACTCACAACGAGTTTATAAGCATCGTCGAAACGTAGCCAAATCGTGTTCGTTGACTCTTCACAAAAGCCAATGTATCCCGAAATATTGGCGACATATTCCGATTCATTTGCCGCAAGTCCGTTGTATTTGGTGGTGCCTATGCTTTGTTTGAGCGCGTGCAAGAAACGGACTTCGGGCTTGCTTTCCTTTGTGCTCGTCAAATTTTGCCGCATAATATTTTCAACAGAATTTATCGCGTGCTCCCGATACGCCTTCATTTCCTCGTCAGTCATGTCACAATATTTACCGAATGCCACAATCAGGTCAATTTCGACAGCCATCGTTACAACCGCGTCGATAAAGCGCGGAACAGAAAATTTTTGTCTGTAAAGCTCGCGATATTCCGCAAAACGTGAGAAACATTCCCCGACTACGTTTAAGCCGCACTCCGTGAGAAATTGGACGAACAGCGCGAAATAAGTTTGTAAAATTTCATGGCGGTTACTGAAATGCGCCAGAACTTGCGGATCAAAAGTTCCCTCAACGACAGGCAAAACAATCAGTCGATAAAGGCTGGATTCGCTCAAGCCGAGCTCATCTTCTCCGGTCATTATGATCACGCACTCAACATCGTCGGCACGCCCTTCGGACAAGTTACTGATATTCATTTTGCCGGAAAACATTCCGTCACCAACGGCACGTATCGCAGTTTCGGCGTTATCGCGGGCAAAATTATTGCTTGTGCCAACCGTGTTTGAAAAATCGTCGAGCAGGACAACGTTGTCGCGCATTTTCGTAACGAATTCTTGTGTATAGGCTTTTGTTGACGTGAGGCGCATACTTGCTTTTCGGCGATTTTTGGCGAAGATATTCGCGATGAGAGATACGACCGTCGTCTTAAATAAATTCGTCTTGCCCTTGACGAAGATGATGCTCCGAAAATCTACGCCGAACTTCCTTAACCAGAACAACGATAACGCAACATGAGCGACGAGCCAAAGTACTTCGATAACGCCATTCCCATGCCCGATTTGCCTAAAGCCCGAACCTTCGACGAAAATCTTCCGCTTGTTGAAATGATTGACGATCGGCATGACGATATTCATGTCCGCATAAAATCTATCCTCGCCGCCGTAAAATTTGGGCGGCATTCCTTCAAATTCGACCCAGCCATTCACGTCAGAGTGATATTCAACGGTCGCTGTTTCTGCGTCGCGTTGGTAAACTTCGGCTAAATATTCCTCCTTCGCATCCAAATCGCCAAGCGACGTGTAAGCATACGGTAGTTCTCGACGGACGACATCGAAGATTTTTTTGAATTCTTTAGCCGAGACTTTAATCGTTTTTGTCTGTGTGTCTTGTTCGTCATTGCAAGAAACTCCGACGTGGAAAATTTCCTTGATCTTTTTGCCCGACCAACGACGCTCAATTTTGGTAATGGCAAGCGCGACGTTGGAAATTTTTTTGCCTTGTGTCTCGCCATCTTTGGAATTGTAAAGACCGTCTTCACCTGCAATGAAATTGTTACCGCGCAACAATATTGCTGACGTTGTTTGATTGACAGGCAAATTCACGACCGCCTCCCAAACGCCGAAGGTTTGATTGAATCGCGCAACCAATGGCTGAATCTGACCAAAACATTGCGTCCGTTGCTCTTCCGGAAGAATACGCGGCGGACTTGGATTCCATGGCGGCAAAACTTCTGGAAATGGAATTTTGACGGGTTCGCCTTCCTGCTTTTTTAGCATTCCAAACTTCGCTTCGCCGAACTTAATTGCCACTCCGATCGCCTCCTTTTACGATTTCTTCATTTTCGCCGTCAAGTTCAACGAAATTTTCGAGAAACCGCGTATAGCGAATGAGTGATTGCACGATTTCATCTCGCGGTGAATTGCCTTTAAGAAGTCCGTTTACGAGAGTTTTGAGCTCCCGTATCGCATTTAGCACGTCTTGTCCGACAACCACAATCGATTTTTTACGACTTCGTAGCCGCAGATAAATCAACCTGCTGACGGAGATGCCCGATTCTGACGCAATCATTTTGTAGTTTTCAAGCATATCTGCTGGAAGTGAAACCGAAATTCGTTGTTTTCGCATGGTATGCTCCTTTCAAAAAGATTTTTGTCAAATAATCCGCGCAGTGTTCACCTCCCTCTCTTCGAGCGGATTAACTTTGACTGTCCGGATTTTATCGCCTTTAATCCCTTTGGAAAATAGGATTGAGAGCACTGCAAAAAACTGCAAAAATCGTAATGATGGCGTCAGGACGCGATATAAAGACTTTGGATGCCCAAAATTTTCTTTGAAAAATTTGCATTGCGTGATAGAATTTAAAAGGAATCGTTCAATGTTTACGGAGATACGGTCATGAACAAGAATTTACATGAAGATTTTTCTAAAGTTGTATTAGCGAAGTTAAGCGAGTGGAAAAATGACGGCAGCGAAAAATTTAGTGGCAACCTTATCGACGCTTTTTGGTTTATGCATTTGGATTTTGAGCATTTTGTGAACAATATTCGAGTCACACCAACAGTCAAGAAAAATGCCTCTGTGATCCGTGAAGATATTGCCAACGTCAAATCAAAAATTCTTGTGCATTATTCTCGGCAGTTTGAAGCAGACTTTAAAACTTATCAGGTAAACATGCTTGACAAAATGAACGCCAATTTTTTTACTCTAAATTTGGAAAAGGCAAATCCTATCGACAACGAGTTAGTTTTAAAAATCTTGGAGCTTGTAAGAGCAGTTAAAATTTTGTTCAAAGAAATTGCGGCACTTCAAATGTTGAAGCCTATTTCGTCGTTGTTTGAGTTGGAGCAACTGCAACCTTCGTTTATCGAAGATAATTTGAGCCCGGAAATGTGTGCGCGTTTACGCATAATCTTGGCGCGGGTCACCGAATTAAAAAATCAGCTTCGATTACTGACGCTTAGTCATGATGAAGCTGATTTTAACGCGGCGATAAAATTTTGTGACGAACACGCGGCTGAACTTGGCGAATTAGGCAAGCAATTAAAGGAAGTTTTGACGAATCTTTGTTACTTTCTTGACCATTCATTTAACTTGGAGCTAATTTTGCTGTTCCTCTTTGGAAAATTTGAACGTGCAGAAGCCGGAGAAGCTTTGAAACTCGTCGTTAAAAAGCATGAAAAATTTTTTAGATCTCTTTACAATGAACTGAATGGTTTTTATTCCGGAGTGGATGTATTGCTCGAAATTGCCGTTAATGCTTGTCCACGAGCAATTTCAGAGGAGTATTATCAGCAGTTGCCTGAATTTTCCTCCGCTGACAAATCGCGTGCACTACTTTTCAAACTCAAGAAACTGGTACGGCTTTATAATTTTTATCGCAGAGCTCGAAACATTTTTATGCCGCAATGTATGTATTTTTTGCTGAGGGATTATGATAAAATTTTTATTGAGACACGTTTTGCGGAATTGAGTTATGAGCCAATGTGGGATGATTTACCCAAATATACAATGAATTTGTTCGGATTAAAGCATAAAGATTTGGCAATGATTTTGGGCGTTAGCGGTTACGATATATCGCGAGAAAAACAAAAAGGGACGTTGACCGGAAATCATCAATGGTTTTGGCAAGCTGTCACAGGTTTTTCGGATACGTATATTCTTGGCGAAACAACCATTCCGTATTACGGAAAAACGAGTGATTATAAATCTCAATATTTATTTCCTGCGGCGGTTCGTATGGCATATGCCGAGATGTTTTTGGATTACATCGAAGACTTAATGGCGTACCGCGAGAAGATAACGAACACTTCGAGCATTTCGGAGAGTAAATTGACTTCCAAAAACGAGTATACCTTGAAAATGTCGGAGCAAATACAAATTATGATGAAACGCATTCAAGAAATGCGCGTCTTTTTGAATGCGTTGCGAGAGCAATGCGGTAATCCTCAAATTGTTGAAAATATACCGAGCGAATTACTCGAAGTAAGCGAAGTGTTACGGAATAATTTTTTACGCTCACTGGAAATTTGTGCAAATATATTCCAGCATCCCTTATTTGATTGGAACACGATGCCTAATTATGAGAAAATTCAAACTGCAAAAGCCAAGCTTGACTCGGCTAAATCGAAATTTTATGAAGCATATGATATCGATAAAGCAAAAGAAAAAATTGAAGAATGCCGGTGCAATTATGAAAATCTGAAGAATGAATTTGGATTACGCCCAAAGAGGCAACAGGAACTGTTGGCAAAACTCGAACAATGTTTGTCTTTGCTCAAGTAATTTTTAGTTGTTGAAATCATGTCGATGAACGCTGCTCATATTCTTTGACAAGGCGATAGAACACGTTCTTAGAAATCTTGAGCAGGTACCACGCTTCTTTCGACTTGAGCTTCTTTTCTTTCCAAAGCGCGTAAATTTTCTTCCGGTTCGAGGGGAATTGGATTTTGGGGCGACCGTAAGGTCGTCCCGTTTTCGTTTTCCCCGTTTTGCGCCAAAGCGCGATACCTTCCGCTTGTCGCCGACGAATATTTTCTCGTTCTTCTTGCGCAATGAAGCTGAACACTTCAATCAGCAGATTATTGACGAGCTCCATAACGCCTCGTTGATGTTCGTCGCTGACTACAAGCATAGTCTGCGGGAAATTCAAAATGTGAACGATGACGCCTTTTTCTTTGAAGAACCCTAACTCGTTCTTTATGGCGTCTTTGTCGCGACCGAGCCGATAAATGCTGGTGATGAAAAGTTCGTCACTTTCGCGAACGTGTTCTTTCAACGACTGATAACCGGGTCTGTTGAAATCTTTGCCCGATTGTTTGTCCGAAATGATATTTTCTGCTTTAGGCACGTACCTGCGCAGTTCAACGAGTTGTCGCTCAAGATTTTGCTCTTTGGTGGACACACGAGCATAGCCCCAAATTTCTTTAGCCATAATCGCTTCACCTCCGCCGCCATTGTATCAAATTCTCCTGAAAAGTCATAACGATTTTCGGGAAGAATTAGGCTTCAGCTAAGCGATAGGAAAAAGAACCGCGCCAGATTGAATAATCGTCGTGCTTAAGTGTACCTTTCGGGAAATTTGGGAAATCTGCGCGGGCATGTGGATAAAACTTCTTCTGCGTGCTATAATTCTGTCGAGGTGAGAAAATGTCAGACGCAAACGCGCAGTATCGAGATTCAGTGTTCCGCTCCTTTTTCAACGAGCCGACGCGGTTGTTGTCGCTGTGTAATGCGGTATTGGGAACCGATTACGACAATCCCGACAAGTTGGAAATAAACACGCTGGAAGGAATTTTCTTCGACAGCCGCAAGAACGACATTTCCTGTTCAATCGACAATCAATTTTTGGTGCTGGTGGAACATCAAAGTTCGGTGAACAATAACATGCCCTTCCGTTTCCTTGCTTACGTCGCCGAATTGCTCAACAAGCTGGTTACGGACAAGCGAAAACTTTACAAAGAACAGCTGATTCGGTTTCCCGCGCCGAAATTCTTCGTGCTGTACAACGGGAACGAATTTGAGCCGGTTGAAAAAATAATGCGGCTGTCGGACTCTTTCGGCGGCGATTTTTCGTCGTTGGAACTGATAGTTACGGCGTACAACATCAATCGCGGAGCGAATGCGCCGTTGTTGGGCAAATGCCCGTATCTGCGGGATTACAGCACGTTGGTCGGCGAAGTCAAAAACGGACTTGCCGAAGGATTATCGCTTCGTAACACGATAATTCGTGCCGTCAAATTCTGTCTCGCCAACGGAATCATGGGCGATTATCTGGTCAAACACTCAGAGGAGGTTTTTGACATGTTGGCACTGGAATGGAATATGGACGACGCCAAACAAGCTTGGCTTGAAGAAGGCATGGAAAAAGGTGAGATTTGTCGGGCAGAAAAGATTGCCATCAAAATGCTCGACAAGGACATATCGTTTGATGAAATCCATGAATTTACTGATTTGCCGCTTCAGCATATCAAGAAACTGGCCGAATCCAAAAAAAAGTAACTTGGACTTTACGTTACTTTTCAAAGTAAAAATTACGTATTTTCAGGGCACGACAATTTGCTTCGATTGTTTCTCTCGTTTCCGCCGGAATGCCTTCGGGGATCGAAATGTTGACGATAATTTGAAGTTCCATTTTGGCATTCGACAATTTCAGCAGAGGTTCTGCGAGTTCATCCATGCATTTGCTGAAGTGTTTGACATATCGCGTGTTGTCAAGTACGGTATCCATAATGAATTTTGTCGACAACGCTTCGACTTCGGGCTGCGACTCTTCGGATTGTTCATTCTGCGTGGAGTTAATCGTTTTGGATGTAGGCTTGCTGTCTTTTTTTTCGTAGGCACGGAGCTCTTGCGCTTTTGAGGCTTTAACCAAAAATTTTTCGCCGCTGACGGACGCATTGTCTTCGCCGAATTGCAGATTAGAAAAATTTTCGTCATCCACCAACGCAAAAATTTCATCTTTCACGGCGTGACGAATTGCATCGAACAAAACTTTTTCGTCGACGAGACGCTGCATGTAATAATACTGCGCGAAACATTCCCAAAGCTTATTCACGTTGATGCTGTCTTTGTCGCTCAAAATGAATTTCCGTTCGTCAAGCAACCGTTTTAAGCCTTCGCCGCCGAGCGCAGGCAAAATCAGTTCGTCGTACTTGCATTTTGCCAATACCTTGGCGATATTTTCTTCGTTCGTGCACTCATCAATTTCAATGTCTTTCAACGGCAAAGTTAAGTTCGCGTTTTCGTCCGAAACAGGATAAATCAATCGACAATAAGCCTGCGAAATTTTTATAGCAAAAGTTTTTTCCGACGACTCGATATTTTTGTCGACTTCTTTAACTTGAACGGCAGTGAGATTTAAAATTTCCGCTTCGGCTTTAACGTCCGACCACGCTTTAAATTCACGCACGACATCTTTCAAGCCTTCGATTTTGTTCGCGTCCGCTGCAAGAAACAGCAACATATTTTTCCAAGTGCGTAAAATAGTTCCGCGATTTTTCAAAATTTCTTGTGCCGCATTTGTCGCGTCGAAAGAATTTTTCGGCGACAAAATCACCAACCGCGCAGTTTGTTCGTCGGGCACTTCAGCAGAATTTTTAGGGCAAACGTAAATCGCCTTAAACTCTCCTCCGCGTTTCCATGTGCGAATTCGTTTTTCAATCTCCGCAAAAATTTCGGCGTCGGAATATTTTTCGCGCTTTTCGTCAATAACCTTGCGCAATGTTGCCGTGACATCAAACCAAAACCGCGAGTCCGTCGAATAGAGATAATACAAATTCGTTCGCAGTTTCGTCAGCGCGTCATTAAACACCGCGATACTTTCAATGTCCTGCGGCTGAATCGTGCAAAGATGAATTTCGTTTTCCGTTATACCGCGCACATTTCCAGTTTTTGGATCGGGTGCAGTGCCTATAAAAATTGAACGGGAAATTTTCTGTGCCGCAGAAAATTTTTGGAAGCGCATATTGTCTTTGTCCAAGTTATACGCTTTCGATTGCTTTCCGTCGATTTCGGATTGGACTATCGCGTCCCAGTTGCCTTTTTCTTCCAAAATGTCTGTAAGCTCGTCGCGAACAGAAGAATCTTTAAGCGGAATTGTGCCGGGCATAATCAACGTGTTCATGTCGTGATTGTCCCAAAGCGAAAAAATTACATTTGCCATCAAACGCAAAACGCCGCGAGTTTTTTGGAATCGGTTAAGGCTCGTCCATTTGCCGTACAGAAAATCAAACAGTTGCGGGTGAATCGGATAACACGCCAACAATTTTTCTTTGTAATTCGATTTTGATACCTCGTTTGGAAAATCTTGACGATTGTTGAGATACATGTCGAAAAACGCCGCACAAACTTTTTCACGCTCCCGCTCGTCGTGACACGGTTTGAACAATCGCCGCCGTACAATTTCGTAAGCTTCAGAAACCGAAATGGGCGACCAAATAAATTCCACGCGTCTGAAAATGTTTGCAAGCTTTTCTTGGACACGCCAACCCAACTGATCGCCGATTTCATTTTCACTTTCGGGAATTGACACGACCAACGAAGTTTTTGCACTCGTCTTTGCCGCTTCCGTCAGCTGTTGAATAAACGTCTGAAAATTTTCAAACGTGCCGCCAACGCCGTTTTTGCCTTCGCTCAGTGTTCGACCGTAAGCGACCAGCTCATCAATCAAAATCAGACACGCGCCCGCCTCGTTAAAAATTTCTTGCAACAAATCACTGCCTGGTGCAATTTTTTGTTCGTCGTTGTCGCGAATCATTTCGTAAAGTTCTGGTTTGCCCGTCGACTTTGCCAGCTGTTTGGCAATTTCGCCCCAAAGCGTCGACTTTAACGGATTTTCACGCGTGCCGACGATAACCGCCGTGTGAACTTCAGGCAGTGACGAAACGCCCGCGCCTTTGAAAATTTCGCCGAACATCGGCTTTTGCACGTCTCGAATTTTGCCGCCGAAAAGATGGTACAGCGCAAGCAAGCTGTGAGTTTTTCCGCCGCCGAACGAAGTTTTCAGCTGAATTATCGGATCGCCGTCGCCTTTGCTCAATCGTTTCAACGTCGTGACCAAAAGTTTTTTCAGCCCGCTCGTCAAATATGTCCGCGAAAAAAATTCATCGGCGTCCGCGTATTCGATATTGTTGCATTCACCGCGAATGACCTGCCCCAAATCCGCCGCAAATTCTGATTGAGTGAACCGACCTTGTGCAACCTCGTCACGCGGCTCGATTACGTTGCGCCATGATTTCAAATAAATTCCGCTCATGTGCTCATCTCCGATTAAAACAAACTGCCTTGAACGGGGGTCGTTTCAGATCTTGTCTGCACGAATTCTGCACGCCGACTCAAAATGTCTTGCCACTCCATGACAAGGTTGTTGTAGCCCGTGCCTTCCGCTGACCATTTGTGACGTTCGCAAATGTCGTAGAGCATGTACGCCAAATTTTTCAGCGACTCAAGATTCCCGTCAAAGTTAGCCAAAAGTTCCGCGCCGCCGTCAATGCCGTTCACTTTGAAAACTTCGACCGTAGTTTGTACCCAGAGCCACGCGCAGTTTCCGTCGACTAAAGTTTTTATCCAATCGCGATTCAGCTGTTTATTTTTGTCAATGGCGTTCATCTCGTCACGGTCTCGCAAGCGTACGATGCCTTTGCCCGAAATTAACGCTCCGTTGTTGCTCAAGTCGTCGACGGAAATATTTTTCGCCTGCGCCAAAACATTCGCTTGCCCGAAAGAAATTTCGTTGAAGCCACATTGTTCAAAGAGCTTGACGCAAAATTGCGTTCCCGTGTCGAGCCGCCGTAGTTTCCCGCCCAAATAGTCTTCGACTTCCGCGTTGATAATTCTCAGCGCATCGCGAATTGTTATCTGCGTGTCGGTCATGTCCGCAATTTTGTCGTAGCGCGAATAGACCGCAATGCCTGGTCCGATTGCCGCTTGAGCCATGTCGACCGGCGCAATGGTTGCTTGCGTCATTTCGGTGAGCGCGGATTTCAATTCGTCTTTGAGCGTACGCAAAAATTCGTTCTTGCCCATGAATTTATTTTCGAGCGGGCGTTTGCGGCAGACCAAAACAATCGATGATGCCAAAGAATTTGTTTCGATTGCTAATGTTCTCGCAGAACGTTCAGTGCGCATCGGCCAAGTGCCCGTAATTTGAAAACCTGCGCGGATAATTGCAGACAACATGGTTTCCCAGCCCGTTGAGGCTCCATCTTCGGCTTCGCGTTGTTTGTAAGCATAATAAATCGTTGTGGGAAAATCGTCGTGAGCAACAGCATAAATATTTTGCAGGACTTTAAACATACCGTCTTCAAAATATTTTTTCGCCTTGTCTGAGTCGCCGTTGTGACGATAAGGCGCAGCAATTAACTCTTCGTCTTTGGGCGTTTGCATTCGTCCAAAAATCTTTAGATAAATACTTTTCAGAGGGCGACGCAACCACACATAAAAAAAATCGGACAATTCCGCATAGCTGATATTGTCGTAATATGGCGGGTCGGTCGAAATCATTACGGATTCTTTCAATCGAAAATCTTTCATTGCGTTATGACTGGCAACACCATCAACTAGATTCGTAGGAATTAATCCGGCGACTTCAATAATCCAATCAAGCATATTGTCAAAGCATCCGCTTGAATTTGAAAACGGATTAGTCTCTGCGAAATCCCAAACCATGGGGATAGCTTGTCGACCAAATACATTTCTTATTTTCTCTCCAATGCTTTGCCAAGTACAAAACGAAGAGCCCCTGTCAGCAAGTTTGTCAATTAAAAAAGACAGATATACGGCGATCACGTCAGCATAATCTTTGGAACCTCCGTCGTCGATAATCTGTTCTTTAACGTCGTAAATTAAATCGCTGAATGTCGTCAAAGCCGTCAGTTGCCGATTGGTGAACAGTTGATGCCAATGTGTAAATCCGTAGCCTCGCCCGCTTACAAGGTCTGGGCAATCTTGATTCATTTCTTCTTCGGGATAATCGTCGGGTTTTGGCACATCAGCAATTAGTTTGTGAGTTTCGTCAGGCGCAAGATAAATTCTGCCGTTCTTGCCTTCCGCAACAATCGCCATCATTTGTGCAAACATATTACCGGCTTTTGCTTGTTCGCGAACGTGAGAAAGAAGATTGTTTGTGCCACAAAAAATACACCGTGCGCCGTTGCGGTTGACGGTTCCATCGGGCGCGTCGGTTCCTTTGCGAACTTCAAAGCGGACGTGATTGCCTTCGACGATTGGATCGACAAAAACTTTTTGTTTGGTCGAGAGATTGAACGAGTGAACGAGCGGCATACGATGCCCGCAAGCGGGATTTGAGCACGGGACAGTTCGCGCCCACAGCCACGCGATAACGGTGAATTCGGCTTTATGTTCATCGGAATAAACTTTCGGGTACAGCGCACCGATTTTGTCGAACGCTTTGGACTTCAAAAGTTTTCCGTAATAGAGAATATCTTCGGCGAGACCTTCGGCACCGATCCAGCCGCCGATACGATTTTTGTCTGCATTCGGATTGACGGGTGGACGATTTTTAAACTGTGCGGGCAATTCAATCATCGCCTTATTAATCATGACGGCGACGGGATTTAAATCGGACGCGAACGCCTTTAAGCCGAGCCGTTGAGCTTCAAGCGGAATGGTGCCACCGCCCGCGAACGGATCGAAAACTGCAGGCAAATCTTTGCCGCAAGATTTTTTGATCTCGTCGAGAGCCTGTGTGAAAATTTTTTCGTCACTGCTGTTTTCCCACTGAACGAGATTGCCTATGATGTCAAACAAACGTTTTCGCTCTGCTTTGACGAGTTCGGGCGTCGGAAATTTTTCGGGATGTTCGGACGGGTCGTCGACGAGTGACGCGAACAAGACGGCGCGAGCAGTTGCAAGCGGTCGCCGTGCCCACCAAAGATGAAGTGTCGAGGGGTGTCCGTGTCGAATGGATTTTTCCCGCGCAGACGCTTTGTTGATAACGTCAAGCGGAATTGCCACTTCGATAAGTTTTTTCACGACGCCAATCACCTCCTCAACAAAAAAATTTACGACAGCTGAAAAAGCCGCCGCCAATAGTTTAGTATATCTTCAGACTTTTTTCAAGTAACTGTACTGTTTTTCTTGAAAATGATTTCTCCTTGCCTAATAAGTGATGAAATTTTATAGTTGACACTTACGGCGTTGAAGTCGGGCGAACTGGCGAACGGCGTTTTAAGATACGTCACATGTGTATTGTTGCCGTCGACCGACACAATCGCCAAAATAAAATTTTCGGGAACGTTCAGTGCAGTTAAAATTTCGTTCTTCGTGACGGTGATTGTATCGGCGTCCGTGTGCCGACCTTTGACTTCGATAAATCGCTGGTGAGCGTCGGGCGTGGAAGATTCAATGTCATAGCCGCATTTGTCGTTGCTCACGTCGACCGGTGTATTGCCGAATTCACGCTCAATCTGCATGACAGCTTGCATAGCAATTTTTTCGATGCGGGCTCTTGACTCAGCATCTGTCGAGAAGCTTTTCGCTGGCGACAAAGAAAACCAACCTTGCGGGACGATTAAAGCACTGCTGATTACGCGGGGCGGTAATGCGTAAATTTTTCGTTCCTGAGCAATTTCATCAAGCCGCCGATTTAAGCGGCTATGAATTTCGTTGGCGCGGCGACCTGCTTTTTCCGCATTCAATTTGTTTTTTGATTTAAGTTCCGCCGCCCGTTTGTCCCAAGAATTAATTTCGCTTCTCAAACGCTCTTCGATTTCCCGTTGGAGTTTGTCGAGATAAATTTTTCGACTCTCTTCGATCTCGCGATGATACGGCGAGGCAAGATTTTTCGCTGCGAAACTAATTGCGGATTCTTCGACATTGCTCGTCAGCCAATTCAGACTTTTGATTGCCGACAAAATTTCTTTGCGCTCGTTTTCATCTGGTGCCCGAAAGTCCATATACGGCACATATTTTGGCAAAGATGTTTGTCCGCTTTCCGAAATTTCAACGAAGCGCAAGCGTTTGGAAACGGTTACTTGCCGCCCGTCGCGAATTTCAATTTCAATGCCGAATAGCAACCGAAAATTTTTGTCGTCGTCGGTATCGTCAATAAAAATCGTTCCTTCCCGTAAAACGACGCCGTATTTTTGCAATGTCAGTGCAGTAACCGCGTTCAAAAGCGGATGCCCGAAAGTAACAAGTTCGGCAACGTCAATGCCGGGGATTTGGCAATTTTTTTTGTCGAAACAAATTCGCTTGTATTGCGTCGCTACCGATTCGCCGAAACGATTTTGCAACGCTTTATCTCGAAGTATGGCAGGCACACGAGAAATTTCATAACGTCCTCTACCGCGCCAAAAAATTGATCCGCCGAATTGCTTGAAAGCCTCAACGAAAAATTTTTCGATGACGTACGGTTGCATTCGATGCACTCCGCTGCGTGTCATAGATTGATTGATGTTCGCGACTTTTTCAAAATCCAACACGTCTTCGGTCAACGCCCGTTCACGCAAAAGTTCTTTCAGTTTGTTTGTGTCGAAACTTTTATCGACAACGCTGTCCAATCGCTGAATAACTTTCGGATCGTTGCATAACGAATTGCCTCAATGAGCAGTTCGCGCAAAGGCTTGTTGTCGAAAGAAATTTTGCCGAGAATGTCAAAAACTTTTCCGCCGAGCGCAGTCCGTTCGTTTATTAATTTTTCCAACAGCCGCAGGAAAACTTGCCCTTCACGTGTATCGACCGCAACCAAATTCCACAGATGACAAACTTCACGTTGCCCGATACGATGAATGCGCCCGAAGCGTTGCTCTAATCGATTTGGATTCCATGGCAAATCGTAGTTAATCATCAAGTGTGCGTTCTGTAGGTTGATGCCTTCACCCGCCGCGTCCGTAGCTACGAGCACAACAACATTTTTATCTTGGCGAAATTGTTCTTCAACCTTATGGCGTTCGCGGTAATTCATTCCGCCGTGAATTGTAACGACGTTCTCGTTGCGCCCGAACAGCGAAGAAATTTTTTCTTGAAGATATTCCAGTGTGTCGCGGTGTTCGGTGAAGATTATCAACTTTTCGCGTGTACCATTGCTTTTGGAAAAAAAGTCGGGCGTTTGCAGAAGTTCCGCCAACTCTTGCCACTTTCGATCTTCGCCGCTGAAGAAAACTTTTTCTGCCGTGTCGGTGAGTTGCCGCAAAGTTTCAATTTCGCGGCGGAGTTCTTCTTTCGTCGATGAAGAGGTTTCTCGCTCCGCCAGTTCGTTTTCAAGTCGTTCCGATTCGCCACTCGGATACTCTTCGCAGTCGTCAAAAATTTCGGAGGACACGACGTTTGCCTTTGAAAATGTTTTATCGCGTAAATCTTTTTGCAATCGATTCTTTCTGCGTTCCAAAGACTTAAAAATTGCCTGCGGTGACGAAGCCAATCTCCGTTGTAAAATTGTCATTGCAAAGCCGACAGAATTTCTTTTGCTATCGTTGTCCAATCTATCGGCTCGATTAAATCCGTCCGCGACGTAATCCGTCACGCTCTTATAAAGTTCGGTTTCTTGTTGCGACAAGCTGTAATTAACCGTGTATGCTCGTCTTTCGGGGAAAAGTTTCTTTTTCTCAAAAGTGAGCAAATCTTCTTTGACCAGCCTGCGCATTATGTCCGATACGTCGACGGGGTTCTGTATTCTTTTTGCGCCCTCGAATCTGTCGGGGTCTATAAGCGACATGAACAGATAAAAGTCAGCATCTTTTCCGTTGTGAGGTGTCGCTGTCAGCAATAAAAAATGTCGTGTAATTTGTCGGAGTTCTTCTCCCAGCTTAAAACGGTTGGTTCTTCGGATTTCGTTGCCTTGAATTGTCGCTGTCATCTTATGTGCTTCGTCGCAAACTATTAAATCCCAATCCGTTGACTTCAGCTTTTCTTGAATATCTTCGTTGCGCGCCAATAAGTCCATGCTGGCAATGCAAAAATTTACTTCACCGAAAACATTACCGCTTGCAGCAGTCCTGATTCTTTCGCCTGTCAAAATATCAAAGTTCAAACGAAATTTTCGGCGCAATTCGTCCTGCCACTGCTCGACCAGCGTTCCGGGACAAACAATCAAACAACGTTGAACGTCTTCGCGAATATTCAATTCTTTAATCAATAAGCCCGTCATAATCGTTTTTCCGGCTCCGGGATCGTCGGCTAAAACAAATCGTAAAGGTTGGCGAACAAGCATTTTTTCGTATACTGCCGAAATTTGATGAGGCAGAGGCTCTATCAACGAAGCTTGAACTGCCAAATACGGCTCAAAAAGATATGCGAAATTTATCCTGTACGCTTCCGAAGCCAATCGAAACGAATCGGCATTTGCGTCGAAATCCCAAGACGTTGTGACTTCGACAAGTTCTTCCGCTTGTTCGGACGACAGCATTAAATTTCCTGGCGTACCCGATTCATCTTCATAAGTGATTTTTATAAATTCGTCGCCAATAAAACTGACCGCGATAATTTTGACGATTTGATTCGGGACGAGATTTTTAACCTTTTGCCCCACAGATGATGAACTTAATTTCATAGTGCGCGCTTCTCTCTAAAAAATTTTTTAGCTCAACAGGATTTTTAACGACCGTGGCAAATAGACTTTGAAAATGAAGCATATCGGAGCAAGAATTATAGAACAACCGATATAAACGCGGAAAGCGTTGCAGTGCCTCGGAAACATTGCAACGCTCGTTCGGTGAATGCGACCAACATTCGCCAGAAAGTCCACAAAGTACAACTTCGATATTTGTACTACAGTTTTTAAGTTTATACTGTAGTATCATTGTACAGCAAAGAGGCGAACCTTTCAAGGGCTTTTTGGAGAATTAATTGAGGCGACATTCACCGGTGTGAGTGTCGTCTTTTTCGTTTCTCCAAAAATTTCAGAGAGGTGAATAACATGAATCAAAATTACAAACTGCCGCACGATGTGGACGCTGAAAAGGAATTGTTGTCAGCCATGCTCGTCAGAAACGGTGAAAAAATTCCTGCGGTGTCAGCAATCGTGTCCGCCGACGATTTTTATCGTCCCGAACATCAAATCATCTTCCGCACTATTTTGGAGCTGTACGCGCAGGACATTCCTCCGAATATTCTTTCCATCTTTCAGGAACTGCAAAAAACGAAAAGCAAAGTGGAATTCTCGTACTTGCGTTCAATCGCGGTGATGTCGGTGACGAACGCATACGCGGTGGCGCACGCAAAAATCGTCAAGGAAAAATCGGAGCTGCGCCGTTTGATGGAGACCGCCGAAAATGTTTTTCACGCCGCGCAAGAAGGGAGTAAATCGCCCGCAGAAATAATCGCGAGCTATCAGCGCATGTTGGAGGAGATAAATCGCGCCGGCTCCCCTACAAAAGATACAGCGTTTGTCGATTACTTTGCCGCCGCATTCGATTTGGACATAGCGGAAATGAAAGAGTACACCGACCGCAAAACGGGCTTCGAGAATATCGACGCGGTTCAGTTCTTCACGCCGGGACTTTACGTCATAGGGGCGACACCCGCAGCGGGCAAAACGACTTTCTGTTGGCAACTGCTGGAACAACTTGCACGCAAGGGCGAGAGTTGCATTTATTGTTCGTACGAAATGAGCCGCTTGGAACTGTTCAGCAAATCGCTGGCACGCGAACTGTTCAAACGGAACGAGAACACGTGCTTAACGGCGGCGCAAATCCGACGCGGCGGCTGGTCAGTAGAACTCGATTATGCTCGTGAAGATTTTTTAAAGTCGGAAATAGATTTGCACGTCCTTGAACTGCAGGATGAGACGGTTGATGATTTGCTTACCTTGCTCAAATCGCTTTGCGCCAAAAAGAAAAAAGCACCCGTTGTCTGTTTGGATTACCTGCAAATCGTTCCGACGAATCGCGAATCGACAAAGCTTGGAATCGACGACGCTGTTCGCAAGCTCAAAAAATTTCAGCGGGACACGAACACGACGTTTATCGTTATCAGCAGTTTCAATCGGACGAATTACGCGCAATCCGTTTCGTTCGAGAGTTTCAAGGAGAGCGGGAACATCGAATACACGGCGGACGTTGTCTGGGCTCTTCAACTCAACGTCCTGAACGAAATCAAAGGCGGGGAACTCGTCTCCGAAGTGCGGCGGAAAATCGACGAAGCGAAGAAACGTCAGCCGCGTCAAATCCAACTGAAATGCCTGAAGAATCGCCAAGGCACGAACTACGACTGCTTTTTCGAGTATCATTCGGCGCACGATTATTTCGAGCCCTGTGATGAAGATGAATTTTTGAATTCGTCTGACGACGCTGATAACATCGATTAACGATTTCAACAAAGGGGGAGCACTTCATGAATTCCAAACAAAATTTTCAAATCATGCCGATTAAACTGCGTTTCGTGCCCAACTTCAAGCTGTGCAAAGTCATCTACAATCTTCAACAGGAGAAGTTCGCTCGCATGGTCGTCAACGGCAAGCAACGCAAAGTTCTCGAAAAGAAAAATGTCAAGGGTTACGGCGACATCGTTACCGTCTACCACATCACCAACGACGACGGTTGCGACAACACCGACCCGCTCAACGAATTTGATTACGCGGTCTTCAGTGCGTGTCTGTCTTACTTCGACAAAGGCGACAGTTGCATTTCGCTCGGCATTATTTACCGCGCAATGACCGGTAAGACGACCGACGGCGGCAAAGGCAAAGTTCCGCCTGAAATTCGCGAATCCATTTTGCTGAGTCTCAAAAAGCTTATCGGAACCGTTATCGAAATTGACGACGCTCAAGTCAATTCCGCGTTCAACTACGCCAAATCCAGTTCAAAAAAGTGTTCGTCAATTCTGCCCGCGCACTTCGACGAAACTCTCATCAACGGAAATGACGCGTCTGTCGTCTTCTTCGACCGCATTTCGCCGCTCATGGAAATTGCCAAACAGCGGAAACAAATCCTGTCGTACTCGCCGGCTCTTCTTGACTCGCCGAACGTTCGCAACAGCTTCATGAACATCATGCTCAAAAACTACGTCATTCGCCGTGTCGCAGAAATTAAACTTCACAAGAACATGCGCAAGATCATCACCTTCGCCGACGTGTTTGAAAAATGCCGAATCGCCAACGCCAGCCGTAAAACGAAAATGGACGCAAGAAACGTCATCATCAAATTTTTCGAGCATCTTCAAGCCGAAGGATTCATCAAATCTTTCGAGGTCGTCAAAGAAAAAAATGCGCTCTACTCCATACACATCACTTATTGACGAGAGACAATCCATAATCGTCAAACGCGAATTTTTCAAATTGTGCCACCAGCGAGCCTAGGCGTTATAGTAACGGAGCCTAGGCGTTATAGTAACGGAGCCTAGGCGTTACAGTAACGCCCCGATTTTTTGGCGGGGCGAAAAAATGGCGTTACAACGCCATTTTTCAGGGGTTAAATCGCCCTACGATTTTCCTGTATATGTTGTAGATATTGTAGCGCGGCGGACGCTTCGCCGACGCTAACGCTTACGGCTCAGCTTGTCGCTACGCTCCACCGCCGCTGCCGGCGCTCACCTACGGCTACGCTAAAAAGCTGAGAAAGCGAAGAGCTATTCAAGCGACAAGCTGAGCTCCAACGAGTTCGTCACCGCGACAAGTTACGGATGTCGATACCACTACTCGGCGAAGCGGAC
>JAFUYE010000056.1 GCA_017470715.1 Selenomonadaceae bacterium
CAGGCAGTGGTTGAGCAGTTAAATCAGAGACCGCGAAAATGTTTGGGTTACAAATCACCGTGGGAAGTGTGGTTTTCTACCCCGTTGCACTTCGTTTGACAATTCAAGCAAGCAAAGAAAAAGTAGATTCTAAAACTCAAAGTTAACGAACGTACTTAATCGAAGTCGACACACCGAAACCGTCACGCCAATTCACCCCAAAGTTGCACAAAACTTTTTTGACGATATAATTGCTCAAGACGAAAGGAGGACACTCTTTTGAATCTTGACCATAAAAATATTTTCGACGAACTGAATCCGCAACAGGCCAAAGCCGTCGCCTGTCTCGAAGGTCCCTTGCTTGTCGTGGCGGGCGCGGGCAGCGGCAAAACTCGCGTTTTGACTTACCGAATCGCAAATTTAATCGCTAACGGTGTCGCGCCGTGGAAAATTTTGGCGATAACATTTACGAACAAGGCCGCCAACGAAATGAAATCCCGCGCACAAAATTTAATCGGTGACGCCGCCAAAGACGTTTGGTTGAGCACGTTTCACAGTTTCTGCGCACGCTTTTTGCGACGGGAAATCGCCGTCACCGGAAAATATACCTCGAACTTTGCGATTTATGACGCTTCCGACTCGAAATCTTTGCTCAAGCGTTGTTTGGCGGAACTTGACCTTGCAGACGAAAAACTCAACAGTTTTCAAGCCCGCATTTCCGACGCGAAAAATGCTTTGATTGACGTTGCGCATTTCAGTGAAATTGCTTACCGCAGCGGTCGAGAATTTGATCAATTCGTTATGCAGGTTTATGAGCTGTACGAAAAAAAACTTCGCGAAAACAACGCGCTTGACTTCGACGACTTGATTTTTACCACCGTGAAACTTTTGCGCGCTTATCCCGAAGTGCTCGAAAAATATCAGAATCGTTACCGCTACATTTTGATTGACGAATATCAGGACACCAACGAGGCGCAATATATTTTGACGAAACTTCTAGCGGACAAGTATCACAACATTTGCGTTGTCGGTGACGCGGATCAATCGATTTACGGTTGGCGCGGCGCGGACATGCGAAATATTTTAAACTTTGAGCACGATTATCCCGAAGCGACGGTAATCAAACTCGAACAAAATTATCGCTCGACGAAAAATATTTTGGACGCCTCGAACGCCGTTATTGCCAACAACATTGAGCGCAAGGAAAAAACTTTGTGGACGGACAACGAACGCGGCGAAAAAGTTAAATTCGTCAACTGTGAAACGGACAAGACGGAGGCGATTGTTGTTGCCACGGAAATTCAACGGCTCGTCACGCAAGAAAATTTCATGTACAAAGACATTGCGATTTTGTATCGCATGAATTCCCAATCGCGCCAGTTTGAGGAAAAATTTATTCGCGACGAAATTCCTTACGTGATTATCGGCGGAGTGCGTTTTTACGACCGCAAGGAAATCAAAGATATTTTGGCGTATCTGCACGTTATCGCCAATCCGCGTGACGACGTGCATTTGTCGCGAATAGTCAACGTTCCGCGACGCGGGCTCGGTCAAACGAATTTCGACCGGTTGCGCCAATTCGCCGAACAATCGGGACTTTCGGTTATGGAAGTTGTCCGCAACAGAAATCTGTTGATGCAAGTGCCGTCGCTCAGCCAAAGTTTCCGCCAAAAAATTCAGGACTTCGCCGCGATGATTATGCTGTTCACGGAACTGACAAAAAATCATTCGATTGACGAACTGATTAATCTTGTGCTCGACGACACCGGTTACACAAAGATGTTAAAAGAAACGCCCGAAGAGACTGCCGCCGAATCTGCGTCGCGGATGGAAAATTTGGGCGAATTCGTCAACGCCGCGAAAGATTTCGTCAAGAACAACCCGAATGCCGCGCTTGAAGAATTTTTGAATCACGTCGCGTTGATAACCGATTTGGACACGACCGACACCGACGAATCGCGCGTACGCATGATGACAATTCACGCCGCCAAAGGTCTGGAATTCCCCGTGGTTTTCGTTGTCGGTTTGGAGGAAGACATTTTGCCGCACGCTTCCGCAAAAAATTATCTTCCCGAACTTGAAGAGGAACGCCGCGCCTGTTACGTTGCCTTCACTCGTGCCAAAAAGAAACTTATACTCACCGCCGCAAAAAATCGAATGGTTTTCGGCAAACAAAGCAAGGAGCGTAAAGTTTCTTGTTTCGTCGACGAAATTCCCGACGAATTTATCACGCGCTCCGACAGAAATTATTCGCGAATTCAAACTGCTCCACGAATTCAAACGCCCGTGCGAAAAAATTACAACCCGCCGACCGCTTATCGTCCCGCGCAGGTTAAAGTTTCCGCTTCCGTGCAAAAAATTTTTACTCCGCCCGCAACTTGGAATGTCGGCGAACAAGTCAATCACAAAAATTGGGGACTCGGCACCGTTATGGCGGTTGACGCGAAGACGATAACAATTTCGTTCGCGAATCCTGAAATCGGTTTAAAAGTTCTTGGTCTCAAAGTTGCCCCAATTAATAGGGTTTAGTTGATTAGATTGATAGATCGATAGATCGATAGAGTGATAGATCGATAGATCGATAGATCGATAGTGGATTAGTAAAAAACTATAGATCTAACCATCTAACAAACTATCGATCTACCACCGGAGGTGATTCACGTGGACATTTCGCAGGTCAAGGCGGAAATTTTGCAGTTGCGCAAGGAAATTCGCCGCCACAACAAAAAATATTACGAACTCGACGCGCCCGAAATTTCCGATTACGAATACGATAAATTAATGTCGCGGCTCCGTGAACTCGAAGAAACTTTTCCGGAATTCGTCACGGAAACTTCACCGACGCAAACCGTGGGCGGTTCAGCTCGACGCGAAGCCGGCAAACTCGTTCCGCATGATGTGCCGATGCTTTCGTTGCAGGACGTGTTCAGCCGCGACGAAGTTGAAAATTTCATCAACGACACGATTGAAAAACTCGGCAAAGTTGAATTCGTCGTCGAAGAAAAAATCGACGGGCTGTCAATGGCTTTGCGTTACGTCGACGGGAAATTTACGCAGGCGGTCACTCGCGGCGACGGCGTCAATCAAGGCGAAGACGTTACCGAAAATGCGCTGGTAATTTCCGACGTGGTTCAAAAACTTGTTGACGCACCGAAATATTTTGAGATTCGCGGCGAAGTCTACATGACGCGGAAAAATTTTTTGTCGACGAACGAACGTCAAGAACGGCTCGGCTTAAAAACTTTCGCCAATCCCCGAAACTGCGCGGCGGGCACACTTCGACAGCTCGACAGCAGAATTGTCCGCGAACGCAAGTTATCAATGTTCGTGTTCAACCTTCAGAAAATTGACGGCGTCAAAATTCAAAGCCACACGCAGGCTTACGACTTCATGATTCGCAACGGAATAAAAATTATTCACGACTACGCGGTCTGCAAAAATTTCGACGAAGTTTGGCGGGCGATTGAGGATATCGGCACGCGTCGCGAAAAGCTTGACTACGACATTGACGGCGCGGTTATCAAGGTCAACAATTTTTCGCAACGTGAGCAACTCGGCGCGACTTCAAAATTTCCGCGTTGGGCTGTCGCGTACAAATATCCGCCCGTCGAACGTGAAACCGTTTTACGCGAAATTGAGCTTAGTGTCGGACGCACCGGCAGAATTACTCCGACTGCGATTTTCGACGTGGTGAGTTTGAACGGCACGAAAGTCGAACGCGCAACTTTGCACAATCAGGATTTCATTGACGGGCTGGACATTCGTATCGGCGACACGATTCGCGTTTACAAGTCGGGCGAAATTATTCCGCGTGTCAGCGGCGTTGTGAAATCGAAACGTCCCGAAAATTCCGCGCCGTACAAAATTCCGGACACGTGCCCCGTTTGCAACCACAAACTCGAACGCGAAGAAGATGCCGCCGATTTCCGCTGTGTCAATCCGAATTGTCCCGCGCAGATTGAAAATCACCTGCTGAATTTCGTCGGGCGCAACGCAATGGACATCAAAGGCTTGGGCGAAACTTCAATCCCGAAATTGATTGCGGCGGGCTTCG
>JAFUYE010000057.1 GCA_017470715.1 Selenomonadaceae bacterium
ATCCGCAACGTTTTCGCATAAAAAATCCCGCCACTTAATCAGGTGACGGGAAATTTTTTGACGTTTATAATTGACCTTCAAGCTCAAGATTAATCAGATTGTTCATTTCGACGGCGTACTCAAGCGGCAATTCTTTGGCAATCGGTTCGACGAATCCGCGAACAATCATCGCCCGCGCTTCGTCTTCGGAAATGCCGCGTGTCATCAGATAAAAAACCGCGTCTTCGGAAATTCTGCCGATTTTCGCTTCGTGCCCGATGTCCGCTTCGTCGCCTTCAATGTCCATGACGGGCAAAGTGTCCGACCGTGATTCGTCGTCAAGCATGAGCGATTCGCAGTTCACGGAACATTTCGCGAAGGGAGCATTTTTGGTGACTTTGACCGCCGAACGGTAAGTTGCCGCGCCGCCCGATTTTGAAATTGTCCGCGTGTTGATGTTCGCCGAAGTTTTCGGAGCCGCGTGGACGACAATCGCGCCCGTGTCCAGATTTTGTCCGCGACCGGCAAAAGTTACGCCGGTGAATTCAGCGCGTGCACCTTCGCCGTGCAAAACGCTGCAGGGATAAAGCATCGACACATGCGAGCCGAAAGAGCCGCTGACCCACTCAATCAAGCCGTTGCGTTCGACGAGCGCACGTTTGGTATTT
This sequence comes from Selenomonadaceae bacterium, assembly GCA_017470715.1. Classification (GTDB taxonomy): domain Bacteria; phylum Bacillota; class Negativicutes; order Selenomonadales; family Selenomonadaceae; genus Quinella. The sequence goes on from JAFUYE010000057.1 coordinate 648, forward strand.
AAATTCATCATGTTACGCGACCAATTTTCAATCGTCGAATAACGCAAGCGAGCACCTTCCTTGACGAACAACTCGACGCAACCCGCGTGCAAATTCGTGACGTTGTATCGCGGAGCCGAACAACCTTCGATAAAATGCAACTTCGCGTTTGGTTCGACGATAATCAGCGTGTGTTCAAATTGTCCCGCGCCCGCCGCGTTCAATCGGAAATACGACTGCAACGGAATTTTCACGTCGACGCCTGCGGGAACGTAAACGAAACTTCCGCCCGACCAAACTGCTCCGTGCAAGGCAGCGAACTTGTGATCTTTCGGCGGGACGAGCGTCATGAAATATTCGCGCACAATGTCTTCGTGTTCGACAAGCGCAGTTTCCATGTCCGTATAAACGACGCCTTGATCTGTCAAACGTTTCTGTATGCTGTGGTAGACGACTTCCGAATCGTATTGCGCACCGACACCCGCAAGCGATTTTTTTTCGGCGTCGGGAATGCCGAGCCTGTCGAAAGTGTTTTTGATTTCGTCGGGCACCTGCGACCAATCGTCGACCTGTTTGGCGTTCGGCTTGACGTAGGTAACAATTTCGTCCATGTTCAATTCGGAAATATCCGCGCCCCACGTCGGCAGGGAAATTTTTCGGTAAGTTTCCAGTGACTTCAAACGAAAGTCAAGCATCCACGGCGGATCATTTTTCCGCGCAGAAATGTCGCGAACAACTTCCTCAGTCAAGCCCGCGTCCGATTTGTAAATCGATTTGTCAACGTCGCGCACGTCGTAAAGTGCCCGTTCAATGTCTTGAATATAATTTTTCATGACGCAACCTCAAATTGCGAATAGCCGTGAGCGGTGACTTCGTCGACTAGTTCCGCGCCGCCGCTTTTGACAATCCGCCCGTTCAAAAAAATGTGTGCGCGAGTAACGGGCAAGTGTTTCAAAATCTGCGCGTTGTGCGTGATGATTATGCAGGAATTGTTTTCGTTGTGGAATTTGGCGACGCCGTTTGAAACGATTTCGACCGCGTCAACGTCAAGTCCCGAATCGGTTTCATCAAGCAGCGCAAGTTTCGGATTGAGGACGAGCAGTTGTAAAATTTCGTTACGCTTCTTTTCGCCGCCCGAAAAGCCGACGTTCATGTAACGGCTTGCGTATTCGGGATTAATTTGCAATTCGTCCATCAAAGCGCGCAGGTCTTTGCGGAACTGCAAGATTTTAATTTTTTCGCCGGTGACCGCCTGCTTCGACGTGCGCAACATATTTTCGACGGTGATACCCGGAATTTCTTCGGGATTTTGGAACGACAGAAAAATTCCGCGACGTGCCCGCTCAAAAGTTTTCAGCGACGTTAAATCTTCGCCGTCAAAAAAAATTTCGCCGCCCGTGATTTCGTATTTCGGGTGACCGAGTATGACGTTCATGAGCGTTGACTTGCCCGCGCCGTTCGCACCAAGGATAACGTGAATTTCGCCGCGACCGACGTGTAAATTCAGCCCGTGAAGAATTTCTTTGTCGTCGACTTTCGCGAAAAGATTTTTTATGTCAAGCAAACCGATTGCCTCCTTTGTAAGCTTTAAGCTTGTAAGCTTTGAGCTTTAAGGTGAAGAAAGATTTTTCCTCAAAGCTTAAAGCTCTAAGCTCAAAGCTTTAAAATATTTTAGGCGGGGCAAAAATTTTTGTCAACGCGTCGAAAAATTTTCACCGGCACGCCAAAAAATGTGCACGTCTGAAAATTTTATGGTACAATCTGCAACGGATTAGCGAAATAAATTTCAAATTCCCAATTCCTAACTCCTAATTCCTAATTCCTAATTCCTAATTGCCTTTCGGAGGTGTCGGCTTTGGAAAATATTTTAAACTACCTGATAGTTATTTTGATGACTGCTGGCGTGATTTTCGGCGGTAAAGCTTTTTGGGACTGGAAAAAAAATCGCACGCCGCAACTTGACTTGAAAGAACTTGAGGCGGAACGCGCTCAGTATCTGCAAGAAAACTTCGACAAGGCGACGCAGGATTTTAATTTTCTCGAAGAGGCACGCAGAAATTTGCCCGACCGCGAACTTTCCGCGCAGCTTAACCAACTGCAACGCACGGCGAAAAGTTTGCTGGCGCATTTGGAAAAAAATCCCGAACGAATCGCGTTGGCGTACAAGTTTATCGATTATTATCAAGACCGCGCAGTTAAAATCGTCAAGCAGTATCAGGAACTTGAAGAAACGCACCTGTCGACGGACAAAGTTCAGGACTTGAAAGCCCGCATGAAACAGACGCTTGCCGCGCTCGACGAAGCTTATCAAGATCAGTTTGAACACGTGCTTAACGACCAAATTATTTCCGCCGAAGCCGAATTGACGGTTATGGAGCAACAACTTAACGCGGAAGGCATCAAAACGAAACCGATTGATGTCGGGAAAATGGACGAATACGGCAATGTTCGCATCGATACGGATTTGCTCGACCGCCCGATTGAAATTGAGCCGCCGCGAAAATTTATTCCCGCACAGACAATGCAAAGACGCGTTCGTCGCGGTGACGACACTCAAAATAATTTGCCCGCGTTCCCCGAAGAAGACCGCCCGCAAATTGTTCAAACGAAATTGATTCAATCCGCGTTGGCAATTTTCCTCGGCTCATTCGGCGCGCACAAATTTTATCAGGGCAAAACAATTCAAGGCATTTTGTATTTCCTTTTGAGCTGGACGACTTTGCCCATGTGGGTGAGCCTTGTCGAAGGAATTCGCTATCTGTTCATGCCCGTCGAAGATTTTTACGACCAGTACATTGCAAAAAAAGATTCCCGCCGCGACAGAAACAGTCGCCGCAGATAATTTTCCGCGCAGATTAATTTTTGGAGGTTGATATTCATGGCAGAAATAAATCTTGAATCGTTAATGGCGAAGAAAAAATCCGAAGCTCAGACGCAAGCCGTCGCCGTCGTTGAGCCCGCCAAAGAAATCGAAACGGTGACGCAACAGGTTGAAACGCTGTCGCCTGCAGAACTTGCCAAAGTTCAATCAATCAAAGATTCAATCGACTTGACGGAATCAAGCACGGTTTTAAGTTTCGGCGCGCCCGCTCAAAAGGAAATCGCTCAATTTTCCGACAGCATTTTGACGAAAGTCCGCACGAAAGATTCGGGCGAAGTCGGCACGCTGTTAAATGATCTCGTCACCAAAGTCAAAGGCTTTGACGTGTCGAAAAAAGACGACGACAGCTTTATCAGCCGCATTCCGATTATCGGTTCACTCGTCGGCAAGGCGGAAAACATAATCGATAACTTGATGCAGGGCTACGAAAAATTGTCGACGCACGTTGAAAAAATTCAAGCCGGTCTTGAAAATGCCAAAGTCAAAATGATGGAAGATGTCGTGATGTTCGACACGCTGTACAAAAAAAATCTTGAGTATTTTAAGCAGTTGCAACTGTACATTCGTGCCGGTGAAGAGAAACTCGACGAAATGCGCACGACGACACTGCCGGCACTTCACGCGCAGGCGGCGGCTTCCGGCGACCCGATGGCAGTTCAAGTTGTCAGCGATTTTGAACAGAGCGTCGACCGTTTTGAGAAAAAACTTCACGACTTGAAATTGAGCAAAACTTTGGCGATACAAACCGCGCCGCAAATTCGACTGATTCAAAACAACGACCGCGCACTGATTGACCGCGTGCAATCGGCGATTTATCACACAATCCCGCTGTGGAAAAATCAGCTGGTTATCGCACTCGGACTTTCGCGACAAAAAGAAGTTATCGAAATGCAACGGGCGGTTGCCGACGCGACAAACGATTTACTTCGCCGCAACGCCGAAATGCTCAAGCAAAATTCAATCGACACGGCGACGGCGAACGAACGCGGAATTATCGACATTGAAACCGTCAAGAAAGTCAACGAAGATTTAATCTCGACGATTGAAGAAACTTTACGCATTCAGCGCGAAGGTCGCCAAAAACGTCAGGCCGCCGAAAAAGAACTTGTCGCGATTGAAGGCCGTTTGAAAGACGCACTTTTGAAAAACGCCACGGCACATTGACTATACAAAGGACGGCGAATTTTTCATGCGCGAAACGGCAGGTTTACCCGCAGGAATTTTGGCTTACGTTGTAATATCGTTTTTTATTCTGCTGTTGTGTCAAAAAATTTTTGTTGCGCCGGAAGATTGGGCGCGACTGATAACGTTCATGACTTCGGCAATTTCGTTTGAACTTGCGTGCGCGGCGACTGAAAAATTTTCCACGTTGACGGGCGTAAAAATCGTCGCGTTGTTTATCGTTGCGTTCCAAATAATAATTTTGGGCGCGGACTTGCTCGGAACTTTTTCCGACATATTGGAAACTTTGGAAGGCGTCGACAACAAAACTCCCGCAGATATTTTTGTTGAGTATGTCGCAACTGTTTGGAATTCAAAAATCTGCGCGGGCGTTACGATTGTTCTTGCGCTGTGGACGGTGACTAAATAAGGGAAAAGGGAGACGGGACAAGGGGAATGCCAAAAAAACTTTTCCCTTCTCCCTTTCCGCTTGTCCCTTACAAAGGTGATGGTTGATGAAAAAAAACAGAGCCTTCGTTCAAAGTCGAATCACGAAGCTGGTTTTATTTTTGTTGCTGTTAATCGTCGTGATTGTAATTCGTTACGGCTGGTTGCAACTGGTTCAAGGCAGTGAACTTTCCGAACGTATGCGTTGGCAAGTCGGGCACGATTATTCGGTTCAATCACCACGCGGCGCGATTATCGACAGGCACGGGCGCGAACTTGCCGTAAGCACGATGACAAAATCGCTGTTCGTCGACCCGAATCACGTTGAAGATGCCGCGCAACTCGCCAAAGATTTGGCTCCGCTTGTCGACAAAACCGAACAGGAAATTTTGGACGACATTGCTGTCGGCGGCGGATTTTCGTGGGTGAAACGTCGACTTGAGCAATCCGAATACGAGGCAATTCGCACGCTGATTCGCGAAAAAAATTACGCCGTATGTTTGGGTTTCCGCGACGAGGCGAAACGTTACTATCCAAATGACGTTCTTGCCGCGAATGTTTTGGGCTTCGTCGGCACGGACGACAAAGGTCTTGACGGCATCGAACAGGCGTTGGACAAATATATCAAGGGCGAAGTCACCGAGTCTTTCATTTACGCCGACACACGGGAACGCCCGATACTCGAATCCATTTTCACGCCGAGCGGTTATCAAGGCGACAGGTGCAAGACGATTCAGCTGACGATTGACAGCGCGATTCAATTTATCGTTGAACAGGAACTTGATCGCGCAATGGCGGAAAACAGCCCGCTTGCGATAACTTGTATTGCAATGAATCCGCACACGGGCGAAATTTTGGCAATGGCAAACCGTCCGTCGTACAATCCAAATCGCTTTTGGGATTACGATCAGGAAGTTTGGAAAAATCGTGGCGTATCTTACATTTACGAGCCCGGCTCCACGTTCAAAGCCGTAGTTGCCGGTGCCGCGTTGCAAGAAGGTCTTGTTTCGCCGAATCAAACTTTCGTCGACCCCGGTTACGTCATGGTTTCGGGCAAGCGAATTCAAAACTGGAACGGCTTGAGTTTCGGCACGGTGACTTTCGCGGACGTCGTCAAGCAGTCACTTAACACGGGCTTTGCTCTTGTCGGTTTGGACTTAGGCGCGGACAAATTAATCAGCTACGCAAAACTTTTCGGCTTCGGCGATTTGACGGGTATCGAATTGCCCGGCGAAGAAGCAGGACTTTTGTACGAGCCGCAAGAAATGGTTGACTCCGACATTGCGACAATGGCAATCGGGCAAAGTATCGCCGTTACGCCGTTGCAACTCATCACGGCTTTTTGTGCCATTGCCAACGACGGAATTTTGTTAAAGCCGCACATCGTCAAGCAAATTAAAAATGCGAACGGGTCGATTTACAGCGAAACGCACGTTGAGGAAGTTCGACGCACGATTGATTCGGCAACCGATAAAACTTTGGTCGGCTTACTTGAACAGGTCGTGGCTTCCGGCGGCGGCGGCAAAGCTTCCGTTCGCGGTTACAGAATTGCGGGCAAAACCGGCACCGCGCAGAAAGTCAGCGAATACGGCACGGGCTACAGCGAAGGCAAATATATCGCGTCGTTCTGTGGCTTCGCGCCCGTCGAAAATCCGCAAATTGCTTTGCTTGTCATGATTGATGAACCTTACGGAACTTTTTACGGCGGACAAATTGCGGCTCCGGTTGCGGGCAGAATTTTTTCGCAGGTTTTCCGTTACATGCGAATTGAACCGTCGGATGCCCCGCTCGGTTTGGATGCGGACGAAATCAGCGACGAAGTCGGTACAGGTGACGCGTCAATTCAAAGTTTCCAAGAGCACAGAGAACCTACGCCCAAAGAAATTGAGCCGAAAGTTGAAACTCCGAAACAAGAAGAACAACTCGACCCGAATTTGTCTCGCGTGCCAAGTTTCCAAGGCAAAAGTATTCGTGAGGCGGCACGACTTGCCAACGAAGCCGGACTTGCTTTCGAGGCGGACGGCTCCGGTTTTGCAGTTGACCAAAGCATTGCGGCGGGCGAAATCGTCGACAAAGGCACGGCGATTAAAGTTCATTTCAGCCCTTAAACTGCAATTTGGAATTTGGAATGAGGAATGTGGAATGATGACGCTCATCCCTGAAAGCTTAAAGCTGAAAGCTAACAGCTTCTTCGCAACGTTGATTTTGTTCGCGTTGATGAATTTCGGAACTTGCGCGGCGGAAATTGTTCACGTCACGGGCAGCGGCAACACCGAACGCATGGCGATTCATAACGCGTTGCGATTGGCTGTCGAACAAAAATTCGGCGCGGTCGTCAATTCAAAAACTTTCGTCAAAGATAAAATGCTTGCCGCCGACGAAAATTCCGTGGACAGCAACGGATTTGTCACGCGTTACAAAATTGTTTCAAGCCGTGTCGTGAACGGGATTTACATTGTCGAACTTGACGCAGAACTTAACGACAAAATTTCTTCGCGGCTCACTGACCTTGAAAAAAAATCGCTCGTCGACGTGAACGCGGACAATCCCCGAATTGCTGTTACGGCATTTGATTCACGCGGCAAACGTTGCACGGCTGTCGAAAACGAAATTGTTTCCGCGCTCAAACGGCAGGGCTTCACGCGAACCGTTGACCTTGAGCAAGTCACTCGTGCCGTTCGTCAAAGAATTATTTCCGCTTCCGAAGACGAAGAACTTTGCAAAACTTTGGCGAACGATTTTCACGCGGACTGTCTCGTTGTCGCGGACGTAAAAATTTCGGGCAACGTCGTCGACATTTCAAGCCGAATGATTGCGCTGAACACGGGCGAAATTATTTTTGCGGGCACGTCAACCGGCGGCGGAGAATTTCTTTCGGCGGATGATGCGCTTAAACTTGCTTCACGTCGTGCGGCGGGTGAGCTGTCGACTGCCGCGTTGAAATCTGCCGCGAATATCGAACGGCATGTAACGTTGCTGGTGACGAAAAACACTTTTGAGCAACTCGGCGGCACATTGACTGCCGTGCGTGAATGTATCAAAAATATTTCGGGCGTGAACGACGCCTTTGCCCGCAAGATGAGCACAAGTTTGGAACTTGATATTGACTTCGACGGGACGGCCGCCGATTTCGCACAGTTGCTTGAAATTTTCGGACTGAAAATTTTGGAGCTGGGCGCGTCCTTCGTCAAGATTTAAAAAAATTTCCCCGTCAATCGGCGGGATTTTTTTTGCGTGCGGAAAAATTTTTTGCTACAATCTGCGCGAAAATTTTTGAACGGGGAATTTGAACATGGGTAACGACATTTCTTTGATTGAGACAAATTTTTCACGACTGCGCGATTGTTTTTATGCCGGCTACACTCTGCCGCAATTTTGTGCCGACAGCGGAATAAAACGCCCGATGATTCTTTCGCCTGCAAATTTCAGCCGACAGATACTTTGGGAAATTTACGTGCAGTTCGCGTGGGACAAACGCTTTCAACCGATTTTCGTCACACTTGAAGAAAAAAGTTTCGAGATTGACGAATTTACTTTGCCGTGGTTCCTCAGCCCGCTTGCGGTGAAAAGTATTTGCGAAATCGACGTGACGGGCGACAAAATTTTTTTCTTGGGCATGAATCATTTCGACTTCGGCGCGGACAAAATTATTTACCTGAACGACCTGATAGAAATTTTTACGTTCCGCACATACTTTACAATTCCGCTGGCGAATTTTGCCAAACTTCATCCCGACGTAAAAATTTTCGCGATAAATTTTCCGCGTCTCAAGTCAAGCCCGCTCAACACGGATAACGAAAAATTTTTGCTTCGTTCGGGCGACGAACAAATTCAAGAACTCCTCAAAAATTTTTCGGCGGACGGCAAAAATCACATTGCGACACCTTTCGACCTTCTCGGCTACGACAACGAAAAATCTTACGACTTACTTCAAACGCCGCTTGTCAAAGTCAATCGCGACGGCACGACGACTTTGCAAGACGACGACAATAAATATTTGGCGATTCGTGACGGAAAACGTTTGACTGCCAACCAACCCGAAAATTTTACCAACAGGATTTACTTTCTGGGCAACTGCGTTTACTTCGGCTGGGGCGTGCCTTTCGACAAAACTTTGACGAGCCGACTTCAAGCCTTGCTCAACGAAAATAACTTACCGTGGCGCGTGGAAAACGAGTCGCAATTTTTTGCCGGGCATAACCAAGATATTTATTACAACCTGCACAATTTGCCGGTTCGGGCGGGCGATATTGTCTTTGTCGTCACGCACAGCATCAAGTTGAAAGAGTTTCCGTTTATCGACGTGGAAAATTTTTTTCAGCGGCCGCATGATTTCGGCGAAGTTTTTTTCGAGCCCAATCACATAAACGAACTCGGTCACAAAGCTTTGGCGGAAAGTTTTTTCGAGCTGTTGACTGCGAACAATTTTTTTCGTGACGTTGAGTTTGATTATCCCGCGCCGCCGCCGCATTGTGCGCGTTACGGAATTCCGCCGAAGTTCGATTCGGGCAACGTAAAAAATTTTTTCCAACGCGGAACTGGAAGCGTACAAGCAAAAACTTCGTGCGCTGAAACTTCCCGTCGGCGCAATCGTCATGAATTGCAATCCGTTCACTCTGGGGCATCAATATTTAATCGAGTACGCGGCGGCTCAAGTCGTGCGGCTGTATGTTTTCGTCGTCGAGGAAGACAAAAGCGAATTTTCTTTCGCGGACAGGATTGAACTTGTGCGCCGTGGCGTGAAAAATTTTCCCAACGTCGAAGTCTTGCCGAGCGGGAAGTTTATCATTTCGCAACAAACTTTTTCGGGCTACTTCAACAAAGCCCAACTTCAAGACGTGCAAGTTGATTCGAGTTCGGACGTTGAAATTTTCGCGAAAGAAATTGCGCCGACTTTGGGCATTACAATTCGATTTGCGGGCGAAGAGCCGACCGACAGCGTCACGCACCAATATAACGAGACGATGAAAAAAATTCTTCCGCGACACGGCGTCGAGTTCCGCGAAATTCCACGTAAAACTTTCGGCGGCGAAATTATCAGCGCAAGTAAAGTTCGTGAGTTGCTCAAACGCGGCGACTTCGACGCGATAAAAAATTTCGTTCCCGAAACGACGCTGACTTATCTGCGCGAGCGACACACAAAATAAAAATTTCCCCGTCAAACGCGGGGATTTTTTTTTCGCGGGCAACGTGCTACAATCGGCGCGAAAAATTTTTTGGAGGTGTTCAAATGGCGAATTCATCTGTAAGTTATAAATGCCCGAACTGCGGTGCGCCGCTGACTTTTTTGCCGGGCAAGAAAACAGTCACCTGCGAATACTGCAGTACGGAATTTGAAATCAGCGCGATTGAAGAACTTTTCCGCGGCAAACAGGAACTTGCGGCGCGTGCGGCTGAAGCTCAGGAGGCTAAATGGGAAACCGACGACGCCGGATCCGAATTCACCGACGACGAAGCAAAAAATTTGCACGCGTTCACCTGTTCGAGTTGCGGCGCGGAACTTGTCTGCGACGAAAACACAATGGCGACCGAATGCGTTTATTGCGGCAACCCGACGATGATTCCGAAACGTTTCGACGGCATGTTGAAACCCGATTACGTTATCCCGTTCAAAAAAACGAAACAAGATGCCGTCAACGCGCTGAAAAAATTTTACGAAGGTCGAATGCTTTTGCCGAGCGACTTCACCGCGAATAACCGCGTCGAGGCAATTCAACCCATGTACGTGCCGTTTTGGTTGTTCGATTCGGAAGTTTCCGCGCAGGTTGATTTTCGTGCTGAACGAATTCGCATTTACAGCGACGGCGATTATACCGTCACCGAAACGCAAGTTTACCGCTGTCGACGCGAAGGCTCCATGCGTTTCAAAAAAATTCCCGTCGACGGATCAAAAAAAATGGACGATGATAACATGGACAGTATCGAGCCGTTCGATTACGCTGAACTTGTGCCGTTCAGCGCGGCTTATTTGACGAGCTACCTTGCCGACAAATACGACATGGACGCCGAAGCCTGCACGCCGCGAGCAAATGAACGCGTCGAAAACAGCACGATTGAAGTTTTGAAAAATACCGTGCAGAATTATGACGCCGTGCAAGTCGAAGATGCCGCAGTCATGAAAGATGTCGGCAAAGTCAGTTACGCAATGGTTCCCGTGTGGATTTTGACGACGCGTTACAAAGACAAGCCGTATACTTTCATGATGAACGGGCAAACCGGCAAAGTCGTCGGCGAATTGCCATACGATTCGACGAAAGCAATTTTGTATCCCGCGCTGATTTCGTTGCTGTTGTTGCCGGTGTTCTATTTCATTGCGCCCACACTTTTTACGATTTTGGCGATGATTCTTTGAGGAGGTGACGACATGATAAAAAAATTTTTTCATTGCGCATTGACTTTCGGATTGTTCGCATTAATTGTCGTGCTGAATTTCTCCGTGACGAACGCGGCACCGGTTCAACTTCCGGATAATCCCGTCACTTCCAAACAAGTTTCGTCGGTCAGCGACAAATGCGGGCTTTTGAGTGCGGCGGACATTGATTCGCTCACAAAAAAAATTCAGCGTGTCGAGTCGGCGCACAAAATCAAAATCGCAATTTCCTTCGTGAAGTCGACGAACGGTCAAGACATTGTCGTTGCCTCGGACAATCTGCGCGACAAACTTCCTGCGGCTACGAACGGCAAAATCGTTTTGCTTGTTTCAATGGACAACCGCCGTTACGAAATGGCGACCGATACCGTCATGATGAATATAATCACGCAATCGGACGGCATTCCGCACATGAAAAATAAAATCGAGCCCGAACTCCACGACGGAAATTATTCGGGCGCGTGCAACAATTTTATCGACGGCGTTGATGAATTGTTGACTTATTACGAAACGAACGGTCAAGCTTACGTCAACACCGAAGGAGATTTTATCTTCGGAATGTTGGGAGCGATTGTTCTCGCGCTGACTGCGTTTTACTTCATTCGTTCGTATCTTATCGGCACGATGAGCAACATTCATCACGCGGTTCAAGCGACGGATTATCTTGAAAAAAATTCCGTCAAGCTCACGGATACAAGCGACATGTTTTTGTTCAGTCACGTCAGCCGTTCCAAAAAATCAAGCAGCGGACGCGGAGGCAGCGGCGGTCACCGTGGCGGCGGCGGCGGTGGCGGC
>JAFUYE010000058.1 GCA_017470715.1 Selenomonadaceae bacterium
AACGAGTTGAGCGAGACGGATTTGCAGGCAGTGGTTGAGCAGTTAAATCAGAGACCGCGAAAATGTTTGGGTTACAAATCACCGTGGGAAGTGTGGTTTTCTACCCCGTTGCACTTCGTTTGACAATTCAAGTGCCCAAAGAAAAGTTGCAAAAGAAAGGGCACCTCGCGGGGGCGTTGCTCATAGTTGTTCCGGCGTGTGAGAAGTCGTGCGTTATCGTGTCCGCAAGTGAAACGTCCTGTTTCAATTGCGGACGAGGCCGTCATCCGTGACGGCCTCTGATTTCCCGTTGCGAATTATGCATTTCGCATTGCTGATTATTTTCGGGCAGGAATTTTTCTGCGCGTCGACGAATCAAAATCAAAAATTTTTATGGAGTTTTGGCGAAATGATTCAAGCAATTTTTTTCGACAGGGACGGCGTCTTAAATGAGGAAGTCGGTTACCTTTGGCAGATTGAAAAATTCAAGTGGATTGACGGAGCACGCGACGCGATTAAATTTTGCAACGAACGCGGGATTTTAACGGTCGTCGTCACCAATCAAGGCGGAATCGCTCGCGGGCTGTACACTCACGCTGAAGTTGACGCGTTACATGACTTCATGCAAAAAAGTTTGTCCGAAGTCGGCGCGCACATCGACGCGTTTTATTTTTGTCCGCATCATCCTGAAGGTGTCGTGCCCGAATTCAGCATCGTTTGTGATTGTCGCAAGCCGAAAGCCGGTTTGATTTTGCGGGCGTGCGCGGAATTGGATATTGACCCGAAACGCTCAATTTTAATCGGCGACGCTCAACGCGACATTGATTCGGCAAATGCGGCGGGACTTCGCGACGGAATTTTTTTCACGGGCGGAAATCTTTTTGATGTCGTTAAATCTGAGGTTGAAAAATTATCGTGAGCAATTTTATTGAGCTTGGTAAAAAAATTTATGACTTGTCCAATCCGCGAGAGGCGCACCGATTCGCCGTGTTTATTGCGCGGTGTTGTCTGCACCCGCAACGAATGAGCCGCCTTGAAAAATTTTTCGGGCAGTCGGAACTGTTCAAGCAAATTGCGGACGGCTATCCGTTTGTCTACGAACAGGCGACGCGGGCATTTTTTTATCACAAGTCGACGTTCGAGGAGCGGGCGCGGCTTATCGAAGAAAACATGCAATTTTTGTCCGCGAAAATGAATGATGACTTCATGCTGAAACTTTACGGCGACAAAAAAATCGAACTGTGGCGAATGGCTTTGGACGAAACACTTGGCGAAATGAATTTGGTTTTGTGCGCGGAATCCGGTCAACGCAAAGAAGGTTTGGCGGCTGTGATGTTCAATTTGCCCGGCGAAGTGCCCGTGTATCAGATTTTGTTTTGGATTGCGCGTGACGAACTGATTAATCGCGACGGCAAATGGGCAATGTGGATTGGCGCAATGCAAGGCCCGAACGTCGACGACGCGAAAGATTTGGTCAAACGCATAACGAAAAAATGTCACGCTTACCGCACTAAGAATTTAATTCTTTATGCCGCGCAGGCTGTTGCCCGAAGTTTGGGCGTCGAAAAAATTTTTGCCGTCACGAACGCGGGCTATTACGCCAACAATCACGTCCGCAGCGACAGGAAATTAAAAACTTCATTCGGCGATTTTTGGGCTGAAGCCGACGGAATTCCGACGAATGACGAAAGATTTTTCGAGTTGCCGTTGACTGAAACGCGCAAGACCGTCGAAGAAATTCCTTCGCACAAACGCGCCCAATACCGTCGTCGATTCGCGTTGCTTGACGAACTTGACAATTCGATTGCCGAAACGTTGCGGAGGTTTGAACGTTGAGATTAGCAATTTTTGAAAACATAATGACGCCCGGCGGTCACGAAGTCGAATTCGACAGAATCATCGTCGAGGAATTTCGCGCGCTTGGTCACAGCGTCGAATTTTACGTCCCCGAAAATTTTACGTTCCAATTCGATTATCACACGCCCGTTAATCGGCTCAAGGGCGACGCCGTCACTTACACGAATTCACGCGGGTTGAAGAAAATTTTTGCCGCCGCCAAACGTGAAATCAATCGTCAACGCTGGTACAGTCAGCTTTTCGACGCACAAAAAAATTTCGACGCGCTGATTATCCCCACGTCGACTTACAGATATTTGCGGGCGTTGAATCACAGTTGCCTGAAAAAAATTTCCGTCCCGATGATTTTTATTTTGCACGGAATCAATCCGACGGAGGCACCGAAATTTTTGGCAGAGGCGGACAAACTTTCGTCGAACAGAAATATCAAGCCCGTTGTTTTGACGTTCGGCGATAACATTTTCGGTGAGCGGCGCGAAAATATTTTTACGATTTATCCGCCGACATACACCGCACGCGACTTGAAAAAACAATTAGGAGTTAGGAATGAGGAATTAGGAATTAATGACGAAACCATTTCAAATTCCAAATTCCAAATTCCTAATTGCTTGAAAGTCGGTTTCTTCGGTCAATATCGTCGTGAAAAAAATCTGCGCGGACTGCTGGAAGTTTTTTTACGCGGCAACTACACCCGCAAAGTTAAATTGCAAGTTCAAGGCTCGACGATGCACGCGGAAGACTCGGACGACTTTGAAAAAATTATCAAGCAGTATTCGGGCGACGAACGTTTAAGTTTCCTGCACAAAGGTTTAATCGGTGCCGAGTGGCAACATGCGATTTTCGGCGTCGACGCGTTGTTGATGCCGTATTCTGCGGAGCGATACCGTTATCATTGGGGCGGAATGCTTTTCACGGCGATTGGTTTCGGCAAGCCCGTTGTCGCCTCAAACGACATGAATCCCGAAGTTTTCGACATGTACCGTGTCGGCGAAACTTTCACCAGCGGAAATTTGGACGAACTTGCCCGCGTGCTCGAAACTTTTATCAACGACTTCGACAAAAATTTTCCGACATACGCGGCGAACTTAAAATCGGCGGGCGAAAACTTTTCACCGGTCAACTTTGCGCGGCGGATTGAAAAAATTATTGCGTCAAGTTGACATCTTCACGGAAGAATTTTAAACTTTTGTCACGTTAAGAACAAAGCTCTCGACGTTACGAAAGTTTCTTTTTGTTTTACACGGAGGTGAAACCATGACTGTGAAGATTGTATACAACAAGGGGGGCTACTTTCTCTCGGCACGCTGAACAAAACAAGGCGGGCAAAGTTCCGGCAAACGTTATTAAGATCAACTCTGCAAGGATTTTGTGTTTGCTTTATGCGGAGGTGATATTATGACAATGAAAGCCATGTACAACGCCGGGGCTCAGCTGTCGCTTGCCCAACTCAACAAAAATATCACCAAAGCGGGCAACGCAATGGCAAAACTTTCGTCTGGCGAACGAAAAATCGGTGCGCAGGACGACGACTCGGCAAGTTTCGGCATCTCGGAAAAAATGCGTGAACAGATTCGCAGTTTGTTGCAGGACAATCAAAATGTTCAAAACGGTTCGTCGATGATTAAAATTGCCGAACGCGGCATCGACCAAATTGTTCAGGAACTTACCCGTTTGAAGGAACTGGCGATTAACGCGGCAAACGACTCGAATACGGACGAAGACCGCCGCACGATTCAAAAGGAATTCACTTCGGGTTTGGACACGATTAACGACATTGCAATCGGCACGACATACAACGGTCAAAATTTTGCTCGACGGCAGATGGGCGCGCGGCGGTTCGGTTTCACTTTCAGCAGGCGGCGGCGGCGCAAATACCAAACTCACCAACGTGGTTACCGCTTTCAAGGCGTCATACAATGCACGTGCCTCGTCGGCTACCACAAGTGGCACCACAAGAAACGGATGCTCTAAAGAGTGGCGTTTTCCGATAGATAAAGGATTCAGTGGCTTGGATTTTTCGGTTGAGCTTGATTTTTCCGCGATGACGACCTCGGAACCTTATCCCGACACGTTGGACGGTCAAGGTTTTACGATTTTATGTGACGGTTGTCCGCAATACATAAACATTCGTTTTGATTCGTCAATATCGGCTGCGCAATCGAAGTACGATTCTACACCCGGTCTTGCATCTGACGGAAGTCGCAATGACTATGCACGCGAATTCATTATCGGCGTCAAAGATGTAACAAGTTCTGCTGATTTGGCGGAGACGATTTTTCAAGGTATTTCTGCAGTCAGCAACCAAATTGAAAAAAGTTTTACGGTACACTACTATGGAACCGTAAAGCCGTCTTATAATATCTCATGTTTCAGCAGTCATGTTAATTCGAGTGACGACATTTTAGTCAACGCGGCTCATGAATTCCGAATCAGACGAGATCCAAATGACCCTTCCAAAATACTTTTCACGAAAAATAATACTGGTATGATGTTCAAGGAAGGTACAATCGCCAACCCGTTGATAGATCCGACCATTCCCGCCAAAGTCGAAACAAAAACGTGGAATCCGCTTTGGGTTCAGCACGGCACGCAAGCGGGACAACACGTCAACATTTACATCAACAGTATGCAAACCAAGGATTTGGGAATCGACAACGTCAGAGTCACGACGAGAGACGAAGCACTTGCCGCAATCGGTAAAGTTGAATCTGCGCTTGAAACGGCACTTGACGAAGCGACAAATTTGGGCGCGTGGCTCCAGCGACTCGAATTCACCGACTTAAACGTCACGACAATGGGCGAAAACGTTCAGAACGCCGAATCGACAATCCGCGATGTTGATATGGCGAAAGAAATAACCGAGTACACGAAATACAATATTTTAACGCAATCTTCGCAGGCAATGTTGGCGCAGGCGAATCAAAACGGCTCGGCAATCTTAAGTTTATTGCAGTGAAAATTTTCGTCGAAGCGGGCGGCTGAAAATTTTTGAGCGACTGCGGTGAAAAAATTTTGTCAGCACCTTATAAAATCTGTACGAAAAAATTTGTCCCATGTCGGAAATTTGCGGCGCGGGATTTTTTTTGTTATCATGACGAAAACTTTTTGGAGGACTCGAATGGCTAAAGTTTCCGTGCTGATTCTGGCTAAGAACGAAGAAAAATTTATCGGCGCGTGCATAAAAAGCGTTTCTGATTTTGCGGACGAAGTTGTTGTTATCGACGACTTCAGCACCGACGCGACCGCGACAATTTCAAAAAATCTCGGCGCACGTGTCGTTCAACGCGCTTTGAACGGCGATTGGGGCGGTCAACAAACTTTCGCGATTCAACAGGCGAAATTCGATTGGGTTTTCTTTATCGATGCCGACGAACGCTCAACGCCCGAACTTTCCGCCGCGATAAAAAAAATTCTTGCCGACGACGACAAAAAAA
This sequence comes from Selenomonadaceae bacterium, assembly GCA_017470715.1. Classification (GTDB taxonomy): domain Bacteria; phylum Bacillota; class Negativicutes; order Selenomonadales; family Selenomonadaceae; genus Quinella. Next base: position 5,271 of record JAFUYE010000058.1, read on the forward strand.
TTGCTTGGCGAACGGCTCGGCTGAGTTATTTTTGGGGTCAACCGCTAAAACACGGCGGCTGGTTCCCAGATTACGTTACGCGACTTTTCCCGACGGCGGGCAGTTACGTCACGGGCTTTGTTCACCCGCAAATTCATCACAAATGCGACGCCGAAAAAGATTTTCCCGAAAGCTCATATCTGGTTCACTACCCGTATCGCGATTGGAATCATTATTTCAACAAGCTGAACTTTTACACGACGCTTGCCGCGAAAAAAGCTCACGAACAGGGAAAGTCCGCGAACATTTTGGATATGATTTTGCACCCGATTTGGGCAAGTTTCCGAATGTATTTTCTGCGCGGCGGATTTTTGGACGGGCGAATCGGCTTCGTGTTGGCGGGCTTCCATTACTTTTACACGATGGCGAAATATGTCAAGCTGTACTATTACGGCAAGGAAAATGTTCACGTGACGGAGGCGAACGATGTTTAAAAATATTCTTGTCAACGCGCTGGTGAATTTGGGCGACGTGGTGTTGACGACTTCGGCACTTGCGCTCATCAAAAAAAATTTCCCCGACACGCGAATCACGATGCTCGTCAAGCCGGTTGTCGCGGACGCGGTGATTGATAATCCCGTTGTCGACGACGTGATAATTTTGGACTACCGCGCCAAAGAAAATTCTTTCGGTAAGATGTTAACGCTCGTCAAAAAAATTCGGCAACGTCACTTCGACCTTGCAATTTCGTTCGACAGGAAGTTGAGACCCGCGCTGATAACTTTTTTGGCGGGAATTCCGCGCAGAGTTTGTCCGACGAAAGTTTTCGACAACAATTCAAGCCGCGTGACAATGTTTTATACGGACGTTGTAGAAATTTCGCACGACCTGAACAAAACTTTGCAGGCGGAAACTTATCAAGAGATTGTCCGCAAATTTTTTAATATCGACGGTCACGAAACGCCGAAGTTCCCGAAAAAAATTTCACCCGTCGCCGAAAAGTTGTTGGCTCGACTTCCGCAGAAAAAATTTAAAATCGCGCTGTGTGTCAAGGGAACTTTTCCGCTCAAGACATGGAGCAAAGAATATTTCGCCGAAACCGTTCGCGAACTGAACAAAAATTACGACGCGGCATTTTTTATCGTCGGCGCACCGAACGACCGCGATTATGCCGACGAAGTCATTCGCGAAATCGGCTTTGACGTGGAAAATTTTTGCGGTGAAACTTCGCTGACGGATTTGGCGGAACTTTTTCGACGCGCAGATTTATTTGTCACCGTCGACACGGGCGCAACGCACATTGCCGCGACGACCGGCGTCAAAATGGTCACGATGTACGGTTGCACGAGCCCCGACAGATGGCACCCGATTAATCCGAACGCAATCGCTTTGACCAGCCGCGAAAATTGTTGTCCGTGCACTTTCAAAGCCGAACAATGCCCGACGTATCCGAAGCCCGCTTGTCTGCAAAATGTCACGCCCGCGCAGGTTATCGACGCCGCGAAAGAACTTTTGCCGACAAGCACTTAACAAAATGAAAAACCCCGCTCCGTAAAGGAACGAGGTTTTTTTGTTACGCAACGAAAAATTTTTCCGCCGCAAAAAGTTTCTTAAAGTTTCGGACCTGCCGCAACGAGAGCTTTGCCCGCCGCGTTGTATTCGTATTTCTTGAAGTTCTTGATAAAGCGGCTTGCCAAATCTTGAGCTTTTCTGTCCCATTCAGTCGGGTCTGCATAAGTGTTGCGCGGGTCGAGAATATTTGTCGCAACGCCTTCGAGTTCGGTCGGAATTTCCAAATCGAAGATAGGAAGTTTTTTCGTCGGAGCAGTTTTAATTGCGCCGCCGAGAATTGCGTCGATAATTCCGCGAGTGTCTTTAATCGAAATGCGTTTGCCGGTGCCGTTCCAGCCCGTGTTGACGAGATAAGCTTTCGCGCCGGATTTTTCCATGCGTTTAACGAGTTCTTCGGCGTATTTGGTCGGGTGCAGTTCAAGGAATGCTTGACCGAAGCACGCGGAGAAAGTCGGAGTCGGCTCGGTGATACCGCGTTCCGTACCGGCAAGTTTCGCCGTGAAGCCGCTGAGGAAATAATATTTGCACTGTTCGCTTGTCAAAATCGAAACGGGCGGCAGAACACCGAATGCGTCCGCGCTGAGGAAAATGACCGATTGCGCCGCAGGACCGTGGCTGTCGGGGCGAACGATATTTTTGATGTGGTAAATCGGATAGCTGACGCGGGTGTTTTCCGTGACGGATTTGTCTGCGAAGTCAATCTTGCCGTTTTTGTCGACGGTGACATTTTCAAGCAGAGCATCGCGACGAATTGCGTTGTAAATGTCGGGCTCGCTTTCCTTGTCGAGGTTGATAACTTTCGCGTAGCAACCGCCCTCGAAGTTGAAAACGCCTTGGTCGTCCCAGCCGTGTTCGTCGTCGCCGATAAGCAAACGTTTCGGGTCAGTAGACAGCGTGGTTTTGCCCGTGCCGGAAAGTCCGAAGAAAATCGCAGTGTTTTCGCCGTTCATGTCGGTGTTCGCCGAACAATGCATTGCTGCTATACCTTTAAGCGGCATGAAAAAATTTTGGACGCTGAAGCACCCTTTCTTCATCTCGCCTCCATACCAAGAATTTATGATAATCTGCTCTTTTGTACTCAAATTGAATACTATGGCAGTTTCTGAATTCAAGCCGAGTTCTTTCCAGTTGTCGACTTTCGCTTTCGACGCGTTATAGACGACGAAATCGGGTTCCTGATCGAATTCGGCTTGATTCTTCGGGCGAATGAACATGTTGGTGACGAAATGCGCTTGCCAGGCGACCTCCAACAAAAAGCGAATCTTCATGCGGGTATCTTTGTGCGTGCCGCAGAAGCCGTCGACGACGAAAAGGCGTTTGTTGCTGAGTTCATCAACCGCGATTTTTTTGAGAGCCTTCCACGATTCGACGGAACATTTTTTGTTGTCGTTCGGATACTCCGGAGTTGTCCACCAAACTTCGCCGGGCGCGCCTTCTTTGGTGAAGTCGTCGTATACGAGAAATTTGTCTTTGGGACTGCGGCCAGTGTAAATGCCGGTCATGACGTTAATCGCGCCGAGTTCGGTTTCCTGTCCGACGTCGAAGCCTTCGAGGTCGGGACGCGTCTCTTCATTGAACAAGACTTCGTAGCTGGGATTGTACAAGATTTCGGTCGTGCCTGTGATTCCGTACTTGCTGAGATCGAGCATTGGCATATTTCTTACCTCCTAAATTTTACTGCGTCGATAATAAACTTTCGCGCCGCGATTGTCAATTAAAAAGCCCGCACGATTGCGCAAAAAAAATTTGATTCGCGTCCGATTATGTGCTAAAGTGTATCTATCGTAAATCCACACCGCACGCAAAACGTGAATCAAAAACTGTTCGTCGTTATTCTAAGCGTTTCCGCGTGCAATGTCAAATCACAAAGGAGCGATTGTCTATGACTGTTGACGAAGCGAAAAAAATCCTGCTGGCGGCGAATCTCAGCCCGCTCGAACGGAATGCGTTGCATGTTTTGCTGGAAAAGATTGATTACAAAGACTTGCCCGGCGAAGAATGGCGCGATGTTGTCGGTTACGAAGGACTTTACCAAGTCAGCAACTGCGGACGAGTTAAAAGCTTTCAGAAAGACAACGTGAAAATTCTTAAATCAAATCCCGGTATCGGCGGTTACTTGCGCGTTGTTCTTTGCAAGGATTTCAAGAAGAAAAACCGTTTTGTTCATGTGCTGGTTGCGCAAGCGTTCATTCCGAATCCCGAAGGCAAGCGGCAAATTAATCACATTGACGGGAACAAACAGAATAGTCACGTCTCGAATCTGGAATGGGTCACGCCCGCCGAAAACATTCAGCACGCTCTTAAAATGGGATTGATTCAAAGCGGTTGCGACCGTTTCGACGCCTTATTAAATGTCGACCAAGTTCGCGAAATTCGCCGTGATTGTATTCCAAATGACAGGCAACTAGGGTTCAGTGCATTTGCAAGAAAATTTAATGTAAGTGACGCTGTTGTTAGACTCGCGTATTACGGCGAAACTTACAAGTACGTCGAATGAGCGCACAATCTGCGCGGCGTTGTTCCCTCGTCACGGCGGCGGGGGATTTTTGTTGCAAAAAAGTTTTCGGCGGGCGATAAAAGTTTACTTTGAACGCTGAACCGGTCAATACAAAATCCCGCCAAACTTTCGACGGGATAATTTTTTTTGATTGAAGCATTCGGATTATTTTTTCGTCCATTGAGCGGTATCGTGATTCGCCGCGTAAGTTTCGCCGTTGATTCGGAAGTCGACTTGAGCCGTGCTTTCGACGTTGAGTTGTCCGCCGTCAGCAAAGTTCAGCGTCACGCCCGTTGAAGTTATTTCCGTCGACAAAATTTGTTCAAGCGTCAAGCCGGTGAATTCGACAATGTCGCCGTCGCTTGCATTTTGAATCGTGTCGTTGCCGTTGCCGCCCGCCGTGTAGAAGAAAGTATTTTGTCCGTCGCCGCCGAAAAGTAAATCGTTGCCGTCGTCGCCGCCCCAAAGTGAAGCATCACCGTTGCCCGCGATAATCGTGTTGTCAAGTTCGTTACCGGCAATGAGCATTTCGCCCGTCGAATCGGACGCGTCAATCATTTTGATGTTGCCGTCGTAAAATTTTCCGTGTTGATTGTTCATCCAAATTTCTGCGCTCTCGTCGACAGTCAAAGTCGCGTTGTTGCCCGTGCCGACGAATTGATTCGCCATTGTGTTGTAGCGGAGATTTTCGCCGACGTTGGCAATCAAGTCATTGTATCGGAAATTTTTACCGTTCGCGTCCGCAAGCGTCAAACTGTTTTCGTCGTCAAATTTCAAGACAACGTTGTCGCCCGAAAGCAAAACATTTGTAAGCGTGCCGCTGACTTTAAGCATGTCCGCGTTGCCGGAAAATTTATTTTCGTCGGTGAGGAACTCGAAATTTGAAACCGTGTCGTTGCCGTCGCCCGCGAAGAAAAAGAACGAAGTCCTGCCGTTTTTGGTTTCCGAGCCCGCTTTGCCGATAAGTTTGTCGTCGCCCGCGCTGCCCCACAAACTGCCGTAACCGTTGCCCGCAATCAAAGTTTCGTTGTTTGCGGAACCCATGAGCGTCGAAAGTCCGTCGCCCGCCGTCACCGTGTTAATTCCGTAGAAATAAACGTCTTCGCCGTTGATTGTGCCGACCGCCTCTTCAGTCAAGTTGACCAGAATCGAATCATCAATGCCCGTGAAGTCGACGCCCGAATTTTCGCCCGTGTAAATGTTTGCGAATTCGTTGCCCGCCGCGATAACCGAATCTTTTTGCGCAACGAAAGTTTTGTACTCATCGCCGTTCGTTTCGACAACTTTAACAGCCGCAAAAGTTTCGCCGTCGCCGACTTCCGACAGAACCGTCCTGCCCGCGTCCGAACTTTCAACACTGACATTTGAGCCGTCGAAAATAATTTCCCAATCGGGGTCGACAACAACCGCGTCACTGTTGCCGTCGAAACCTGCGCGGAAATTTTCGATTGTGTTTTTGCCGTCCGTAATGTCGATTGTCGCGCCCGATTTTGATTCGTCGCGTTCGTTCGCAGGCAAAAGTTCAATGTAATTGTTGCCCGCGCCCGCGTCGACGAAATTGCCTTCCGCCGCAAAAATCGTATCGTTGCCGCTACCGCTTATCAACGTCGAATAAACGTCGCCCGACAAAAGCAAATTGTCCGTGAGGTTGCTTGCGTCCAACGAAGCGTAATTTTCCGCGAATCCGACAATTTCACGCGTGTTACTTCTGTCGCTGTAGAGATTGACGATTTGGCTTTGCGTGCCGAAATCCGCAACCGCAGAGCCCATTGAAAGTTCACCGTTCGCGAAATCAATCGTGCCGTCTTTAATTTTCGCGGCAATGTCTGTGTAATTCAAGTTGAAACCGCTACGCGTCGTGAAGTCGTAGTTGTCAATCGTCATTTTGCCGCCGAGCGGGAACAACCACGCATTGCCGCCCGTCGTCAAAGACAGGTGAACATTTTTGCCTTGACTGACAACCGTGTCGTCGCCCGCCGTAATGTTGACACGCGCCGAAGTATCTTCGACAATCGCCAAACCGCCGCTCAACGAAATATCAAATCTGCCGTTGTCGTCCGCCGAAACGACGGAAACATTTTCGGGCTTGAAGTGGTCGACAATTTCGTCCGCCGAAGTGTTTTTCGTGATAAGCGGTCGAGCGGAATTGTAAATGTAAGCGTCCGTTCCGTTTTCAAGCCCGACAAAAGTATCGCCCGCAGATGCCGTCAAAGTTTGTCCGTTGACCGTGTAATTGCCCGCGTCTGAAACAGTCAAGCTTGCGCCTTCGTCAAGTCCGACAACTTCTTTATCGCGAATCCAAACGTCATTGTCGCCCGTCAAAGTGAATTTGCTTTCGTTGACAGCCATTGATGCGCCGGTCTGTTGCAACCAAATTTTATCCGCGTCTTCGGTATCGAGTTCGGAGCCGTCCGCCACGTCGTGAATATAAATTCTGTCGTCGAACGCGCCGATTGACGAAAAGTATCCGTCGAACATGCCGCCGATACCGTTAATCATGACTGCGTTTGACGGCTCGCTGAATTGCAAATTGCCTTCGACGTTCGAGATGTTCGAGAGAATTTCATATTCGCCGGAGAACTCAAAAGTAATGTTGTCGTCGCCCGTGACGGTAATGGCAATCGAATCGTCCTTCGTCGCGCCGAAAGTGAAAGTTCCTTCCGTGTCCGTGTGAATTTTGCTTGCCGAACCGACACTTGCCAAAGTTGCGCCGTCACTCAAGCCGAAAAGTTCAACGTTGCTGTTACCGCCTGCGACAACGGAAACATCTTTGTCGCCGAAAAGCTGAATGCCTTTGTCGCTGCCGTTGATACTGACTGCGCCGCCCGTAAAGTCGCCGCTGACCGTGCCGTTCAAGTCGTTGATTTTGTCTGCGTAGGGAGCCGAATCAACGTCGAATCGCGCACGAATTCCCGTACCGAGTTCCGTACCTTCGGCAAGCGTGTAAGTTTTTTTGCCGATTGTAAATTTGCCCGTCGTGTCCGTGACAAGGACGTAATAGCTCAATGTGTCTTCGTCGTCGAGAGTTGCACCGCCGCTGATTGACGCGCCGTCAGAAATTCCGATAACGTCTTCCAAACCGATCGGGTCTGTTCTGATTCGATATGAACTGTCGCCCGCCGCAATAAATTTTTCCGTGAAGAGTGAACCGACATACGGCGAATCGAGATAGCCGAGATATTCTTCGCTCTCTGTGGTGAGCGTGCGGCTGAAAACAAAACCGTCCTGCGCGCCCGTGACGGTGATTATCATCGGAATTTCTCTGCCGTCGTCCAAACTCAACGGGTCAAGCTGGAAAATTTTTGCGTCGGCAGTGACGTTGCCGGCTTCCGCCAACACGAAAGATTTTCCTTCGCCGAAACCGTTTGCAACAACATTCGCGCCTAACACGACGTTATCGGGTGACAGACTGACATTGCCGTTGCCCGCGAAAGTCATCCCGTCGTACGTGACAACGTCGTCGGTCGTCTTGAACGTCATGTAATCATCCGTCGCCGTCATGGAAATATTTTCGGCGGAAGTCGTGATTGTCTGCCCGTTGATAGTGTAAGTTCCCGCTTCCGAAGTCGTGAAATAAATCGCGGGCATAAAATCTTTCAAGTCGGTCGAAACGTCGGAGCCCTCGGCGATTTTAAAAATTCCGTGCCCGATGAAAACTGAACCGCTGTTAATGGTGAAAGTGCTTTCTTTGCCGTCGCGTTCCCAAGTGATTGACAGCGCGCCCGTGCCCGCAACGTAATTGGTGCCCTGCGCGGAAATTTCGATGTAGGAACCTTCGCCGTTGCTTTCAAGCGTGATATTGACGGGTTGACCGCCAATCGTTGAAGTTGCCGTAAGTTTTGAATCGGCGTCGAACAGAACTTTGCCCGCGTTGTAATGAATCGTGCCGTTGAGGTTTGACAACGTCGTTTGAACGCCCGTCGCCGTCGTCAAGTCGATTGACAATTCGCCGTCGGAAGAAACTTTTATGCCGTCCGCGTCAAAGCCGATTGAGCCGCCCGCGTCGCTTGAAGACAAATTTAAAACAGTGCCGTCTTCCCATTCGAGATTAAGCGCGGTGTCTTTATCAAATGAAAAAGTTCCGTCTGTGTTTATCAGCAACGCGCCCGCCGTCACGTCGAGTGTCGCGCTGCGTTCCGTGTCGCCCGTAACGAAATTCAATTCGAGTTTGCCGTCGCCCGCGTTCGGAGCAAAACGAATACCGTCATCCGTGAACGAAAAGTTTCCGCTTGCGTCGTCGAGTGCCGTGACTTCCAACGAATTTTCGTCGCCGTTGCTTAACGTCAACACGGTGTCTTTTTTCAGCGAAAGTTCCTGTGTCGAGGGATTCAAGCCGACAGTGCCGTCGATTACGAGCTGATTTTCAAAAGTCGTTTCGCCATCCTTGCTTACGGTGAATTTCAATTCGTGTTTGCGGGCGTTCGGGAAATTGAATTCGATTGTGCCGTCGCTGGTGACTGTCGGAACGAAAACAATCGTCGTGTCGCAGGTCGACATTTTGATTCCCGTGCCGTTATCAAACAAAATTTCTGCGAAAGTGTTTGAACCGTTGCCGTGTGAACTGTTGCCGCCCGTCAAGCCGTAAGTGCCGCTTTTCGGACTGAAACTGAGCACGCCGCCGAGATTCAAATCGCCCGCAAGAAAAGTTTGTTCGCCGCTTGCGATTGAAATATCAACGGACTTGTCGTCGTCGAGTTCAAAGTAAAAAATTCCGTCTTCGACTTTGTAAGACGCGGAAATTTCTTCGCTTGCGGTAAATGTGATGTCTTGCCCGCCGCGATTGACGGAAATTTTTGTGCCCTTCGGAATTGAAATTTTGTCGTTGTCGAAAGTAATTGAGCCGCTTAAAAGTTTGAGGTCTGTGCCCAAAACTGCAGTGTCGCTGTCTTTAATCGTCACGTTGAAGTTACTGCCGTCGTCGTTCGGTGTGACGATAATTTTTCCGCCGTCGGAAGAAATATTTACCGGCGCGTCGTCGTCTTTGCCCGTGAAAGAAATCGTGCGGTCGTCGTCGACAAAAGTAACAGTCGCATCTTTCGACAAAGAAATTTCGTCACCGCTGACGCTGACATTGCCGTTGCCGCTGAAATTGTAATCGTTGTAATTGATGCCCGCGTCCGCCGCGAAAGTAATAGTGTCGTAATCGGTCATTGTGACTTCGGCGAGGTCTTCGGTCGCGGTAATTTCCATGCCGTTGAGCGTGTAATTGCCCGCCGTTTCGAGCGCGAAAGGAAATTCGTCGTCGTTTGTTTTGAAGGTACTGCCTTCGGATAAACTTAACAACCCCTGCGATTTTCCGCTGAAGTAATCGGTTATCGCGCCGTTTTGTAAATTCCATGTTGTGCCCTGCAGGTAATCCATAACGAAAGTTGCGCCTTCGTTGGCTTGGTAAATAATTCCGTCGGTGCTGAAATGCAGGGAAGTCGTGCCGCCCGAAGTTCGCAAAACATTATCGTCATAGTTGCCCGAAGGGTCGACGAATCGAATTTCGGTGCCGTCGGTTGCGGTAAACGTGCCGCCCTTGTAATTGACCGTGCCGTCAACGGAGGCGAGTTCGATTATGTCTTTGCCATCAATCGTCAAAAGAACGTCGAGAGCGTCGGGCGTGGCCGGTGTCACCGACAAACCGTCTTGCGGAGACAAAAAGATTTTACCGCCGGCATCTTTCTTTGCGGTAATCGTCAAATTTCTGCCGTCCTCAAAAACAGTTTTAAGCACGGTATCTTTCGTCAAAGAAATTGATCCGTCGAGGTTGTAAGTCAAAGAACCCGTCATATCGAGTGACGCCGTGCGCGTTTCGCCGTCGCGTGTCACGGAAACTCTCAATTTGCCGTCGTCTGCGTTGGGCTTGAAATTAATTCCGTTTTCCGTCAAAGACAATTCGCCGCCCGCCTCGTCGGTTGTCGTCGCCGTCAACGTGTAATCGTTCAAAGTTGTAGTAACGCTTGTGCCGCCCGCAAGAACGAAAGTATGGTTCGTGAAATTGCGAATCGCCGTGCCGGAAACGTCAAAGTTAAGTGTGTTGCTGCCCATCAATACAGCCACATTGAATTTTTCGGAACTGATGGCGAACGCTTCGGACGTTATCGAGAATTCGGCGGATTTTTCAACCGTGAATTCATAATCGGCACGGGAATGCGTTCCCGCGATAAAAAATTTTGCGGCTCCCGTTGTAACTTTATCGCTTGTGACGGTGGCGGTGCCTTCGCTGAATTTGAATTGTCGCCCGCCGAGCGTGACGGCAAGTGAGTCGTCGTCCGTTGCAGAAAAGTCAATCGCGCCGTCGGTTGCGTCGAAAGTTATTGTCGGGGAATTTTCCGCCTCCGTGAGCGTCGCTTGAACTTTGCCGCTTGCAAGTCCCGAAATTTTTTCGTCGTCGTCGAGATTGAAAACCGCGTCGGTGAGCGCAGTGTAAGTTACGCCGTCAAGTTCGTAAGTTTCGCCCGCAGAAATTTCCTGCGTCGCGAATCGTTGTAAGTCGAAAGTAAATTTGCTCATAGATGAATCACTCCTGAAAATAAAATTTCATACGCAGAATATCACAGCGAAATTTTTTAGGCAACAGGTGGTCCCTGCAGACCGGCAAAATAAATATGTCGTATGTTGCAGGAAATACTTTCGGCGCAACGAATAAAAATTCTGTCATCAAGGATTTATTTTAGGAGAGGTGATTTGTATGGAGATGTTTTTGGGCTTCCTTGTGCTGTTGGCGTGTTTGATTATCGGCGTGCGCCACGGCGGTATCGGGCTTGCCGTCATAAGCGGCATCGGTCTCGTAATTTACACGTTCATATTCGGTTACAAACCCGGTACGCCGCCGATTGACGTTATGTTGACGATTTTGGCGGTCGTAACCTGCGCGGGCTTTTTGCAGACTTCGGGCGGCTTAACTGTCATGCTCAAGTACGCGGAAAAATTCCTGCGCAACAACCCGAAACACGTCACGATTCTTGCGCCGCTGACAACTTGGTTTTTAACGGTATTGTGCGGCACGGGTCACGTCGTCTATACGATGTTCCCGATTATCTACGACATTGCGATTAAGCAAAACATTCGCCCCGAACGACCGATGGCGGTTGCGTCCGTCGCGTCGCAGATGGGAATTTGCGCGTCGCCGGTGTCGGTTGCAATCGTTTCAATCGTCGGCTTTATGGCAACGGCGGGGCACAATTATTCCGTCCTGCAAATTTTGGCTGTCGCAATGCCTGCAACGGGGCTCGGAGTATTTTTCGCGGCACTTTGGAGTTACAAACGCGGCAAAGACCTTGAGGACGATGAACGCTTCCAAGAATTCATCAAAGACCCGACCAACCGCGATTACGTTTACGGCGACAGCGAATCTTTGCTCGATAAAGAATTGCCGCCGAGTTTTTATCACGCAATGTATATTTTCTTCGTGGGTATTCTCGTTATCGCGGCGTTGGGCAACTTCCCCGACTTGCTTCCGCACTTCCCGAACGCGAAAGGTGATTTGAAACCGATTTCGATGACTGCGGTTATTCAGATGGTAATGTTGCTCGTTGCGGCGACGATTTTGTTCGTCTGCAAAGTCAAAGCGAAAGATGTCGGCAACAGTCAAGTTTTTAAATCGGGTATTGTCGCGCTCGTTTCGGTTTACGGTGTCGCGTGGATGGCAAATACCTGCTTCGGCGCGCACATGGCTTTCCTGAAAGAATTTTTGGGCAATGCTGTCGCGGAATATCCGTGGGCGTTTGCAATTATCGCGTTCCTCACGTCCAAACTCGTCAACTCGCAGGCTGCGGCTATCGCAATTGTTTTCCCGATGGCTCTGAGCGTCGGAATGGATCCGGTTATAATCATGTCGTTTATCAGCGCGTGTTACGGTTACTTCTTCCTGCCGACATATCCGTCCGATTTGGCTTGTATCGGTTTCGACCGTTCGGGCACGACGCGAATCGGCAAATACATTTTGAATCATTCGTTCATGATTCCCGGTTTAATCGGCGTCATAAGCGGTTGTTGCGTCGGCTTCGTCATGGCACATATCGTCTTGTAAAAATTTTTCGCAGACAACCTGCAGACAAAAAAGCCCCCACGTCAGTGAAACGCAGGGGCTAAATTTTTTTATTCGGGTCTGTCAATTTCGTCGTAAAGAATATTGCCGTCGAAAAGTTTTCCGCCGATATTGAACTTGTTAGTGAACTGCCACATGTAGCCTTGCAAAAAATCTTCGCGTGACCATTGCGCATTCCAAATTGAGCAACCTAAATCGCGCCAATCGATAAAATCTTCAAGCCACGAATAGGACGCGTAAATCCCGCAGTCAAGCGGCTTGATGTTGTCGAGAAAAGCGCGGCAGATGTCGGTAACGTTTTTTCGGCTGAAGTCGAAACCGTGACGACGCTTGTAATGGTCGGCGTCTTCCATGTCAAACCAAACGGGAAGTTCAAGCAGAACGCCGCTCTCGTCGATAATGCGCTTGCAAAAGTCGGCTTCGATGATGGCGTCGGCGGGCGTCAACGCGTAAGAATAATGATAAGCTCCGCAAACCAAACCTGCGGCATGTGCGCCCTCGACGTTGGCTTGAAAAGTTTCGTCGACGCCGTTTTTTCCGTAACCCGTGCGGCAGATGGCGAAGTCAATGCCTCGCATATGAATCACTCCTAAGATGTCGGGCGTGTTCGACGCGTCAAACCGGTTTTTGCCGTCAAGGATTGCCGTTTGTCGTCGAAGTTGTCCCGCCGAGAATGTATGTCGTGCCACCGTAAAAAATTTTATGGCAGGCGGTGAATCGGTTACGTCAAGCCAAATTCCGCCGTCAATCGAACTGGCAACAGTCGGCAAAGTAGGCGCACTAAGCCCGCCACCGCCGAGAGAATCCGCAATGCGCTTGTCGTGCTCCATGCGGACTTCTCGGATAAAATTTTTGATTTTGTTTTTCGATGGCATGATGAAAATCCTTTGCTGTTAATCGAAGATGTCAGCTACGTCCGCCGCCGTGAAACTGTCGCTGCTGTCGCTCGCCAACTGGCGAAGAATCGCGGCGTCTGCGGTCGAATAATTCTGCTCGGACAAGCCTTTGCCGCTTTCCTGTTTAACGAATTCGCTGGTGTCCTTTTTCTGCGATTGTCATGATGATTTGCCTCCTGAGCAAAAAAATATTTATCTCCACGGTGTGGGCGCACCGTCGGATTCATGAGAGTTGTTTAAATCGTTTGCATGAGAGATTGCACCGAAAAAAAATTTAAGCCGCCGGATGCGGCACGAAATTACGCAGACTAAAATGTTTCTGCTACGAAAACAATCACCATGCGGGATTCTCTTTTGCATTTCTGCATTTCCATTTTACCAATCCCGCGAACAAATTGCAAGGGAGTTGATAACCATGAAACAACCTGAGCGCGTCACCGAATTGCTCGCCGAACTTCGCGCACTTACCGAAAACGATTTTGAACGCCACCGCATTGACGTTCTCGAACGCTATTTAACCGCGCCGCCTACTGTCGAAGTCATTGACAATACCCACCAACGTTTTGACGGCGTGATTTACGCCAAAAGAGCCAGTGGACATTACGGAAGACATACTTCAATCCATCGTGCCGTCTGGTATTACTACAACGGCAAAATTCCTGAAGAAACGAACATTCATCACATTGACTGCAATCCTGCCAACAATAGCATTTCAAACCTGCAGTTGCTGACAATCGCTGAACACGCCGGAATACACCATTCCAAAAATATTGAAGAGAAAATCTGCCCTATCTGCGGAAATACTTTTAATCCTCGCAAGCAAAACCAAACTTTTTGCTCAATCCCTTGTTCCGCCAAACATATCTCCCAAACTGCAAAAAAATCTCCTGTGGAAAAGACGTGCCCTGTTTGTGGCAAAAGCTTCTCATTGCGATACCAAAATTACAAACAACTTTGTTGTTCGCCGTCGTGTTCCAAAAAGTATCAGTGGGCTAACGATGTTTACGATGTAAACATTGAAAAAATTTGTCCCATATGTGGGAAAAATTTTGTGACAAGGAGCAAGCGAGGGATTTACTGTTCAAAAAAATGTTCAAACAAAGCAAACGAACAACGTCGCAGAGCAAAAAAGAATTAATGTCTTTTTCTGTTTTCTGCCGTTAGCGTAATTCGCGAGTGGCATTGATGGCAGAGAGGCATAAGATTTCTTTCGTCATTGCCACCGCCCTCGGACAATGGCTTGATGTGGTGTACTTCTGTTGCCGCCGTGTATCTGCCTTCAAGCTTGCATTGCTCACAAAGCGGGTGACTGTTCAAAAATCTTGCGCGTAACTTTCGCCACTGATAGCCGTAACGTTTATGGTGTTCGGGCGAACGCAGAAATTTATCGTAATGACGTGATTGCGTCTTTTCATGTTCTGAGCAATATCCGCTTGATGATTCTGTTAAGTTTGGGCAACCGTTGTATCGGCAAGGTCGTTTAGCTTTTCTCGGCATGGTTATCGCTCCCGTTACAAAGATTTCTTTTCGATGTTTCTTGCCGAACGTTCAATTTGGATGCCGAGTTCAATAGCTTTAAGAATCACGGCAACGGGTTCTGCGCTCAAGTCTTTTTCTTTCAACGCTTTGGCGCCTTCGGCTTGTAACATTCTGCCGAGGTTTATTTGAAGTCCCGCCATTTTGTTTTGTTCACGTTCGGAGTATTCTTTTTGCGCTTCGGCGCGAAAATACTCAAATACGTCGGCGCGGCGTTCCCAGTCAAACTTTTCTGCCCAGCGAATTATCGTTTCGCGACTTTTGTTGACTTCAGCCGCAACGTTATCAATATTTCGGTCGTCGCTGTCAAGCCAAATTCGGAACGCCTTATAAGCAAGTGTAGATTCGCATTCTTGCCGCTCCCATTCGCTACGTATCGGGCGCAACATAAATGCTCACCGCACATTTTTATAAATCACGGCACGCGAATAACCCGTTACGCCGTCCGTCATCAGATTTAGAAATTCTTCGCGGGTAAAGCCGGACAAGCGAAAAATTTCTTCGGGCTTCATGCCGAGTTGTTTACCGATTTCTTTTACGGTCTTGCCGTCGGCGAGTAATTCTTTAACGATAGCTTTCATTGGTTCGAGCAGGTGAACGCCGCGAGCGCGATTGTGCGTTATTGTGCCGTAGATGTCACCGTTGCGGGTTTCGTGTTCGACGATAACAACGGGAACTTTCCCGCCGAGCATTGACTTAAGCGGTTCTTGCTTTGCAACCGTCCAGCGGTGAAAACCGTCGATAATCGTATAATCGGGACGAACGACGATAGGCAACGTCCAGCCGTTTGACAAAATCGACTGCTTGAGCAATTCAAGATTGTCACGGCTGACTTTATTCGGATTGTAGTCGTTAGCGGTCAAACGTTCGACAGGAACCCATTGCAGGCTTGCCAACGGCGCGAATAATTTATCGTTTGTCACGTTGGAATTGCTCCTTCCTGTTTTGGTTTGCCAATTCAAAATATGTTTCGTTGTAGATAGCTCGAAAGGCTCTTTTGTCGGGGTCGCCGAACAAAATGGTCTCGTAACAGGCTTTGTAAAGTTTTGGCGTCATGAATACTCCGTACATTGTCACCAATCGCCGCCAATCCGGCAAGGTCTTAACAGTATCGGGCGGGATTGTGTATTTATCCGTGTTGAGAAAAAGCAGGTCGTAAAGTTTTGCTTTGTAGTCTTGCGGCTCCGAATCTTTTTCCATTGTCGTGCGGCGACGGGTTTGCCGATTGAACATTTCCGAATCCCAATACAATAAGACAAGGTAAGCATTTGGATAACGGCGTTCGATTTTCGCCCAAAGTTCCGAATCAGTCTCCGCTACCCAACGCAAGCCCTGAATTGAACTGTCGCCGAAAAAGCAACACAAGCGAAGTCTATGACGCGGCACGCCCGCTTCATACAAACGGATATAAGCTTCGGGAAACGGCAAATTGTTTTCCTTGATGTAAAGCCAAACGTCGGTATCTTTCCAGTCGTAAATCGGATATTGCAGGCGTTGCTCTAACTTGATAATAGCCAAAGCCTTTAATCGTTGGATTGATTCAGCCGTTCGCACACCGACCATTGTTATTCCGTCAGCACAGAGCCGTTTGCAAAAGGTTTGATAATTGCAGTAGCCCGCATAAGGAACAAGCGGATGTTCGGTAACGGCGAAAGGCGGCGGCTCGCGCATCCAAATATCGCGTTTGCTTTTGTCCCACGTTATCCACGATTCGGTTGCCGACAATTTATCGATAACGCACACTTGCTTGACTTCGAGGCAATACCATTCAAACTTAGCACCGACGCGCAGAAAAATTTCGCGCCACCGATAAGCCGCTTCAAGCATTGAAGGGTAAAGCCCTTCTTCGTCAATGAAAATTACCGTGAGTTGTTTGGCGTCAACTTCACCGCGCAGGATTAAATCATATGTCAAATGCGCCAGACATAATGAATCTTTGCCGGAACTGAAACTTAAATAAACGGGCACGTCGTTGGCGAAAATATTTTTGATTCGTTGGCGTGCCGCGTCAAGGACGTTTTGCGTGCCGTAAATTCTTTTTACAGCCAAATTTTTTCACCGCATTTCGGGCAAGTGACGAATCTTTGAACGCTTTGCGGTTGCTCCGTCGGTTCTGTTTGTTGGTCGTTTTGCGGCGGGAGTTGTTGAAGTCGTGGTGTCAATGGCTGTGCTGTTTTCATTTCTTGAATTTTTTCTTCGCTGAAGTTGCCGTAGGAGGTTATTATTTCGTCGGCTTCCTTCGCGTTGGCGGTCAAAACTCTTAAAAGTTCGTCGTCATAACCGGGGATGTCAATGTCGCCGTCAAGTTCGCGCAGAATCTCATCGAAAACATTTGAATCGTTTACGCCGAGTTCAAAAATCTTGTTATCAACGAGCATTAACTTTTTCTTTTGGTTGACGGTCAAGTTGCCGACGACGTAACAGTCGGCGGTCTCGCGTCCCATTATTTGAAGTGCTTGGAACAAACCGTTGCCCGCAAGTATCGTGTTTGTTTCGTCAATGACAATCGGGCGAATCTGCCCGAACATTTCAATCGAACGAATGTATTCTTTTATTTGGCGGTCACCGTGCAAGCGGACATTTTTGTTCGGTCGTTTCAGTTCGCTAAGTTTTTTCGTTACGGTTTGCATGATTCAATTCCTCCGACGTCTAACTGCCATGACAACTGCCGCCAAAAGCATTGCGCCGACCAGATAGGAGCGGCATGATGCCATCAACGTCCACAGTCCCATAACGCCCATGTCCATAAATTGTACCCAGCCGATTATTGCCGCCGCATCTATCAGCAAACCGAGATTGCGTCCGAACACAAGATAGGTCGAATAAATGAAGGTAGACAGCGACGACACCGCAACCAGTGACAGCAGCACGGCTCTAATCAAATTCAATTCGGGCGGCAGGTCAACGAACGCCAAAGCGAACGCGAATATCATGTACAGCCCGAAAAATAAGCCGCCGAGCGTGAAGGCTTTTTGCATGTCAATTTTTTTGGTCGCGTCGTCGTTGGTGTCGTTGTAATTCAACAGTTCGTAAAAATATATGAAGGTGAACGGTCCCGGCAAAAGCAGAAAAGCTTTGTGTGCTCCGGTGAGCAACGAATTCGATTCAAGCCCTAACGGATGAGTTATAATTTCGCCGTTGCTGTAAATGAAAGCGGCTATCGTAACGAAAACAATCAGTCCGTAAACTGCCAACCAACTTGCTCCGTCGGTTAAGATGTTGCGAATCATGCCGCGCCACAGCAAAATTGCTACGAAGAATATTGCCGTCGCATATGCAAGCATCGTGCCGCCAGAAATTCCAAATGTCGTATCGGAAAAGACTTCGCGGATACCGTTCATGTTCAGCCAAATTTGGAAGACCGCCATTAACGTGACGACGCTACAGACGATTTTTGATTTGACGATTTCGCGCAGGCTTTTCAATCGGCTGACGACTATTCCGAACAAGATACAAGCGAAGACGTTTGCGGCAGTCCAGATAAGTGCCGGCACGATACCGAGCGTCTTTGTTATCGTGATTGTGTTGAGCAACGAGCCGACGCCCGCTCAGCTTGCCGCTATCGACAGCCCGTAATACGTTAGTGGTCGTGTTTTGAATCGTTCGCTCAAGGTCAATGTCGCATGCCTCCCGAAAACGAGAAAACCGCCCGAAGGCGGTTCCGTATTTTGTCAATCGTATCTTACCAGAGATTTTCAACTGAATCAATATGCCCTTTTGTGCCCTTTACTGCCCTTTTATGTACCGCTCCGAAAAATTTTTCAATGCGCGGGTGTGGACTTTGAAAATGTAGCGAATGCCCGTGCGCATGACGTGAGCTATCTGTTGCCACGAGTAAAAGCACAAGTAGCGATATTCGAGAACAATCCGTTCGTTGTGATTGTCAAGTTCAGCTATCGCGGCGGCGACTTCGTTCCGAAGGTTGAGCAACTGCTTTATTTCGTCGGCAAGATAATCCGATTGCTGTTGCACGGCGACAACTGCGTTTTCAATCCGTGAGCTTAAGCGTGTCCCGCCGCCGGGCGTGCCCGTGATTACCGTCGTCACTCGCGTTGCCGTAGATTGCAGGCGTGCTATTTGTTCGAGCTTGCTCTCTATCTTTTCGTTCAGATGATAAACCTGTTGCAGATACTCCTTTGCCGTCAATTCGGGTCGCCGCCTTTCAGTTCATAATGTCATTTCTGTGCATAACGCCGATTGAGTTCGCTTAAAAACTTTTTGGCAGATGGGAAAGAATCCAAAGCCGCTCTGCCTTCTTCGCGAACTTCGCCTTTGTAATTCGATAAAACTTCGACGATACGCCAAATTTTTCGACCGTCGGGGCGAATCACTTCGCGGATTCTATATGTGTGCGAGGGATGGAGCTTGTATGTATCGGTCATGTAAATCGCCTCCTAAATTTTCGGGTCGTGTTTAACTCGGTCGTGTTCCTCGGCTTGCTTTGAATCGTTCCAGCGGTCGATTGTTCCGACGAGATACATTTTGTTATCGACGGGCTTTTTATCCCGCCTTCTGCAAGTCGCCCTGCAGTTCAGCATATCTTTTCACGCTTGACTAGGAACTAGGAACTGGGGACTAGAGACTAGTTTACTCGTTTCTACTGGTTCCTGGTTCCTAATTACTGGTTCCTAGTTGCCGTGCGTGGCGCGGTCTCGTGGCGACATTATTTCAGTCGCTATGCGTTGCCCCTGAACTTCGTTCGTGAAGTCCTTCGGTTCGGGTTGTCTCAAAAGATAAACAGAAAATCCGTTTAAAAGTCCGCGAAATGCTCGATTTTGAGCGATTTCGGGATGTTTCGTTACTGATTTTCGGCGCGAAGTTTAACTTGCAGATAAAAATTTTTGAATTCCTTGACTACGAGTGCCCAAAGTTTCGGGTGAACCGCATCAAAAATCGTCACGTCCCGATACTTCAGGTAATAATCTTGCAATTCGGGATAACGATAAAGTTCCGCGCTTTTGGCATAGATGAAAATATTTTGGCGGCGAGAAATTTCAATAGCATCGTTCGTCCAGATCTTCGGGCGAAGACAATCAATGCCGATGTAACCGAATTGCAAAAATTTTTGCGCCCAATAAGACGGCCATTGTTCGTTGACGTGATTGGTGCCGCCTTGAGCGGGAATTGCCGCGCTGAACAAAATCAGGTCGCTTAATCGCGTTAAATCTTCGACAAACGAATCTGCGCGTTCGGGCGACAAATGTTCGGCAACTTCAAGCGACATTGCCAAATCGAAACGACGTTTCAGTTTTAAGCGGTTTTCAAGGTCGGCGGGATGAAAAAATTTTTCGTCGATAAAAAGTTGCGAACGGTCGACATAATCGCCGTCGACGCCATAAATTTCCGTGCCGTGCTTTTGCCAAACGGCAAGCCATGTGCCGACACCGCAACCGACATCAACAACACTGCGCGGGTGAACGAATTCGGCAACGAGCGGCAAAATTTCTATCGCGGATTTGAATGACGGATTTTTTTGCGCACGATAAAATTTTTCGTCGTAAGGTTGATTGTTATCCAAAGTAAATCATCTCCCAAAAAAATCCCGCCGACCAAAGTGACCGACGGGATAATTTTTTGTCTGAAAAAATTTTTACGGAATGGGAACGCCTTTAACCAAAAGTCGCGCCTTTGCACGGGCAAGAGCCGCTTCCGCACGTTTGATGTCGATTTCCGTATCGCCTTTATTTTTAAAACCAGTGATGCGATCTTCGGCACGTTTGTAAGCGGATTTCGCGCGCTCAACGTCAATATCGTCGGGAACTTCCGCGCTGTCGGCAAGAATCGTGATTTTTTCGGGCGTAACTTCCATAAATCCGCCGCTGACGAAAAGCAACGTTTCACTGCCGTCAAATTTAATGCGCAGAGCATTCGGGACAAGTTCCGTCAAAAGTCTGGCGTGTTTCGGCAAGATACCGAGTTCGCCCGCGATTGATCGGCAAATCAACATGTTGATATCTTTGGCAAAAACTTCGCCTTTGTCGGGCGTGGCAACCTCAAGCAGGATTGTGGACATAAATCACGCCTCCTTGAGTTTCTGCGCCTTTTGAACGGCCTCCTCAATGCCGCCGACCATGTAGAAAGCCGCTTCGGGCAAGTCGTCGTATTTGCCGGAAAGAATTTCTTTAAAGCCGCGAATCGTGTCTTTGAGCGGGACATATTTGCCGGGCGAACCGGTGAAGACTTCCGCAACGGCGAACGGTTGCGACAAGAAACGCTGAATTTTACGCGCACGGCTGACGGTGAGTTTGTCGTTGTCGGAAAGTTCTTCCATGCCGAGAATCGCGATAATGTCTTGCAATTCCTTGTATTTCTGCAAAACCGCCTGAACGCCGCGAGCAACTTCGTAATGTTCCTGCCCGATAACATGCGGGTCAAGAATACGGCTTGTCGAGTCGAGCGGGTCAACTGCGGGATAAATTCCCAACTCAGCAATTTGACGGCTCAAAACCGTTGTTGCGTCCAAGTGCGTAAATGTACCTGCCGGCGCGGGGTCAGTCAAGTCGTCAGCGGGAACGTAAACTGCCTGAACGGAAGTTATCGAGCCTTTTTTCGTTGACGTGATACGTTCCTGCAACGCGCCGATATCCGTCGTCAACGTGGGCTGATAACCGACGGCGGAGGGCATACGACCGAGCAACGCCGAAACTTCCGAGCCTGCCTGAATGAAACGGAAAATGTTGTCGATAAACAACAGAACGTCTTTGCCTTGCGCATCACGGAAATATTCCGCCATTGTCAAGCCTGTCAAGCCGACGCGCATACGAGCACCGGGCGGTTCGTTCATCTGCCCGTAAACAAGAGCCGTCTTGCCGATAACGCCGGACTCTTTCATTTCGTTCCAAAGGTCATTGCCTTCGCGTGTACGTTCGCCGACGCCCGAAAATACCGAGTAGCCGCCGTGTTCGGTTGCGATGTTGTGAATCAGCTCCATGATAAGAACTGTCTTGCCGACGCCCGCGCCGCCGAACAAACCGATTTTACCGCCGCGAGAATACGGGGCAATCAAGTCGACGACTTTAATTCCGGTTTCAAGAATCGTCGTGGAAGTTTCCTGCTCCTCGAAACTGGGAGCTTTGCGGTGAATCGGCAACCAATTTTTGTTACCGACGGGAGCCGGATTGTTGTCGACGGTTTTGCCGAGAACGTTGAAGACGCGTCCCAAACATTCTTCGCCGACGGGCACGGTGATAGGTGCGCCCGTGTCTTCAGCTTCCATGCCGCGAACAAGACCGTCCGTCGAACTCATTGCGATACAACGGGTGACGCCGTCGCCCAAATGTTGCATGACTTCCGCGACGAGGTCAATCTCGACGTTGCCGGACTTGCCTTTTATGTTTACCGCGTTCAGAATTTCGGGCAGTTCGCCGACGGGAAATTCAATGTCGACGACCGCGCCGATAACCTGAACAACTTTACCTTTCGCCAAATGTTTTCAACTCCTTTGGTAGGAACTAGGAACTAGGAACTAGGGACTAGGGACTAGAGACTAGAGACTAGTTCCCGGTTCCTAAAAACTAGTTCCTAAGCTTTTTTATGATTGTGGTGAGCAGGCGTCCCGTTTCGTTACAAAGTGACAAGGTCGCCTCAATATCTTCCTGCGTGAAATAACCGATTCTGACGCAAAGTAACATTTGAGTTTCGACTTCGGCAACCGATCCGCGTGAAATAATTAAAAATCTCACGTAATCTCCCGTTGAAGCTCGTCCGTTACCTTCCGCAATATTGGAAGGTACAGAAACTGCTGCTCGGCGCAACTGATTTGTCAAACCGTAAAGTTCATCTTTCGGCATTTTTTTAGTCAATCGGTAGACTTCAACGGCAAGATCCATTGCTTTCTGCCAAACGATTAAATCCTTATAATGCAAAATCTGTAACCTCCTTCAGAAACTAGTTCCTAGTTCCTAGTTCCTAGTCTACTCCAAAGCGTTTGCACCGCCGACAATTTCGTTGATTTCGTTGGTGATGCCCGCTTGACGAACTTTGTTGTAAAACAGATTCAACCTGCCGACGAGTTCTTGAGCGTTGTCGGTTGCATTACTCATTGCGTTCATGCGCGAAGAAAGTTCCGACGCCGCCGAGTGAAGCATTGCGCCGTAAATTCGCGTGGCCAATCTGCGCGGCAAAAATTCATTCAGAATCGACATAACGTCCGGTTCGTAAATGTATTCTTCCTTGAGATTCGCGCTTGCCTTCGCGTAGTCGTCCGTGACAAGCGGCAACAAAGTCACGTCGTCCGGCACGCAACTGATTGCAGATTTAAATTGCGTGTAAATCAACGTCACGTCGATAATTTCACCGCTTGCGTAACGTTCCATGACCAAATCGGCAATTTCTTTCGCGTACTTGTACTGCGGGCGTTCGCTGATTCCGTGATAACTTTTGATGATGTTGTAGCCGCGCTGTTGAAAATGCGTCGTAGCTTTTCTGCCGACGGTGATAATTTCGATGCCGTCAATATAAGCCGCGTCGTTGTATTCGCGTGCAACGGAAACATTTGCGCCCGAAGACGAACCGCCGCCGTGAGCAGCTGCACGAGCCACACCGCCCGTCGCGTTCATTTGACGTTGTTGCTTTTGCGTGCGATGTGCGATTGGTTTGACTGCATTGAGCGCGTCGAAATTTTTCTTGTGGAAATTTTCGTCGTCGCCGTCGTCGTCCATTGAAGTTCCCGTGTCCGTGCCGTCGTATTCAATCGTGTCGTGCGCCTCTTTGAAGACGTTGCTTGCGAACGAGCCGGCAAGTCCTTTATCCGAAGCAATGACGATAAACAGAAACTTGCCGTCCGCGTTTTGCTGTTCGGCAATGAGTTCGTCGCGTGTCTTCAAAAACGGGTGTTCGTATTCGCGCCCACGCATTTGGGAGACAACTCGCCGCATAATTTCCTTGGTTTTGTTGACGTAGGGAATGTTCGACAGCAAAGCATCACGAGCCGCGTTGAATCGCGAACGGGCTATCATGTCCATTGCGTTGGTTATTTTTTGAATGTTTTTGACGCTTTTGATTCGGCGGCGAATGTGTTGTAAATTTGCCATTTACGCCACCGCCTTAACCGGCAACCTTGTAGGTGACAGTTTCCTTGAATTCGTTAATCGCGGATTTAATTTCGGCTTCAAGCGCGTCATCAAGTTTTTTCTTCTCGACGATTTTCTTGCCGATGTCCGCGTGATTGGCGTGCATGAACTTGATAAAGTCGTTGTGGAACGTAACAACTTTGTCGACGGGAATATCTGCCAAAAATCCGCGAACGGCGGTATAAATCGTCAAAACCTGATCTTCGACGGGCAACGGCGAATATTGCGCCTGCTTAAGCGTTTCAACCATGCGTGCGCCTCTGTCAAGTTGAGCTTTGGTAGCTTTATCCAAGTCGGAGCCGAATTGTGCGAACGCCGCAAGTTCACGATACTGAGCCAAATCCAAACGCATTGTGCCGGCAACTTGTTTCATTGCTTTAATCTGCGCGGAACCGCCGACACGCGAAACCGACAAACCGACGCTGATTGCGGGACGAATGCCCGAATAGAACGCGTCAGTTTCAAGCATAATCTGCCCGTCCGTGATTGAAATGACGTTCGTCGGAATGTATGCGGAAACGTCGCCCGCCTGCGTTTCGATAATCGGCAACGCGGTAATTGAACCTGCGCCGAGTTCGTCCGAAAGTTTCGCGGCACGTTCCAAAAGTCTGGAGTGCAAATAGAAAACGTCACCGGGATAAGCTTCACGACCGGGCGGTCTGCGGAGCAACAACGACATTGCACGATACGCCGCCGCGTGTTTCGTCAAGTCGTCGTAAATGCACAGGCAGTGACCGTGCTTTTCGTACATGAAATATTCCGCCATCGTGACGCCCGAATACGGAGCCAGATATTGCAACGGAGCGGAGTCGGCAGCCGTAGCCGCAACGACGATTGAATATTCCATTGCGCCATGATCTTCCAAAGTTTTCACGACGCGTGCAACCGTCGACGCCTTTTGTCCGATTGCGACATAAATGCAGATACAGTTTTGACCTTTCTGGTTGATAATCGTGTCGACTGCGATTGCGGATTTGCCCGTACCGCGGTCACCGATAATCAATTCGCGCTGTCCGCGACCAATCGGAACAAGTGCGTCGATTGCCTTTAAGCCGGTCTGCAACGGCTCATGAACGGATTTTCTGTCCGCGATACCGGGAGCTTTGAACTCGACGGGACGCGACTGCGTTGTCTGAATCGGACCTTTGCCGTCAATCGGACGACCGAGAGCGTCAACGACGCGCCCGATCATTGCTTCGCCAACGGGCACTTGCATGATTCTGCCCGTGCGTTTGACGGTTGCGCCTTCTTTGATTTCGTTGTCGCGGCCGAGAATAACCGCACCGACGTTGTCTTGTTCAAGGTTCAGAACGAGTCCGAAAATATCATCGCCGAAGTCAAGCAATTCGCCCGCCATTGCCTTATCAAGCCCGTGAATGTGCGC
This sequence comes from Selenomonadaceae bacterium, assembly GCA_017470715.1. Taxonomy (GTDB): domain Bacteria; phylum Bacillota; class Negativicutes; order Selenomonadales; family Selenomonadaceae; genus Quinella. The sequence continues at coordinate 30,241 of JAFUYE010000058.1, forward strand.
GATACCGTCACCAATCTCAATGACGGTGCCGACTTCGTCAACGTTCAAATCGACGTTGTAATTTTTGATTTGCTCCTTGATTATCGCAGTGATTTCATCAGGATTTATCTTCATGTTTAAGACTTCACCTCACATGGAGTTGAAAAAATTTTAATTGATATTACATGCGGTCAGACATTCCGAAATGTTTTCGGAAATACTGCTCGCCGGTTCAATTTCTCTGCGGTCGTAAGTATAACTTTGATTTACGCCGTCAACAGAGTTTTGCGTTGCCGACGAACAAAATCGCCGCCATAAGACACGCCGCACAGAAAAAATTTTTTTAACATAAGCCTTCACTTCTTTTTGTCGGTTACGCCGAAATGATTCACGCTGTAGCCGAAAATGTTATACGCGGGTTGAACATGTGCTCTCTTTGCAGAATCGAAAATTGAGCCTTGTGCGACGCCGTCAATTTTGTAGTTGGCGAAGTTGTATCCGTCGAACGAATATTTTTTCACGGCGACGAGAACACTGCCGCGCACGTATTTAACATCAACGTCGAAGTGATAACCCTGCCTGCTGTTGAAAGTTTCGGTTACGACGTAATAATCCGTGCCGCCGCCGCTGTAGATCCAAACGTCCTGCGCGGAAACTTTTGCGTTGCCGACGAACAGAATCGCCGTCAACATTAACGCGCCGACAAAAATTTTCTTCAGCATGACGGCACCTCTTTAATCGCGCAGTGAACTTAGCAACGCACGAAGTTTGCCCGCCGCCGAGCCGTCAATTCGCTTGTCGCCGATTTTGACGATAAGCCCGCCGAGAATCGACGCGTCTTTGTGCGTGCGAATCTGGATTTTGCGTTTCGTCAACGTCGTAAGTTTTTTCGTCAAGGCGTCCTGCTGTTTTTTCGTCAACGGGAATGCGCTTGTCACGTCCGCAATTAAAATGCCCTGCTCTTTGTTTTTCAGCGAAGTGAAAATGTCGTAGATTTCGCAGAAAACGCCGATACGTTTCTTGTCGACCAAAAGCATCAAAAAATTCATGACGGTTGCGGAAACTTCTTTGCCGACAGCTTTGACGAGCAAATCTTTTTTCGCAGATTGCGGCACAAGCGGATTTTGGAAAAATTTTACCGCTTCGGGAATTGCGAACACGTCCGCACGAACTTTGGCAAGATCTTTGTCGTAACCGTCGAGTTTATTTTCCTCTTTGGCGATTTCAAAAATTGCCGTGGCGTATTTTGCGGCAAGCTGAATGTTAAGCATCGCCGCACCTCATTTCAAGTCCGCGAACATGTTTTTATCGAGCGACGAAATGAAATCGTTGACGAGTTTGTCGTTTTCCTTCGTGTCGAGATTTTTGGAAACGACTTTGCCCGCCGCCGCCAAACTGAGCGTGACAATTTGCGATTTCATTTCGGCAAAAGCGCGGTTGCGTTCGTTTTCGATTTCAGCCTGCGCGGTTTGTTTCATGCGTTCGATTTCTTTGCGCGTTTCGGCGACAGCGGCGTCATGTTCGCGACGGGCGTCAAGATTCGCTTTGTCGACGATTTCTTGAGCTTTTTTGTGCGCGTCGGACAGTTGAGCTTTGTACTGTGCCAAAGTTTTTTCGGCTTCCTTGCGGTCGGCTTCCGCTTGGTTGAGGTCACCTTTGATTTTGTCGGAACGCTGTTGCAACAAACGTGCAACGGGTTTGTAGGCAACCGCACGGAGCAGAGCTACCAACAGCAGAAAGTTGATAATCTGCGCGAGAATCGTTGCGTTGATTTCAATCAAGTAAAATCACCCCTTTAGTTCAATTAGGAATGTGGAATGAGGAATGAGGAATTAAATCCGCCGAAACAATTCCTAACTCCTATCTCCTAATTCCTAATTATCCGAGGAGCGGGTTGGCATAGAGCATGATGAGCGCGACGACCGTTGCGATAATCGCCATAGCTTCAATCAAGCCGACGGAAATAAGCGTGTTCGTGAAGAGCGTGTTTTTCGCTTCCGGTTGACGCGTGATACCGTCAATAAATTTGCTGGTGACAAGACCGTCGCCGACGCCCGCGCCGATTGCCGCGAGTCCCATTGTGATGCCTGCGCCCAAAAGTGCTGCTGCTACCATAATCGCATGTTCCATTTTAAAAAATCCTCCTTAACATTTGTGAACAAAAAATTTTGAATCATCTTTCGGGATAAAAATCATTCGAGAAACCGTAAAACTTTTCACCTGATGCAAGATAAAAAGCAAGTTCCGCCGCCTTCATTGCCGCTTCACCCATTGCACGTGACACGTCGCGAGGAAGGTATCTCAACTCTTGAGTCTGAGGATTGACGACGTAGATTTTTCTTGCATTGCGGTCGTAAGCGAAATAAAACTTGTCCCGCGCAGAAATTGTGTTGTCGCCGTCCCAAGCCCGCGGAACCGTAACCCAATCGATTGAAAGGAGCGCATACGGATATTCGTCCGCCTCAACTTTCAAAGTGTTTCTGACGACGTAACGGGCAACGCCTTGATGACCGTCGAAAATGATGTAATTCGCGTCGCCGTTCAAATATTTTTGATAGCCGCCCGCCGAAGTCGACGCCTGAATCAACATGAGCGACATAACAAGAATTGACGTGAAAAATTTTTTCGACATGGCGCCCTACCTCAAGTGAAATTTACTCCGCATGATCTTCTTTGACCGCGTTGGCAAGATAAGCCATGCTGAGCATTGTGAAGATGACCGCCTGCACGCAACTGATAAAGATACTGAACGCCAGCCACGCAACCGAAGGTATCGGCATCCATATCGGCATCAGTTTAAGCAGAACAATGATTAGAATTTCGCCCGCGAGAATGTTTCCGAAAAGACGGAATGCCAACGTTATCGGTTTGGCGATTTCCTCAATCATGTTGATGATGACGAAAACCGGCGTCGGTTGGAAAAAGTGCGCGATGTAATGCCCGCCCTTGAAGTACAAGCCCAGCACGTGAACTATCGCCACAACCAAAAGCGCAAGTCCCAATGTCGTGTTCAAGTCATTTGTCGGCGACGCCATAAGCGGCACCAGTCCGATTAAGTTGCTTGCCAACAAAAACATGAACAGCCCGACAATAAACGGCGCAAGCATCCGCCCGCGTCTGCCCATCATTGCATCAATTTGTTCGTGAAGCCACAGGATAATCATTTCAACGAAATTTTGCCAGCCTTGCGGGACAACTTTTAAATTGCGCGTCGCCAAACACGCAATCAACAAAACGATGCCCATTGCCAGCCATGTCATTTTCAGCGTCTCGATGTTGAACGTCAAACCGCAAAGATTTATCGTCTCGCGGACACCAATTTCATGCATAGAAAGTTTCACCTCCCTTCCGAAAGCAATTAGGAGTTAGGAATTAGGAATTAATTTTGTAATGTAATCATTCCTCATTCATAATTCCTCATTCCTCATTGCTTTTCCGAGCCAGGATAAAAAGTGCCGTCAAGTAAAACACGCCGAACGAGACCGCCGCCGACAAAAATAATTCCGTCGAAATGTGCACCGCGACCGCCAACACAACAAAAATCATCAGCAACCGAAACAACAATCCGACCAACATAATTTTTTTCGCCTGGGCTGCCGGTGAATTCGCCGCTGCCTCAAGTCGCGCCGCCGTCGACAACAAATAAAAAAAACTAAGCAACGCGCCAATCGGGACAGCACCGCACAAGTCAAGTCGCCCGACCGAAATCAGTTGCAGGCATAATACTGCCGCTACCGATAAAAAAACTTTCCAACTGTTCTTAAACGTACTCAATACCTGTCTCATGCCTGCAAACTTCGACGCGTTGAAGATTTTCCCTTCACGCCGTGAAAATTTTGTGACGCGCAGGATTTGAAATTTTGTCAACGAATTATCTGCGCGGGAGGCGAAAAGCTTGATTCACTGGAAAGAATATCCGCTCAACGTCGTTTCGGAAATTTTGTTGCATGACTTCAACACCGGCAAAAAAATTTTCGACGGCGACACCGATAAAATTATTCCACGGGCTCAAAAATCCGTCGACGAAAAAATTTTACGCACGCGCTCAATCGCCGAAGTTTTCACGCCCGTCACCGTCGTCAAGTTCATGGTTGATAATCTTGAACTCGAAAATATTTTTTGGCAAAATCGCGTTGAATCAAAATGCCTCGAAGTTGCTTGCGGCGAAGCTCCCTTTATCACAACGCGCTACGATGCCGAATCGGGCGAAGAAATTCCCGCCGCCGAACGTGTCGGAATTCTCGACAGAAAATTTCAGGCAATCCCTAAAAATGTCGTCGATAAATTCGGTTATGCCGTGCGTGCAGTTCAAAGTTGTTACGGCTACGAACTTCAAGCCGACAGCCTGTTAATCGCCCGCGCCAATGTCTTGCTCAGTTTCGTTGATTTTGTCGGTGATTGTTCCGTCGACGAACTGCGCGATGTCGCCGAAATTATCAGCAAAAATTTTTGGTTAATGGACGGTCTCGACTTGCCCGACGCGCAGGGAAGTTTATTCGCCGTCACGAACGAAATTAAAATCGTCGATTGGTTTGACGACAAACGAGAAATTTTTTTCACGGGAGGTAACGCCATGAAGTTTGATTTTTTAATCAGCAACCCGCCGTATCAAGACGACACCAACGCCAAGGGATTCGCGCCGCCGCTGTACGATAAGTTCATGGACGCCGCGCCGAAAATTGCCGATAAATCCGTGCTTATCACGCCGGCAAGATTTTTATTTGACGCGGGTGCCACGCCCAAAGATTTTAATCGCCGAATGCTCAACAATCCGCATTTGAAAGTTTTGGATTACGCGCCCGACGCACGAAAATATTTCCGCAACGTCGACATTGAAGGCGGTGTTGTCGTCACAATTCAAGACACGACAAAAAATTTCGGAGCAATTGGCACATTTATTCCGTGGGACGAATTGCGCAGTGCTTCCGAAAAAGTTATCACGCGCCCCGACTTTAAGCCGCTTAACGAAATTGTGTATTCGCAAAAGAGCTTTAAGCTAAACGAAAACTTTTGTACTGAAAACCCCGACATGCTAAATTACTTTAAAATCAGGAGCGGCTCGACGATTGGAACGAATTTTTTCGTTGAATTGTCCAAGTATTTTTTCGACGACAAGCCGGACGACGGACGCGAATACATTCGGATTATCGGCAAGTTTGGAACAGCGCGTGTTTACAGATGGGTTCGCCGTGATTATGTCAACGCACCTGAGCCGCTTTACAAGTGGAAAGTATTCGTTCCCGAAGCAAACGGCGCGTCGGGTAAAATTGTTGAAAATGAATCTTCGCGAATCATCAGCACGCCCGTTGTCGGTGAACCAAACGAAGGTTGCACAGAAACTTTTATCACAATCGGAGCGTTCGATACCCGCGACGAAGCAGAAAATTGTTTGACTTATATCAAGTCGAAATTTGCACGCGTCATGCTCGGTATTTTGAAAGCAACACAACACGCAACGCCTGCGACGTGGGCAAAAGTTCCGTTGCAAGATTTTTCTGCGTCGAGTGACATTGACTGGAGCGGCGACGTTGACGGGCAACTTTATCGCAAATACAACTTGAGCGACGCGGAAATTAATTTCATCGAAACGCACGTTAAAGAAATGCCGTGACGTGTTGCAAAAATTTTCGCGCCGTGATAAACTGCAAGCGTAGTTTTAGACAACTGCACGTGATGTAACCACGTAAACGTATGACAAAAAGAACCCCCGGTTGCCGCTGGGGTTCAAACGTTTCAAAAAAGATTCTTCGTTTTATGGGGTAACGATAACCATCGGCTGTCTGTTATCTGTTCCGCTTGTCCGGTCACTTGCAAATGAAGTACAGGACGACGGTCACCAAGAAGGAGATACCGGATACACAAAGAGCCCTGAGTCTGCCAGCTTGGGGATTCTTTGTTTTACGGAGGCTTGCGAAAAAATTTTTCCGTGACAAGTTGAAGAAACGGAGGCGATTTGATTGGCGATTAAAATTAAAACCGGTCGGGCGGTCAAGCCGACGATTTACGCATACACGACGCCGGGCGTTTCGTATCACGACGGCTGGATAAAAATCGGTTACACGGAGCAAGAAGTTGACAAGCGGATTAATCAGCAGTCGCACACGATAGATGTTTATTGTCATCCCGAATGGCACGGCGACGCGATTTTTACCGACGGCAGCGGCGACACGTTCACCGACAAAAATTTTCATGCGTATCTTGAGCATTTGGAAATTCAACGCAAGCGCGGCACGGAATGGTTTAAAACGGACGGCAAAACTTCGGAGAAACATTTTAATGACTTCCGAGCGAATCGCGGCGCGTTAAAAATTGATTCGGTGACGCCCTACAATCTGCGCGACGAACAAAATCTGGCCGTCGAAATGACGTTGGCTTATTGGCAAAATCACGCGGGCGGAAAATTTTTGTGGAATGCAAAACCGCGTTTCGGCAAGACGTTGGCGGTTTACGATCTGTGCAAACGAGCCGGCGCGCAGAATATTTTAATCGTGACGAATCGCCCCGCAATCGCGAATTCATGGTACGCCGACTACAAAAAATTTTTCGGCAACGCGGAATATCTTTTCGTCAGCCGAGTTGACGCGCTCAAAGGTGAAAAATTTGTTTTGACCCGCGAAGAATACAACGACGAATTAATCAACCGCGACGACGCGAAATGTATCGAATTCGTCAGTCTGCAGGATTTGAAAGGCTCCAAATATTTTAAAGCCGACAGTGACAATGACAAGCTCCGCGAAGTTGCCGAGATTAATTGGGATATTTTGGTTGTCGATGAATCGCACGAAGGAGTTGACACCGATAAAACCGAATTTGCTTTCGACCTAATCAAGCACAAGTTCACGTTGCATTTGTCGGGCACGCCGTTTAAAGCTTTGGCGAAAAAAGATTTTCCTGCCGACGCGATTTTTAACTGGACATATGCCGACGAACAATCGAAGAAAATTTCGTGGACGGGCGACGACGAAAATCCCTACGCCGAACTTCCGCAACTGAATTTGTTCACCTACAAGATGTCGGACATTGTCGCGGACGAATTGAAACGCGGCGTCGAAATCAACGGCGAGACCGTCGAATATGCGTTTGACCTGAACGAATTTTTTGCGACGGACAAAGGCAAGTTCCTGCACGAAAGTTCCGTTGATAAATTTCTTGACGCGTTGACGACACAGAAAAAATTTCCGTTTTCGACGGACGAACTTCGCGACGAATTGCGCCATACGCTTTGGCTTTTAAATCGCGTGGAAAGTGCCCGACTGCTTGCGGCGAAATTAAAAACTCATCCTGTTTTCGGCAAGTACGAAATAATTTTGGCGGCGGGCGACGGAAAAACAATTAGGAATGAGGAATTAGGAGTTAGGAATTGTAGCGACGCGGATTTGAAAAATTCCTTCAAACGTGTTACTGACGCGATAAAAAATTTCCCGCGAACGATAACGCTGTCTGTCGGGCAACTGACGACGGGCGTGACGATACCCGAATGGACGGGCGTTTTAATGTTGGCGAACATGACAAGCCCGCAACTTTACATACAGGCGACATTTCGCGCACAAAATCCGTGTTTGTTTCAACGCGACGGAAAATTTTTGCGCAAAGAAAATGCTTACGTGTTCGACTTCGACCCTGCGCGGACGCTGAACATTTACGAAACTTTTGCGAACGATTTGGCGTCGAACAGAGCCGACACGTTGGAACGTCGACAAAAAAATATTCGCGAGCTGTTGAATTTCTTCCCGGTCATCGGCGAAGACGAACGCGGCGAAATGATTGAACTTGACGCGGAAGAAGTTTTGTCCGTGCCGAGAAAAATTCGCTCCGTTGAAGTTGTGAAACGCGGCTTCATGAGCGATTTTTTGTTTCAAAATGTTTTTCACGTGTTCAACGGACAGCCCGAAGTTGTCGACATTATTTCGCTGTTGCCCGCCGTGAGCGAATCCGAAATCGAATTGCCGACGAAAGTTCGCGAGACCGCCGAAAAAATTCATCTTGACGAAAACGGCGAAGTTGACATTCCGCAAGAATTTGTAATCGGGCAGGCACAAGAAATTTTCGGCGATAAAGTTTTCGCGTCGACCGAATCAACCGAGCAACCGAAAATTAAATCTGTCGTTGCGGAAATTTTAAACACGGCGAAGGAACATTACGGCAAAGATTTTTCCGACAAAAAAACTTTGGAAACCAAACTCAACGCGGCAGGCACTCAAATTGTCAAGCACGTCGAAGAGCAACGCAAAATCGAAGTAAAACTTATCGAGAACGAGCGCAAGACCGCTTTGAAAAATTCTTCGACGAGCGGACAAACGGTCGCCGAAATCAACGCGGAATTTGACGAACGCAAGCAAGTTGCCGAAGAAAAATTTCACGCGACGTTGACCGAAAAAATTAACGACTTCGCGCAGGCTGCCGAAAAAATCGTTGTCGAGACTGTCGAAACGAAATTTGAACAGACAGCTGCCCAAACCGTCACGGACGAAGTCAAAGCTCACCTGCGCGGCTTTGCACGAACAATTCCGTCGTTTTTGATGGCTTACGGCGACGAAAACACGACGCTTGCGAATTTCGACAAAATTATTCCCGACGAAGTTTTTCGGGAAGTCACAAGCATTTCACTTGAGCAATTCCGTTACCTGCGCGACGAAGGCAATTTGTTCGACCCCGTGGTTTTCGATGATTCGGTGCAGGAATTTTTGCGTCTGCGGAAAAAACTTGCCGACTACTTCGACGAAGGGCACGACGAAGATATTTTTGACTACATTCCGCCGCAACGCACGAATCAGATTTTCACGCCGAAAGACAGCGTAAAATTTATGGCGGACATGTTGGAGCGCGAAAGCCCCGGTTGTTTCGACGACCCCGAAAAAACTTTTATAGATCCGTACATGAAATCGGGCTTGTTCGTTGCGGAAATCGTCAAGCGGCTGTATCGCAGTCCCGCGCTGAAAAAAATTTTCCCCGACAAAGCCGAACGGTTGCGACAC
>JAFUYE010000059.1 GCA_017470715.1 Selenomonadaceae bacterium
GCGAGACGGATTTGCAGGCAGTGGTTGAGCAGTTAAATCAGAGACCGCGAAAATGTTTGGGTTACAAATCACCGTGGGAAGTGTGGTTTTCTACCCCGTTGCACTTCGTTTGACAATTCAAGCAAGCAAAGAAAAGTTGATAAAAAAAATTGAAGTCGACGACTCAACCGTCGCGGGAGAACAAATCATGCGAATCATCACGGGAAAAGCACGCGGCTTGAAACTCAAAACGCCCAACGGACTTTCGACACGCCCGACAGCCGACCGCGTCAAAGAATCACTGTTCAATATTCTAAACGGGCTGATAAATTTTTCGGAAGTCGAAAACGTTCTCGACATCTTCGCGGGCACGGGCGCACTCGGTCTCGAATCAATTTCACGCGGCGCAAAATCCGCAACTTTTATCGACGCGGCAACGACGGAAATTCTTCGCGAAAATATTCGCCGAACAAAATTCACGGACTGCATAATCCTGCGCGGCGACTTTGAAAAAAATCTTCGGCGACTCTGCGAAAAAACTCTTTCGTTTGATTTAATCTTCAGCGACCCGCCGTATGCAACGGGACTTGCACAAAAATCGTTGATGCTCGTCGCACAAATGAACTTGCCAAAAATCGGCGGCTTAATCGTCGTCGAACACGGCGCGGCGGAAACTTTGGATATACCGCAAAATTTTTCACTCATCCGAAAAACAACCTGCGGGAGCACGACGGCATTTGAAATTTTTGAAAGGACAATATCACCATGAAGAAAGCACTTTGCACGGGAAGTTTCGACCCCGTCACCAACGGTCACATAAACATTTTCGAGCGGGCGTCGCGGCTTGTCGACGAACTGATTGTCGGCGTCTTTATCAACAACCGGAAAAAATATCTCTTCGACATGCAGGAACGCGTTGACCTTTTGCGCGAAGCGACCGTCCACATCGACAACTTAACGGTGGATTCTTTCGACGGGCTTGCCTCCGAATACATCAAAGCGAACGATATCAACATGATTATTCGCGGCTTGCGTTCGGCGGCTGATTTTGAATACGAAGTTAACAAGGCGCAAATGATGCGGCACCTCGTCCCGAACGTCGACACGATTTTTCTGTTGACAGCCCCCGAATTTTTGTTTATAAGTTCTTCGGGCGTTCGCGAATTGGCGCAATTCGGCGGGGACGTGCACGGGCTTGTTCCGGAATGCGTGGAGTTCGCCCTTCAAGACAAAAAGAAAATTTAATCCCGTCAACCAAAACGAAGAGGGTATGATTATGGCAGTACGCGACACATTGGGAAAAATAGAAAATCTCGTGGCGAGCGCGTCACACCTGCCGCTGACGAACAAGGCGGTCATTTCCGAAGATGAACTGATTCACCTTGTCGAGGAATTGCGAAAAGATCTGCCGCAGGAACTGGAACGCGCCGACGAAATCATGAACGAACGCGACAACATAATAAAGAACGCACAAATTGAAGCGGACAACATGTTAAAGCAGGCGAAAATTCAAGCGGAGCAACTTGTTGACGAAAACGATATCGTCGTCAAGGCACGCGAAAAATCTCGAATGGTTTTGAATCAGGCTCAACAGCAGGAAGCCGAAATCATGGAGCGAACGCGACAAAATGCCCGCCAACTGCAGGACGACGCCGACCGTTACGCCAATCAAGTTTTCGACCAGCTGATAGGTTTCGTCACAAATACATTTCAAGGCGTCCAACAAGCTCAAGCCGGTTTGGAAAGTGCGCGGCAAGTTCTGCAACAGGCAAAACTCAGCATGAATCAACAGGCGGCACAACAAGCTTACGCCCAAAATTACAACGCGCAACAACAAGCTTACGCACAGCAACAGCAATACGACCAAAGCCAGCAAAATTACAATCAGCAACAGCAATACGACCCGAATCAGCAAAATTACAATCAGCAACAACTGTACGACCCGAATCAACAAAACTACGACCCGAATCAACAAAATTACAATCAGCAACTGTACGACCCGAATCAGCAATACAATCCCGAACAGCGATAAAAAAATTTCCCCGTCAACGCGGCGGGGATTTTTTTTAATTCGTAATGATTGTTTCAGGTATCGTCACGTTATTTTTTTTTGTGCGGAAAAATTTTCTGATACAATCGGCGCGAAAATTTTTGATTGCGTTGTTGCGGCACAACACCAAAGAATTTACGAATCGGCTGATAAAAAAATTTCCCCGTCAACGCGGCGGGGATTTTTTTGTGTAATTCGTAATGATTGTTTCAGGTATCGTCACGTTATCTTTTGCGTGCGGAAAAATTTTCTGATACAATCCGGCGCGAAAATTTTTGATTGCGTTGTTGCGGCACAACACCAAAGAATTTACGAATCGGCTGATAAAAAATTTCCCCGTCAACGCGGCGGGGATTTTTTTGTGTAAACATAACGTTGATTTATTTCGGATAATGTTCGTCGTCGACAGGCTCCAACCACTCGTTGGAAGAATTTTCGGCGGGAATTTCAACCGCCAAATGTGAAAACCAACTATCGGTCGCCGCGCCGTGCCAATGTTTGACTTCGGGCGCAATGTTGACGACATCGCCGGGTTTCAACGCCTGCGGAGCTTTGCCCCATTCTTGATACCAGCCGCGTCCGCCGGTCACCAAAAGAATTTGTCCGCCTTTGTGGTGCACGTGCCAATTATTCCGACAGCCGGGCGAAAAAGTCACGTTGGCAATCGCGCCGCCAGTTTTCGTCAGCGGATTCAAATACGCTTGCCCGATAAAATATTTGCTGAACTGTTCGGGCAGCGGGTTGCCGACTTCAAACACGCCGGGATTTTTAATTTCGCTCACGTTATCACGCTCCTAAAAATTTTTCAGCTTGCCGCCTGTTTTTTCCGACGGGGATTGACGGGACGAAATTGTTTCAGCTGTTCTTCGGTGAGTTTCGGACAGTCTTCGTCATAAACAATGTCGTCGTCGCTCATTTGCTTCAACGCTTCGAGTCGTGCTTTTTGTTCATCTGTCAGCGGAGCGTTTACGTCAATAATTCTCGTCACGAGCATAATACTTCCTCCTTTCAGATTTATCGGCTCGTCTTGCCGAAATTAAACGTGTCCTGTCTTCGCGCTCAGTGTAGACGACAAATAAAATTTCGTCCACCATGCCAAGCGTAATGTATCGCTCTTCTTCGTCCGAGTGTGCCGCGTCAAACCATTCGATTCGATTTTCGTCGCCGAAAACTTTTGCCGCATCATTGAAATCAACTTTATGTTTACACCAGTTGATTCGATTTTTTTCGTCGTCCCACTCGAAAATCATTTCGTTAATCGTTGTTTCCATGATTCGCCATCCAATCTCTTGCCGCCGAAATTTGCGCGTCAACCTGTTGATAGGATGTGCCGCCCGGTGAATTTCTTGCCGCAACGCAAGTTTCGGGTTTTATCGCGTCGAAAATGTCGGCGTCGAATAACGGCGAAAAAGTTTTGAATTCCTCAAGCTTCAAGTCCTTGAGATAAATTCCGTGAGCAATGCAGGCGTGAACGAGTTTGCCCGCGACTTCGTGAGCTTGACGGAACGGCAAATTTTTTTTGACGAGATAATCGGCAAGGTCGGTTGCGTTGGAAAAATCTTCTTCGACGGCACGGCGCATGTTTTCACGGCGAACTTTCATGCCCGCAATAATCTGCGCGAAGACCGCCAGCGAAAATTTCACGGTGTCGAGCGCGTCGAAAACACCTTCCTTGTCTTCCTGCAAATCTTTGTTGTAGGCAAGCGGCAAGGCTTTGACAGTCATGAGCAACGCCGTCAAGTGCCCGACAACGCGTCCCGTTTTACCGCGAACGAGTTCCGGCACGTCGGGATTTTTTTTCTGCGGCATCATCGAAGAACCCGTGCAATGCGCGTCGTCAAGTTCAATGAAGCTGAATTCGCGACTGCACCACAGAATTATTTCTTCGCTCAAGCGCGACAGGTGAACCATCAAAATCGACGCGGCGGACAAAAATTCCAGCAGATAATCACGGTCACTTACGGCGTCCAAACTGTTCGAGTAAATCGCGCCGAATTCCAATTCACGGGCAACAAATTCGCGGTCAATCGGAAAAGTCGTGCCCGCCAATGCACCGGCTCCGAGCGGCATTAAATCTGCGCGTTGATAAACTCCGTCAAAGCGTGCGAAATCCCGTTGCAACATGGAAAAATACGCAAGCAGGTGATGAGCGAACAAAATCGGTTGTGCGCGTTGCAAATGTGTATAACCGGGGACAATCACGTCGCGATTTTTTTCGGCGGCTTTGACAAGCTCCCGTTGCAATTTCAAAATCAGTTGCTGAACTTCGCGAACCTGTCGACGCATGTAAAGATGTGTGTCGAGAGCAACTTGATCGTTGCGACTGCGCGCCGTGTGAAGTCGACCGCCCGCCTCGCCGATAGCATCCGTCAAGGCTTTTTCAACGTTCATGTGAATATCTTCAAGCGCAACGCTGAAATTGAATTCGCCCGCGTCAATCTGCTCAAGAATTTTTTGCAAGCCCGCGCAGATTTTTTCGGCGTCGTCGGATGAAATAATTTTTTGTGCCGCCAACATTTTCGCATGTGCAATCGAACCTTGAATATCTTCGCGATACATGCGCTTATCGAAATTAATTGACGCCTGAAATTCGTTAATCATTTCGTCGGTGGATTTGTCGAAACGTCCGCCCCAAAGTTTGTCGCTCATTTTACCCGCCCTCCGCTGTCCGTGAAAAAATTATTTCTTGTTGACCAAAGCGCGAACTTTCAACGGCAAGCCGAACAGATTGATAAAGCCCGTCGCGTCCGCCTGATTGTAAACGTCGTCGTGTTCAAACGTCACGAATTCTTTGCTGTACAGCGAATAATCGGACTTCGCGCCCGCCGAAATGATGTTGCCTTTGTAAAGTTTCATGCGAACGGTGCCCGTGACGGTCTTTTGAGTTTCGTCGACGAACGCCGCAAGTGATTCGCGAAGTTGGCTGAACCACATACCGTCATAAACCAATTCGCCGTACTTAACCGCAACGTGCTGTTTGAAATGGAAAGTTGCACGGTCGAGGCAGAGATATTCCAATTCGCGGTGAGCGTAGTACAAAATCGAGCCGGCAGGATTTTCGTAAACGCCGCGAGACTTCATGCCGACAAGACGATTTTCGCAAATGTCGACAATGCCGACGCCGTTACGTGCGCCGATTTCGTTCAGTTTGGTAACGAGTTCAACCGCGCCGAGTTTTTCGCCGTTGACAGCAACGGGCACGCCGCGTTCAAAATCGACGGTAACTTCTTCGGGCTTGTCGGGCGCGTCTTCGGGAGCACAGCTGATGAGGAACATTTTATTTTGCGGCGCGTTCCACGGATCTTCAAGATCGGAACCTTCGTGCGACAGGTGCCAAATGTTTCTGTCCATGCTGTAAGTTTTGTTCGCGGTCGCAATGGGGATGTCGTGCGCTTTGGCGTAGGCGATTTCGGCTTCGCGTGAATCCAAATCCCATTCGCGCCACGGAGCAATAATTTTCAATTCGGGCGCGAGAGCTTTAACCGTCAACTCAAAACGAACTTGGTCGTTGCCTTTGCCCGTCGCACCGTGAGCAACCGCGTCGCAACCTTCGGCAAGCGCGATTTCGACGAGACGTTTTGCGATAATCGGGCGTGCAAATGACGTGCCGAGCAAATATTTTTCTTCGTAAGTCGCGCCGGCTTTCAGCGTCGGGAAAATGTATTGCTCAATGAATTCCTTCGTAAGGTCGGCAATGAAAACTTTCGACGCGCCGGATTTCAACGCTTTGTCGTGCACAACATCGAGTTCGTCGCCTTGACCGACATCCGCGCAGACCGCAACGACTTCGCAGCCGTAATTTTCCTTGAGCCACGGAATGATAACCGACGTATCCAAACCGCCGCTGTAAGCGAGTGCAACTTTTTTAACAGTGTCTTTCATGTGAGTTATACCTCCAATCAGCTTTTAGCTTTCAGCTTTCAGCTTTCAGGGTGACGGACAAAGATTTTTCCTTAAAGCTCAAAGCTTGCAGCTTAAAGCTGATTTTAGCCCCGTGACGAAAGGTTGTCAAAAAAATTTCGCGGTGCTACAATCGGCGGCGGTTTTTAAAAATTTGTCAGAGGCGTTACGATGAACTTCAACGAAATATTTTTGGGCAGTGAAAAAGTTTTCAATCGCAAGGTTGCAATTTTTCACGCCGCGCTAATTTTTGCCGCAGTCGCGTTCCTGTACCTGTTTTCGTATTCGACAAGCCCGCGTTATGAAAGTTTCGGTACTGATTCCGCAATTTTTCAAGCCGTCGGCAAAGGCTGGGCTGAAGGTTTGCTTCCCTACGTCAACAATTTTGAAAACAAAGGTCCATTGCTGTTCGCGATTGACGCGCTTGGCTACTTGATTTATCCGCGTGTCGGAATTTTTTTGTTACAAATACCGTTCATGTATTTTTCGATGCTGTTTGCGTGGCGGGCAGTCGAGCTGTATTGGTCGCAGTCGGCTACGTTGAAAATTTGGCTGTTCATGATTTTTTGGCGGGCGGAATTTTTTTACGAAGGCAATCGCACGGAAGAATATTCCATGCCGTTTTTGTTGGCGGGCGCATATTTTTTCCTGCGTTGGTTGCGTAACGAAAAAAAATTTTGTCCGCTGTCACTCGGATTTTTTTACGGACTTGGATTCGGCGCATGTGTGTTGTTGCGCACGACGAACGGTCTGCCGATTTGCTGTTACGTTTTGTTGACGACGTTCGCTTTAATTCGTGCCGGCGCGTTCAAAAACATTTTGCAAAACTTTTTGAGCTTTTGGGCGGGCTTCGCGATAATTTGTCTGCCGTTCGTGATTTACTTCGCGGCACACGGAATTTTGTATGACATGCTTTACGGAACAATTTTGTTCAACACAAAACTTACAACATCTTACAGCGACGATTCTTTTGAATACTTGAAATACATGGCGTCATATGCCGTTTTTTATTTCGTGCCGTTGTATCTTTTGCTAATTGCAAGTTTCAATCTCGTCACGAAGAACGCAAAAAATTTTTTGGCATGGAGCGGATTGGTGACAGGCGCGGCAATACTTTTCTTGTTGGTGAAACTCAGACCCATCCCGATGTATCTCGAATTGATTGTTGCCGTTTTGCCGATATTTTTCGCCGTAATTCATGAATGGAAAAATGACATATTGCCCGATATAAAAAATTTGTTTAAGAGAAAAGCTTTTTCGTTGCGAAGAATCATCTGGAAATTCGTCATGGTTTATACGGCAATGTATTTGCTCTTAAGCGGCATCATTTTTGCTGACAGATTTTATATCAACAATTCGGCGTACAACGAAATGATGTTTTCAACAAAAATGAGCGATATGCGCGGGCTTGGAGCAAAGATTAACGCGTCGGAAAAAAATTCTGTCGTTCTTTACGGCGAAGGAAATATCATGTCGTATTTCATTTTGGAAACCGGCATATTTCCGCGCTGTCGTTTTTTCGGTAACATTACCAATGCATTCGGGCTTTACGACCCCGCAGTAATTCCGGAATGGGTTCAAAATGTTAAGCGCGATTATCCGAAATGGATAATTTACAGCGCGCTTGAAAAAGAATATTCGGGCGAAAAGATCGAATACTGGGATTACAATTTCCGTCGACAGCGGCATCCCGCCGTTGAAAAAATTCTTGCGGAAAAATATACTCTTGCCGCCGAAATGGAGCTTTACAGTCAAATCGTAAGACTTTATCGGCTGCGCGAATAAAAAAAATCCCGCCGAGGTTGTCGACGGGAAATTTTTTTTACACGTTATCGGTCAACCAAAATAATTTCTTCAATGCGGGCACTTTCGGCTTCGGTTTTAGTGATGACGCTCATTTTTTCCATCGCGTCAATGACGATAAGTTGACGTTTTTTCGCAAGGTGGAAGTCGACATACGGCGAATACAAACTAGGCGCGTTCGGAAGTCCCGCAAGCATTGCGCATTCGGCAATCGTCAAGTCGGCGGGCTCTTTGCCGAAATAACCGTGTGCCGCGTCGTAAATCCCGTAAAAATTCGAGCCGAAATAAATCACGTTCAAATATATCTCAAGGATTTTGTCCTTCTTGAAGTCTTTTTCCATGTTCATCGACAGAATTAATTCTTCAGCCTTGCGCGAAAAAGTTTGCTCCGACGTGAGGAATAAATTTTTGACGGTCTGTTGAGTTATTGTCGAGGCACCTTCCTGAATTTCGCCGGCTTCGACGTTGACCAAAACTGCGCGGGCAATGCCTAACAAGTCAAAACCTTTGTGCGTGTAAAATCTTTGGTCTTCGACGGCAACGACGGCTTGCCCCAACAGGAACGGCATTTTGTCAAGCGTGACATAGTGCGGGATATTTTTTATCTTCGCGTCGACTGCGGGTTTAATCGAAGTCATTCGGTCGATTGAATCAAAAAATCCGAGTTCCGAATTTTTTCCGTTGCGGGCGGGCGGCGGTTCTTCGCGTCGAGTTTCAACTTTGGCGGGCGGTTTGTCGTCTGAAACTTTTGCGGCAGGCTTGTCGGAATTTTTTTTATCGGAAACTTTATCGTCGTCGGCAACTTTAGACGCGTCGAACGGCTGCTTGTTCATGTCGTCGAAAAGAGTTTTAATTTCGGTCGCGCCGCTGCTTTTGGGCACCGTTTCTTCGGAAAAAATTTCGTCCGAAAAAGCTCCCAAATAATCTGCGGGATGTTCGACTTTCGTCGACAACGTGACGACGAACGAAATTACGAACGTCAACGCCAGCAAAATGCCGAGTCTGATAAGTTTAAAAATCACGCGGAACGAACGTCGCCGCTTTGGTTTGTCTTGAGTCAAAAAAATTACTCCCTTACGAAAATCTTGCAGGAAGTATATCATAAAACTTTCATGTTGCCAAAAACTTTCAGCCGATAATCTTAATCACCCGCGCAGGATTTCCGACGGCGACCGCGTTATCGGGAATATCTTTCGTGACGATTGAGCCCGTGCCGACAATCGCGTTTTCGCCAATCGTGACGCCGGGCAAAATGCTGACACGTGCGCCAATCCACGCGTTCTTTTTGATGTGAATTTCTTTCGTGTAAATGACGCGGATATTTTTCGGTTCGTGATTCACCGTCAAAAGCGCGACTTCCGGACCGAGCATTACGCCGGATTCAATCGTGATTGTGCCGACAGACATAACTGTCAGCCCGTGATTCGCGAAAACATTTTTGCCGAGAAAAACTCTGCAGGCGGCGTCAATCTGAAACGGCGGCGTTAAAAAATTTGTCGCGTCAAAATTGCCGTTGAAAAGTTCGCGTTCAAGTTCCCAAATTGTTTGTTGTTCGTCGGGGTCGGTCGAATTGATTTTCCAGCACAGATGACGGCAACGCTTGAATTCGCCGTGAGCTTCGCGCACATAATCCGCGTCTTCGGTAACGTGACAATGTTGTCCGTTGCGCAATTTTTCAAAGACGTTCATTATTTATCAAGACCTTTCGATTTGAGCCAAGCCAGTGCCAGTTGCATAATCTCTTCGTTGTTACGTTCTTGCATGAGAAAATGAGAATTTCCCTTGATTCCGATTTCCGGCAAGTGTACGAGTGTTGCGTCGCCACCGTGACGATTAATCGCCGCAACAAATTGTTCAGCCATGGCGTATTCGGTGCCCCATTTGTCTTCGCCGACATTTTCCGAACCAATCTTGATGTAGTCGCCGTAGTAAAGGACAATCGGAATTTTCGTCAGCTTCATAAAATCATCCATTGGCACGCCAATCGCGGAGGCGGACAGTGCTTTGAAACGTGCTTCGGTAATCTCAGGCATTTCGGTTTCCGGAAAAATAAACGGAGTTCCGCCGGGCTCGTAAGCGATAATCGCTTTGACTTTATCCGTGCGAATAACCGTGCGCCAGCCGATTGTGCCGCCCATTGAATGAGTGACCAAAATCGCGCCATCTTTTTGTTGATTAACCAACTCGGCAAGAACATCGGCATTCAAATCATTATCCAAGGGACCGGAACCAATCGTCCAGCTCTGCTGAAAAGCCTGATAATTTTTTTCGCCTTTTGGAAATTGCGCGTTGGGAACGGGATTGCCCGCCTCGTCGTAGTGCCCGATACGCGACAACACATAAAGAGTTTTGTCGCCGTACATCGGATTGCTCGCCCAAGGTGTATCGGGAGTTACCGCTTCCGTTGAAAGATTGGCTTCGCCGCTTCTGGGTTGGTCAACCAAATACACCGCGTAACCTGCGCGAACAAACATGGTGTTAAAACCTTCGCGACCGTCGGGACCGGATTCCCAAGTGCGTTTCGACTGCGCTCCGCCGTGCTGAAAAATCAGCGGCAACTTTTTTGCATGTACAGGCTTTTGATATTCCACATAAGCAAAATCACCGTAAGCGCGTTGTCCGTCTTCAGCCACGAAGTTTTCTTGCGAAAATTTTCCGGGACGCTCTTTATATTTGCCGCCCACGGTGAAGGAGCCTTGCTCTTGAATCACAATCGGTTTCGCCGCGTCGACAAAATTGAATGAGCCGAACGCGATTAATCCCGCCGCCATTGTTGCCAAAAATTTTTTCGTCATGTTGAGTGCTCCGTATGGAATTTAATAGCCCAAATTTTTCAACCACGCGTCAACTTGTTTGTCGACGGCTTCGGGCGCAACCTGAGCTTGTTTGCCGACAATCGCCAATCCGTCACGAACGGTTGAATTCGGGCAAGCTTCGGCAATTTCGCGTTCGGTGCCCGCAAGTCCGCTGCCGCCGTGTGTGCAGAACGGAATAATCGTCTTGCCGCCTAAATCGTTCGCTTCAAGGAAAGTCAACAAAACTCTGGGCACGGCTCCCCACCAAATTGGAAAGCCAATGAAGACCGTATCATATTGCGCAAGGTTGTCGATATTTTTTTCAAACGCGGGACGAGCATTCGATTCAAGTTCCTTTTTGGCAATGTCCGTGCAAGCTTCGTAGCTGTCGGGATAAGGTTTCGCAGCTTTAATCTCGAATTTGTCCGCGTTGAGTTTCTGCGCGATTAAATCCGCGACAATCGCCGTGTTGCCTTTGGTGATGTTGCCGACGTTGTATTCTTCGCCCGTGCGTGAAAAATACAAGACGAGAATTTTTTTGCCGCTTGAATTTGTATCCGCCGTTTTTTCGACGGAAGATTTTTCGGTTGACGAATTTTTTTCGGGCGCGGAAGTTTTATCTTGAGTTGAACCGCCGCAACCCGCGAAAATTGTCGTCATCAACAACAAAGCCGTCATAAAAATTTTTTTCATGTCGTCACCTCAGTGCGTCGCTTTAAGATATTGTAAATCGCCAAACCAATAAGATGCGGTCGTCCCGCCGTCAATCAAAAAGTCCGCGCCGCTGATGAAACGTCCGCGACTCGACATTAAAAATTCCGCAAGGTCGCCCACTTCGTCGGGAGTTCCGGCACGTCCGGCAGGTGAGGCTTGCAACATTTTTCGATAACCGTCGCCGCGAGGTCCTTTGAGTTCGTCCGCCGCCAAAGGCGTGATGATTATGCCGGGGCTGATTGAGTTAATCGTTGCGCCGCGTTTGCCCCAAGGTGTCGCCTGACCCATGACGCGCAGGACGTTGCAACGTTTGGAATATTGATAAGCCTTGAGCGTGTCGGTTATCGATTTGATGAACGGCAAATCCAAAAGTTCTTCGGTCGGAGTTGTCGCCAGTTGAAAATTTTGCTCTTCCGTCAACGCGCCGAGTCTGTGCCCCGATTGCGACGAAATTATCACGCCGGAACCGCCGGACGAAATTATTTTGCCGAATTCTTCAAGCAGGACAGCCGTGCCGTACAAGTCAACTTTCAAAATTGCGGCAACGGGAGCTTGCGACGGAGAAACGCCCGCCGCGCAGATTAAATTTTTCACCGCGCCGAAACTTTGAGCGTGTTCGACCAAATTCAAAATCGATTCACGGCTTGAAATGTCGACAGCGATTGCCGAAGTGTCAAAGCCCGCGTCCTCGAAAATTTTCGCCGCAGATTGAGCCGCCTCAAGTTTCAAGTCACCGAGAACAATTTTTTTGCCCGCGCCGACACGCCGAGCGATTGCCTGACCGATTGAGCCGGTGCCGACAAGTACAACAACGTCTTTCATGACAAAACCTCCTCGAAATTTTTTACTGCCGAAAAGATTTTAAATGTTGGCGTCGACTTCAAGTCAAGAAAAAAATCCCGCCGAATTATCGACGGGATTTTTTTGACGAAAAATTTTTCAGCCGACTTGAATCAGTTCGTAATTTTTGTTGCCCATGTTGAGTTCCGCCATTGCCGTCAACTGACGAAGTCCCTGCCGTGATTCGATTCGCTCGCGCAAATCTTTCGTGTCGGGAGCGGCGTAAACCAAATCAATCGACGCTTGATCAATCGCCAAAATATCTGTTGACGCCAAAATTCCAATGTCCGCGCAGGTCGGCTCGGCAGCAGAAGTTCCCGCGCAGTCACAATCGACAGACATTCGCCGCATGACGTTCATGAAAACAATTTTCTTGCCGAAGTGGTCGCAAATCGCCTTGCCGCTGTCCGCCATCAATTCCATGAGCAATTCGCCCGTGACCCATTTGCCGTAGTCTTTGACGCCGTGGACTTGCAACTTTCCGACCTTGCCGCTCGCGCAACCGATGGCGATATTTTTCAACGAACCGCCGAAACCGCCCATTGCGTGCCCTTTGAAATGCGTCAACACGACCAGCGAATCATAATCGGCAAGGTGTGCGCCCATTGCAACTTCTTTGAGATGCAAGCCGCCGTTGACGGGAAAATTAACGTCGCCATCCGCGTCAATTATGTCGATCGGGCTGAATGTCCAACCGTTCGTTTGCAAAGTTTCGCGGTGACGTTCGGTCGTGGAGCGTGCGCCGCCGTAAGCCACATTCGCTTCGATAATCGTCGAGTTCGGAACCTGCGCTTGAAATTTCTGCACCATGTCACGCGGCAAAATATTTGGACCGTGCGGCTCGCCCGTGTGAAGTTTGATTGCAACTTTGCCGGTTATTTCCGCGTTGATTTTTTGGTAAAGCTCAATCAAATGTTCGGCGTCGATATTTTTCGTGAAGTAAACTTTGGATTTCTCTGACGTTGCAACTGCGGGAGTTTCTGCGGTAACTGTTTTGGCGGACGCGGATTTTTCGACGGAAGCGGATTTTTCGCCGCAACCCGTCAATGTGCCCGTCAAGCCGACGATGCCCGCCATACTCGCCAGCTTGACGAATTTTCTGCGCGTAATGTTCATGATAAAATCTCCGTTCAGTCAACTTGAATCAACGAGAATTGACTTTCGTGCCGTCATAAACTTTTGACAGCGTCAATTTGTCGAGTGCCGCGTCGAGAGCTTTGATTTCATCGGTGCTCAAGTTCACGTCAGCCGCGCCGAGATTTTCTTTCAGCCGAGAAATTTTGCGCGTGCCGGGTATCGGGACAATCGGCGTATTTTTGCCAATCATCCATGCCAAAGAAATTTGCGCCTTCGTAGCGTTTTTTTGAGCGGCAAGTTCGTCGAGCAAGTCAAGCAACGATTGATTTTTGTCCAAAGCTTCGGCGGTGAATTGCGGCATGACGCTGCGATAATCCGTGCCCGCTTCAAATTTTGAATTTTTGTCGTAAGCACCCGACAAAAATCCGTTGGCAAGCGGCGAAAATGCAACGAGTCCGATATTCAATTCGTCAAGCACGGGGAAAAGTTTTTCGTAGTTTCGATACATCATCGAGTAACGATTTTGAATTGCCGTGACGGGACAAATTTTGTGAGCGCGACGAATAATTTCTTCGCCGACTTCGGAAAGTCCCCAGCTCAAAATTTTTCCTTCGTCGATAAGCCGGTGCATCACGCCCGCGACTTCTTCGACGGGAACATTCGGGTCTTGACGGTGTTGCCAATAAATATCAATGTAATCCGTCTGTAAGCGTTTCAGCGAACCTTCGACGGATTTTTTTATGACTTCGGGACGCGAATCGGCGATAACGGGCTTGTTTGTTTCGGTCGACGTTTCATCGAAGGAAATGCCGAATTTCGTACCGATAACGATTTTGTCGCGATAAGGTTTCAACGCCGCGCCGACAAGTTCTTCGTTGTCGTGCGGATTGTCGGGCGTGCCGTAAGCTTCCGCCGTGTCAAAAAATGTACAGCCGAAATCCACAGCCCGTGCAAGCAATTCGGTCATTTCGTTTTTGTCGGCAGGTGCGCCGTACGCGTGAGAAAATCCCATGCAACCGAGCCCGACAGCCGAGACCGTTAAATTTTTTCCGAGAGTGCGATACTTCATTTGAAAAACTCCGTTCAATCAACTTGAATCAATTCGTATTGCGGGTTGCCCATTTTGTGTTCAGCCATTGCCGACAGTTGACGCAAGCCGTG
Organism: Selenomonadaceae bacterium; assembly: GCA_017470715.1. GTDB lineage: Bacteria > Bacillota > Negativicutes > Selenomonadales > Selenomonadaceae > Quinella. The sequence continues at coordinate 14,320 of JAFUYE010000059.1, forward strand.
CCGTGATTCGATACGTTCGCGCAGGTCTTTGGTGTCCGTCGCCGTCCAAACAAAATCACAACAGGCTTGGTCAATCGCCAAAATATCTGTTGACGCCAAAATTCCGATGTCCGCGCAGGTCGGTTCGGCAGCACGAGTTCCCGCGCAGTCACAATCGACGGACATTCGCCTCATGACGTTCAAAAAGACAATCCGCTTGCCGAAATGGTCGCAGGTTGCTTTACCGCTGTCCGCCATACGTTCCATGAATTCTTCTTTAAGCGGAACAACACTTTCGTCCAGCCAATTCACGTTCACGGGCGGCATACCTTTTGCCGTGTCGTAACCGTGAACTTGCGCTTTGCCAACATGCCCGCTCGCCATACCGATAGCGATATTTTTGAGACTGCCGCCGAAACCGCCCATTGCATGTCCTTTGAAGTGCGTCAACACGACAACCGAATCATAATTGACCAGATGACCGCCCATAGCCACTTCATTCAAATGGAAGCCACCGTTGACGGGGAAATTAACGTAGTTTTCGTCTTCGTCCATGATGTCAACGTCGCAAAAATTCCAGCCGTTTGTGGCAATCGCTGCGCGATGGTCTTCCGTGGTGTAGCGTTTGGCAACGTAAAGCGTGTTCGTTTCGATAATGTTGCTGTTCGGAACTTGAGCTTGGAACGCCCGAATCATTTCACGCGGCAAAATATTCGGACCGTGAGGCTCGCCCGTGTGCAATTTCAAGCCGACTTTGCCAAAGATTTCGCCGTTGATTTTGTTGTAAAGCTTGATTAAATGCGGCGCGTCGATTTTGTCCGTGAAGTAAACTTTTGCCGCCGTGCCGGAAAATTTTGTGCCCGTGACATTTTTGGAGCCGACGACGGGAGCCGCGTTGAGCTTGATAATTTTTTTTGCATGTGCCGCCTCCGCGACGTTGAATTGACCGACAGCCGCAGTTAAAGCCGCAACGCCCGCCATTTTGAAAAGATCACGTCTGTTGATGTCCATGATAAAACCTCCAAACTAATTTGACAGCATTATAAAAATTGGCGTCAACTCAAAGTCAAGGAAAACTGTCGAAGCATCAAGCGTTTGTCGGAAATTTTTTCAACACGTCGTCCGTTGACACAAAAAGCCCTGCGTGCTACGATTGAGTCGCTTAGAACAACAATCAGCGTGACGCAGAGCCTGTTTCTTTTTTTGATTCTACAACGCTCGCGCCGCGCTGTCAACGAAAGGCGGGAGCTTTTATGGAAATCTTCGGGACAGTCTACGTCATCATCAACATGGTCAACGGCAAGATGTACGTTGGGCAAACGACCAAAACGCTCAAAGAACGCTTTGAGAAGCACCGTTACGCGGAATCACTCATTGGCAGTGCCATTCGTCGTCACGGCAAGGAAAATTTTCGTTGTCATGTTCTCAAAAAATGCGCTTCGAGAGCTGAAATGAATTCGGAAGAACGCCGTTGCATTGCCATGTTGAATACCAAAGCCCCGAACGGTTACAACTTGGCTGACGGTGGCGAAGGAGCCGGCAGTGGTCATTCGCCGTCGAAACGCGGATACACTCTATTTAAAAATCTGCTGATTGAACTTGATGCACGGAGAATGACGTATGAATCTCTTGCCAAACTTTTGGGATTGTCGAAACAGACAATATCTGACAAAATGCACGACCGAGTTCGTTTCACGACGAAAGATAAAGTCAAGCTCGTTGAAATTTTCGGCAAACCAATCGAATATCTGCTTTGGCGCGACAATGAATAAAAAATTTTTACGCTCTCCGCAAAAAAAAAAATCCCGACACAGTCGGGGGGCAACGTGACGTTGCATCCAATTTGGCAAACCGTTTCATAATCCGTAACGTTATCGCAAAAAAAATCCCGACTCGGTCGGGAAAATTTATTCTTCGATAAGTTCCTGCAAAGTTTGATAAAGATGTTCCGGCTCGACGGGTTTTGACAAATGCGCGTTCATGCCCGCTTGCAATGAGCGTTGAACATCTTCGTCGAAAACATTTGCCGTCATTGCGATAATCGGAATTTTTTTTGCGTCCGGTCGGTCGAGTTCGCGAATTGTCGTCGTCGCCGTCAAGCCGTCCATAATCGGCATTCGGATATCCATCAACACCGCGTCGAAATGATTCGGTTCCGACGCCGCAAACATGTCGACAGCCTCTTGACCGTTGGGCGCGTGTTCGACTTCCATGCCGCGCATAGACAAAACCATAATCATAATTTCGGCGTTGACGGGCATATCCTCCGCCATAAGAATTCGTTTACCGTTCAAGTCGGCAAGTTTTTTCGGCGGCTCGTTGAAATTTTTTTGTTCCAAAGCCTCGTGAAATTCGCTAACGATGTTGTTTGAAAACAGCGGCTTCGTCATGAAACGATCGACGCCGGCGGCCATTGCCTCTTCGACAATGTCATCCCAACGATAGCTCGTCAAAATTATAATCGCCGTTTCGTTGCCGACAATGTCGCGAATTTGCCGCGTGACTTGCAGGCCGTCTTCGTTGTGCAAACGCAAATCAATCAGCAAAATGTTGTACGGTTCGTGACGGGCTCGACGCAAGATAACTTTTTCGACAGCTTCCGCGCCGCTCAAGGAAAATTCCGCAAAGATACCGACTTCATCAAGCACAAGTTTGGCGTGTTCGCAGGCAATGGGGTCGTCGTCGACAATCAAAACTTTCAAATCGTTGACGTTAATTTTTTTGCCGCGTCTGTCGTTTGCGGATTTCGGCGAATTGCGGAGCGTCAAATTAATCGTGAATTCGGAGCCGTGATTTTTCTTTGAACGCACGGAAATTTTTCCGCTCATCATCTCGACAAAATTTTTCGTTATCGCCATACCCAAACCGGTGCCGCTGTATGAAGTTGACGTATCGGAATATTCCTGACTGAACGGCTCAAAAATTTTCGGCAGATAATTTTCGTCGATACCGATGCCCGTGTCTTTGACGACGAAACGCAACGTCGACTTGTCCTCGAAACGCGCAATTTGTTCGACGGTAAAAGTTATTTCGCCGCCGTCGGGCGTGAACTTGACCGCGTTGCCGATTACGTTAATCAAAATTTGTTTAATCTTGCTGTCGTCGCCGATATAAAAATCGTCCACTTGCCCGCGAACCGTGCAACCGTAGCGAATATTTTTTTCACGGCATTGCGTGCTGAACATTGCGTTGACTTGCTCAATCAACTCGCTGAAGGAAAATTCTTCTTTCTTGAGGACGACGCGACCGGATTCAATTCGGCTCATGTCCAAAATGTCGTTGATAATCGCCAGCAGGTGACGGGCACTCGCACCGATTTTTTCAAGTTTCTCGCGGGTTGTCGCGGGAACGTTTTCATCTTTGAGCGCGATTGAATCAAGCCCGATAATTGCATTCATCGGCGTGCGAATTTCATGGCTCATGCTCGACAAGAACGCGGATTTTGCGACGTTGGCTTGATTGGCAACTTCCAGCGCGTTTTTAAGCTGTTCATTTTTCGCCAACCGGTCACGCTGAATTTTCGTCACGTCATTTTTCAGCAGGATATAAAATTTCACCTGCGCGTCAACCAGATAAAAAACAAAACGCTTGTGATAAATTTCGCCGCCGATAAAGCAATGCAAATTGACTTCGTAAGGCTCCTTAATCGCCAGCGCGTTTTCAATTTTGTCGAGTTGCAACGCGTTGAAAAATTTCTCCTGCTCTTCGGGCGTGCCGGTCAACACGGGCTTAACTTGCTCGTTAAGATAATCTTCGTAGCTGCCGAATTTTTTTCGCGGAAAGATTGAACCTTTGGCTGCCTTCGACGCGTCACCGATAACAACGCCGTAATTTCCGCCGACGATGTAAGTTATCATGTCGAATTGGTCGCTCAACGCCTTGTGCAAAACGGTATCGCTGACGATTTGGCGATTGTGATCCTGCTCGGCGGCAAAAGCGATAATGTCTTCCGTTTCGGGGTCGCGGCGCAACGTGACACGGTAATTTACGAAACATTCGCGCCCGTTCGGTCGGCGTGTGAAAAATACGGCGGAAGTCGAATTGATTCCCTCCGCGAAATTTTTAAGCAGACGTTCCGTGTTGAATTCGTCCAAAAATTTTTTGCGGTCGCGTTCCAGCGGAAAATATTTCAGCCGCTCGTTGAAGCGTTCAGAAATTTTCATGCCGCGCAGGTCGTTGTTGACAAGTTCACTGCCGCGACAATCTTCAATCAAGTTGCGCGTCAAATTCATGCGTAGCGACAAAAAAGTTTGTCCCGAAAGATTTTCCAGCTCGACGCGAACACCTTCGTAAAGATTTTTTGCCCGCTGTTCGTAGCGCTTAATGTTCGTCACGTCCAAACAGTTGCAATAAGCGTAACAAATTCCGTCCTCGTCGACGAAATTGCAACTTGCGTTTACCCAAAGCAAATTGTCTTTGAGCGTGCGGCGACGAATCGTCAAATTGTTTTTGCCGTTGCGGGTGATTTTGTTGCGGAAAAGGTAATCAAGTTCGTCGCGGTCGTCGGGATGAATTTTTTCAAGCGAATTGTCGTGTTCGGCAGCGATAAATTCTTCGGCGGTGCATTCCAACATTTCGGCGAATTTTTGCGAACACCACACGGGGAAAAATTTTCCGTCATCTTCCACGCGCATCAAAACGGCATTGCTGTCGGGCGACGCGAAAATTTTTTCGTAAAAGCTCGGTTTGAAATCAAGCATTGAGACCAGTCCTTAAAGTTCGGCAACCAGCTTGTCGCGAATTTCTTTTATCGGCGCGTACATTGTGACGTAATCGGCATCTTTTTTTGCGCGAAGCATTTCGGTCATTTCGGACAGCGGATTGTAAATCGGCGTCAACGCCAAATTTCCGACGACGCCTTTAAGTGCGTGCGCGTGTTCAAAAGCCTCGTCGAAGTTTCCGTCGGCAAGTGCTTTGCTCAATTTCTCGAACGCGTCATTTTTCAAGCCCATGCCGATCATGCGGAAATAAAATTTTTCGTTGCCCAAGCATCTGCTCAAGCCGTCTTTCGTATTGACTCCAAGTTCTTGAAGTCTGTCAATCGTCAACATCAAAATTTCTCCCTTCGCAATGTCAATTTGAAAACTAAGCAATTATAGCAGTTCTGCTGTCAAAGCACAAAAAAAATCGTCGGCTCGACAAAAATTTTATGCCAACGAAATTCTTTGTGACGTGTCAATCAATGTCAATCAGTTCGTAATTCGGCGTGCCCATTTTGTGTTCTTCCATTGCCGTGAGCTGACGCAAGCCCGAATGCTTTTCGATACGTGCGATTAAAGATTTTTTCCTGTCGTCCGGGAAATTGTAAATCATGTCGACGGAAGCTTGTTCGACGGCAAGAATATCTTTCGACGCAAGAATTCCGATGTCCGGCAATTCGGGCGCGGCAGCTCCGGTTCCCGCACAATCGCAGTCGACGCTGAGCCGTTGCAAAACGTTAATGAATACCATTTGATTGCCGAAGTGATCGCAAATCGCCTTGCCGCTGTCCGCAAGATATTCCGTAAAAGTTGCGTCGCCGACCCAATCGCCGGTGTCTTCAAGACCGTGAACTTGTCGCTTGCCTTTCGGTGCGGAAGCACAACCCATGCCGATATTTTTCAACGAGCCGCCGAATCCGCTCATTGAATGACCTTTGAAGTGCGTCAAAACAATCATCGAATCGTAACGCGTCAAATGCGAGCCTACCGCCACTTCGCTCAAATGAAAACCTTTGCTGACGGGTAAAGACACGTCGCCTTCTTCGTCGAGAATGTCCACTTCGCAAAAAGTCCAGCCGTTAAGTTTCAACGTCCTGCGATGTTTTCTTGTCGTGGAACGTGCGCCTTCGTAAAGCGTGTTTGTTTCGACAATCGCCGAATCGGGAATCGTCGCTTGAAATTTTTGTACCATTGTGGGCGATAAAATATTCGGCGCGCCGGGTTCGCCCGTGTGCACTTTAATCGCGACTTTGCCCGTTATATCGGAATTGATTCTTTCGTAGAGTCTGATAAGGTGTTCCGCATCTATTTTTTTGGAAAAATAAACTTTCGCTTTCGCGTCAGGCGGAATCCTTTCGGCCTCTGCGGTATTTTGTTGGATTTGGGTGGTCGTCGTCGTATTTGTGCAGCCCGTAAGAACGTCCGTAAGTCCGACGAGCCCCGCAATCCCTGCGAGTTTAACGAAATTTCTGCGTGTAATTTTCATGGTCAACGCCCCCTAAAATCTTCAATCCAATTATAAATTATCAGATTGATTTCAAGCAAGCGTTACGGCAAAAAAATTTTTACGCGCAGAAATGTTTCAGCACGGGCAATTTCCCGAAACGTTTGGCAATCCACAGCGGAATCAGCGTGCCGAAAATCGTCGCGAAAAAAATAATGGTCGGCTCCACAAAGAGATTTTCGGGCGGAATATCTGCGGCGCGAACAATTATTTCGTAAAAGATATTCGCGATAATCGGATGCAAAACCAAAATCAGCATGGTTTGTCGTCCACAGTCTTCAATCAACGCGATAAACTTTCCGCGAACTTTAACGGCGAGCATTGAAATTTTCATGACAAGCAACGAGCCGGCAATTCCGCCCGCGTAAAACAAAAATGCGTTCCCGTATATCCGAAAATTCATGTCGATATGTTCGTTGAAGAAAAACGCGCCGAGCACAATCGCCGTCAAGCCGACGAAAATTTTTAAATCGATTCGGTCGACGAAATTATATTTGCGAATCAAAATTCCCGCCAGCAAAAAAATCAGCGCGACAAGTGCAATGTCAACGTCAAACCAAAGGCTCACGAAATTTTTTACGTTGAAACCGAAGCAGGAAAAAATCACGACGGCAAGCACGAAAATTTTCGCGCCGAATTTGTTCAGCCGATTCCAAAGCACGACGAAAATTATTTCGGCGAAGAACAGCGCAGGCAAAAACCACAGCGGTATCAAGACTAATCCGGTGCCGTTGGCATTGCCGATAAAAATTGCCGTCAACGCGTCGAACGGTAAAATTTTCGTCCAGCCCCAAAAAGAATATCCCAAAAGTCCGGCTTTATGACAGGCGACAAACCAAATCGGATACCACAAAAGATTCGCGATAAAGTACGGTATAATCATCCGTTTAAAAAGTTTCGTCACGAACGGTCGGAAATTTTCCGATGCGCCCCATTTGCTCAAGTTCAAAAAAAATCCCGCTATCACGAAAAAGAACGGCATACGGAACGCGGCAGGCATCGTACATAACAGGGCATTAAAATCAACCACGTGACCGATAACCACGAGAATCATAGCGAAACCTTTGGCGAAGTCCGCCCAATCGATTCGCGGCGCGCTTGAAATTTTTTCAGGCATTGAACATCACGTTTTCAAAATACAATCCGCAACGCGCCAAAAAGTAACGTTCGTTTTCGACAAGCACGCGGTCGGGAAAATCTTTGTCGAGAAACATGTTGTTAGGCAATTCGACGGGCTCACGAAAATACATGTAACTGCCGCCCTTCATGAGCGTCAAGCGGTGCATACTGTTGATATGGTGACCGGCTTCCTTCAAAATTTGATACGGGTAAAGTTCCGCAAGACACTGCATCAACGCGACGTAACGATTTTTTTCGTTGTCGAAAGGACCGTGGCGCATTCCTTCCAGCATGAAAAACAGGTTGCCGAAAACTTGCGGTTCATGTTTATCGACGGGCGCGGCGTGCGGCAAAACCGGTTGAAAATTTTTCGGTTGAGAATTTTTCGGCGACAAATTTTCCATTTCGTCGAGCGTGGCGAGCATTTCTTCAATCGTCTGATTCAAATGCAAAACCGGCTTTTGATTTCGCGGGCGACGCGGCGGCGAATAATTTTCTTTCGGCAACGTGTAAAAATTTTTCTGCACGGGCGGCGCGTAATTGTAATTATTTTCTTCAGCGAACGAAGATTGAGCTTGATTGTATTCATTCTTCGGAACGGACGATGCATAAAAATTTTCCGGCGAAGGTGTCGGCGCGTAACTGTAATTATTTTCCTCAGCGAACGAAGATTGAGCTTGATTGTATTCATCTTCCGGAATGGTCGAC
>JAFUYE010000010.1 GCA_017470715.1 Selenomonadaceae bacterium
AGAACAGTGCGGTCATGGAAGAAATTGAAACTTTGGTCGGCGAAGGAGGCGACGACGTGACGGCACTTAAGCAAGAAGTCATTGCGTTGATTGAAAATATTCCCGACGAAAAAGCAGATGTGCTCGTTAAAATCCGAAAAAGCATTCGCGAATTGCTCGGAATCAATTCAAAATCACGTGCGGAAAAAAATTTGGCAATCATGAACGAAATTACAAATTTAATCGGCGACGATATTCCTTGGCGCAACGAAGACGAAATGATACGCGACACGTCAACGAAAAGGAGCCGTCACGGATGACGGCTCCTGCCGCGGTATTTGCGTGATGCAAATTTCGCGGCCAAAAGGGTGACGAAGCGACCGGTTCAACGCGAAAACGCACTGCCTCGCCCGCCGCGTAGGCGCGCCCTTTTCTTTTGCAACTTTTCTTTTGGGCGTGCAAAAGAAAAGTTGATTCAAAACATTAAAACTTGCGGAAAGGATTTTTCTATGGCTGACAACAAACATTTGCTCGAAACAACGGACGTGTCGGAAGTCTTCGGCGGACTCAAAGCCGTTTCGGATTTCAACATATACATCGACAAGGGCGAACTTATCGGTTTAATCGGTCCCAACGGCGCGGGTAAAACTACGGCGTTCAATCTGATAACGGGCGTTTATCAACCGACGACGGGCGAAATTATTTTCGACGGAAAATCTGTCGTCGGGCTCAAACCTTACGAAATTACTCAACGCGGCGTCGCTCGCACGTTCCAAAATATCCGCCTGTTCAGTGAATTAAGCGTTCTCGACAACGTGAAAATTGCGTACCACTGCCACGTTAAATACGGCTTGATTGAAACGGTTTTGCGCATGGGTCGCTATTTCGGCGAAGAAAAATCTATCGAAGACGACGCACTTAAACTGCTGAAAATTTTCAAGCTCGAAGAACACGCTTACGAAGTCGCGAAAAATCTTCCTTACGGCGCACAACGTCGACTTGAAATCGCCCGCGCTTTGGCGGCGAAACCGAAATTGCTTTTGCTCGACGAACCCGCCGCCGGCATGAACCCGCAGGAAACCCAAGAACTTATGGAAATGATTCGCTGGATACGCAAACAATTCGGGCTGACTGTCCTGCTGATTGAACACGATATGAGTTTGGTTATGGGCATTTGCGAAAGAATTTACGTCCTCGAATACGGCATGATTATCGCGGACGGCACGCCCGCCGAAATTCAAAACAATCCCGAAGTCATTCGCGCTTACCTGGGCGACGAAGCTGTCAACTGAGGTGAACTTATGGCGTACAAAACTTTACTCTTCGGCACGGACGACATTTTTAACGAGTTGCAACCGTTTTACGACACGCAAGTCAAGTGCGGCAATTTGGACATCGTCGCCCGCGTTGACATTGCAAGTGATCCGACGGCGGATTATAAGCCGAGCGACTTCGACATCGCGATAATTTCGTCGCACGAACATTTTTTCGATCGCATGAAGTTTTTGGAAGCTCAAGGTTTTCCGCGCAACAAAATCATCGACGGGCGAGTTTTTCAGGTGCCGAATCTGAACGTTCCGCGCCTGCTTAAAGAAGGTGTCGCTTACGGCGTCTTTGACGACCAAAATTTATTTAAAGTGCGCGCCACAATTTATCCGCAAAGTTACTCGTTCAAAAAAAGCGATTCCGTCATCTTCGTCGACAAAAAAAGTTACATCTACGACAATGTGTCCATTGAGCGCAACGGCGATATACGCGTCGGGAAATTTTCTTCGCTGTCGTGGAATATTTTGTTTGAGTTTGAACTCAACATCGGGCACAACAAATCCAACGTCATGCAATACAGCCGATTTTTCTTTGATTGGCCATTCCCGAAAGAATTCATGTCACCGCAGGGCAAGTGTCAAATTTCAATCGGCAATGACGTTTGGTGCGGGCGCGGCGTTATTTTTAAGTCGAATCCCGACAGGCCGCTCGTTATCGGTGACGGAGCAGTTATCGCGGCCGACAGCGTCGTCGTCAAAAACGTTCCGCCATATGCAATCGTCGGCGGCAATCCCGCGCAGATTATCAAATATCGTTTTCCGCCTGAAGTTATCGAATCACTTTTGCGAATCAAATGGTGGAATTGGAGCCTCGACAAAATCCACGACAACTTCAAATACTTTAACGACATCGAAAAATTTATTTCTCTGCACGACACATGAGGAGGCTTGCTTATGGCAATGCTTGAAGTCAAAGACATCAACGTTTATTACGGCGCGATTCACGCGATAAAAGGAATCAGCTTGTCCGTCGACGAAGGCGAAATCGTTACGCTTATCGGCGCGAACGGCGCGGGAAAATCTACGACGCTCCGAACAATTTCGGGACTTTTGAAACCGAAAACCGGCGCGATAAATTTTCTAGGCAAAAATATCGCGGGAATGCCCGCGCATAAAATTGTTCGCGAAGGAATTTCTCAAGTGCCCGAAGGTCGCCGAATTTTTGCGGAAATGACTGTGCTGGAAAATCTCGAACTCGGCGCATTTATTCGCGACGACAAAGACGAAATCAAAAAAGATATGGAAATGGTTTTCGGACGTTTTCCGCGCTTGAAAGAACGAATTTCGCAACTGGCAGGTACACTTTCGGGCGGCGAACAACAAATGCTTGCAATGGGTCGCGCTTTGATGAGTCGCCCGAAACTTTTGTTGCTTGACGAACCGAGTATGGGACTTGCGCCGCTTTTGATTCGCGAAATTTTTTCAATCATCGTCGACATAAACAAGACCGGCACGACGGTTTTGCTGGTCGAACAAAATGCAAATATGGCGTTGTCGATTGCCAATCGCGCTTACGTTTTGGAGACGGGACGAATCACGCTGTCGGGCGACGCGAAAGAACTTGCCGCAAGCGAAGACGTTCGCAAAGCTTATCTTGGAGGTTAAACATATCGGCAAATTTCAATCTGCGACAACGTTGCGGAAAATTCCAATCGGACGTAACGTCACGTTGCCGCAAAGCTTATCTTGGAGGTTGAACATGTTCGAGAGCAAAATTTTATATGTGCCGCTCACGCGTGCGAAAATTCATTTCGTACCGGACGTGGTTTATGCGCAAGTGCCGACGTTTGATAACCCGCATCAACTTTTGCAAATGGACTTGCTAATCCCGCAGATCAAAAGAAAATTGCCCGCAGTAATTTTCGTGACGGGCGGCACGTTCATTTCGGCGAACAAAGCGCGAATGCCGCAACTGCGAATGTATTTGGCGGAAAAAAATTTCGTCGTGGCAAGCATAAATTATCGCACGGTGCCCGGTGCAAGATTTCCGCAACCGCTTGAGGACGTGAAATCGGCAATTCGTTTCCTGAAGGCGAACGCGCAAAAATTCAGCGTCGATCCGGAAAAAATTTGTGTCGTCGGTGACGGTGTCGGCGGATACCTTGCGGCTTTTGCGGCGGTCACCAACAACGCGGAAATGTTCAATGTCGGCGAAAATCTTGATGTGTCGAGCGAAATTGTTGCGGCGGTCGATTTATACGGTCCGTCGGATTTACGGCAGATTGCGGAAACTTTTCCTGTCGAACTGCAAAATCTGTATAACTCGGCGGCTTCGGTCACTTCGCTTTTCGTAAACGGAATTCCCGCGTTCGGCGGCGTCGACGGCGGAATTTTGGCGCATCCTGTTTCGGCGGAGCGAGCCAACCCGATTAACTACATAACGAAAAATTCCGCACCGATGCTTTTGATGCACGGCACAAATGACAGCGTCGTTTCGCCCGCGCAGACCGAATTGCTGTTCAAAGCGTTGCTCAGCCAAGATGTCGAGGCGGAACGTTATTTAATTACGAATGCCGGTCACGCAGACGAACATTGGCAACAGGAAAATGTTTTGGGCGTTATCACGGAATTTTTGATTCGCCATGTAATTTGACGTTAAGGAGTGATTTTGTGGACAGCACGGACGGACTGAAAAAAATTGCTCAACTTCGCGACGCGTTAGATAACATTTACAATCATGCCAAAACACTCAAAAGCCTTTTCGGCGATACGGAAACCATTGACATAGCGGAAATGTTGCTTTCGCCCAAAATACTCGACGACTTCAGTCAAACTTTTGCCTTCTGGAGCAAAGAATCACTTACCTGCCGCGAAACTTGGCAAGAACTTTTCAACGCGAATATGCCGAAAACTTTTGCGGAGTTGAAAGAATCTTTGTCCGCGCAGGAGAAAAAAATTATCGAACAAAATTTTTTTGAACGTGCGGAAAAATTTTTGTCACTCATATCGACGAACCCCGATTTTGAAAAAGTTTTACTTAAACATCAAGCAACCTTATCGAAATTGCTTAAGCCGAAAAAACTTAATCCAAGGACGAAAGTCGCCGTCGAACCTTACGCGAAATTTATCGAAGCATTTGAAGAACCGGATTTCGGCAAAAGATTTTCGGCTATCAAAGAACTCAGCGAATTTTTCGGCAACGATTTTATCGGCACGGCGTTTCTCGGCAGCGATTTGACCGTATCACAGCAGGGGCGTTTGATTTTTCCCGTCGACACCAAGTCGCAACAACCTGAAAATAAATTCACCGACAGTGCGCCGACTGAAAATTTCGCCGAAATTCTTCGCGAAAAGGACGCGTTCCTGTCCGCCGCCGAACTTGCATCCTGGCAGGAAAAATTTACGGTCGAATTCGATCCGAATCATAAAATCAACGTACGCACCGTCAAAGAACTTTTTGAATCGCCGGCACTCTTCAGCGAAAAACGTTGCATATTCAAGGCGGCAGTTGTGGAGTCGTGTTTTTCTCTTGAAATGCTTGATCCTCAAAAAATTTTTAAAGCGGAAAATCTCGCCGTCACGCTGCAAATTTTGTACACCAAAGGCTATCTCAAGCATTACACTTTGAGCGGGCGCGGTGAATTTTACGGCAAGTCAAAGATTTTTTTCGACTTCATGAAGGACGACAAGGGCAAAACGTTTGAGAAAATTTATTCAAAAATTTCCTCGAAGAAAGTTACCCTCGATTGGGCGAAAAATGTTGACGACGGGGAATTACTCGAAGACCGTTTGCAAATCGCTTTGGCGCACGTGATGCCCGTTCGTCTGCGCGCACTTGCGAATGAGCGGAAAATTTCTACTGACTTCTGCAATTTGTTTAACGAAAGTTTTTTCGTCGGTTTTGAATACAATGGTAACTTTGATTTGGCTTTCGGTTGCTTTTGGAGTGCGCCCGACGATGCCGAAAAATTCTTGCGCGATTTCGTCAAATACATGACCGGTCGCGACAAAATCACCCGATTGATTGCGGTTGGACTTAACGTTTCACACGCCGAAAAAATTTTGGACGCGCTCAAAATTGCTCTGTCGAAAAAATTCCCGAATGACGCAGAACTTTATATTTATTCGTTCGACGAAAATGTTTTTTATCGCAAAGACACGCCGGAAAAATTCCCGTTTGAGAAACTTTGGGCGCAAGATGCCTCACCGACGACGCCGGACGAAACGTCTGACGATAAAACTGTCGCCGACGAAATTGTTCCCGACAAAACCGTTCCCGACAAAATTGTTCCCGACAAAATCGTTCCCGACAAAACTGTTCCCGACAAAACCGTTCCCGACAAAACCGTTCCCGACAAAACCGTTCCCGACAAAACCGTTCCCGACAAAACTGTTGCCGACAAAATCGTTCCCGATAATTTTGCGATTGTCGACGAAATGATTGCCGCGAAAAAATTTTACTGCGCGACGGCTTATCTCAAAGCGTTGAGTTTGCAGGATGATTCGTGGTCGCCGATTTATCTGCCGCTTGCCTACGCAATGAACGACCCACTTTTGGGGATGAGTTATTCCGCCGAAAAAATAATTTCGTTGATGGACGGGAGCGCAACGCTCGACGAAAATTGTTTGACTGCGGCGACACTGCGCACGTTTTTTTACAACGATAAGCCGTTCGATTACGACATGAAAAATTTGCACGGCATGATAAAAAATTTCGGGCTTATCGGAACAAACGCGCCGTTGTCCGATTTGATTTTCGCATTGATGAACTTTAAAGATAAGGCGCACAACGGAGCGGATTATTACGCCGATTATCGCGTCAAAAATCTTCAACAGACGGAAACGAAAATCGCCCGACTTCGCACCGAAGCTCAAACTTGTATCGCACGCTTTAAAAATACTTCGGACAAAGCCTTCAACCCGCGCTTTATCGAAACGAAAAAAATTCTTTTCGGCAACGGCAGCAAGCTGGTCGATTATCTTGAATTCGTTGCCGACGACGCGATTGACGCGGAAATTTCGACGAAGCTCAAGACATATTTGACCGAAAAATTCATGCGGGAAGATTCGCCCTTGAGCGTGGAGAACGTCGACATTTTCAAACTCGACAACATTATCGCGGCGGCATGGGAAGCGGCCGGCAACAACATCACCCAAAAAAAGAAAAATAACATGTTGGTCGGCGAACTTAAAAATAACGTGGTGACTTCGTTCAAAAAGGCGATTGAAATTCTTTGCGAGCGCGTGAAACTTTTCGACGAAAATACGTCTCTGCGTGCTGACGAGGGCGTTACCGAATACAAAAAAATTCGCGGTAAATTAATCGCCAACGCGAAGGCCGCACAAAAAATTTTGCTCAAAGAACACGTTGCGCGGCACGAAATTTTAATCGCGACGTTGCAAGAAATTATCGACAAGCTTGAAGGAACTTTCGAGCCCGACCGTCAAAAATATTTTTACGCGAACTTTCTGCGCGGCACGGAAATTTTGTTGGACGAAAATTATTTTCCGATTTTGACATTCAACACGCTTGACGGCACTTCAAACGGTGTCCCGGAGCGGATTATCGCGCACACCCGCGCAAAATTGCCGACCTTCGAGAAACGCATCGAAAATATTTTCGTGAACGCGAAAAAAGACGGCGACTTCGGCACGGCGCAACTTATCGACGCGTACCTTGAAAAATTCGGCGGCGGTTCGTTTATCGAAAAATGCAAGTTCAAATTGCAAGCCGGCATTGACGCCATGCAAAAAATTGCGCTCAACGATAAGAAAAAATTTTTCGGCTTTATGGAGCTGGCGCAGAGTTACGGACAATTTGACAACGCGCCGCCGAATACGAAAGAAAATATTCTCAAGCTGATTGACCGTTGCTTTGAATTCGCGGGCAAGCTTAACAACTTCGGCGTGTTTTTCCGCGTCAAAACTTATTGGGCAAACAAAACCAAATCGGACGCCGCCAAGTATGCCGCGATTCTCGAAAAGAATTTGCAACTCGGAATTGACAACTATTGCCGCAAGACGAACGAATTGCCGGACGCGCCCGCAGTTAAACAAACCGTTGCGCAGGTTCGCAAGATGATTGACGGGCGAAATTACACGGTTGCCCAAGGGCTGATAAATCGTCTCGGCGACGGCAAACTTTATTCCGCGACGCAGGAAACCGGAACAACTCACCTGCAACGTTTCCTGAAGGATTACGAAGATTATTACGAACGTGTCAGCAAGGCAAGTGATTCGTTTCAAAATCTCGTCGACAAAAACAAGCGTTTTTCTTACGCGAAAACTTCCAAAGCCATCAAGGGCGGCGAATTTTTGGTTGACAGCTGGATTCCGAATGGCTTCCCGCAAAGCGGCGATGTCGGCACGGAAAAAATTCAACGCTTGCTCAACGCGCTGGGTTTTAAAGTTGAAAACGTCGAACGATTCGGCGCGCTCAAAAAAGATGCGTTGACTTACAAAATCAAACTTTTGCGACCGAACAACGGGCAAAGTTCAAATTACAGCCATCCGATTCCCGCGTTCGGCTCAAAGGCGGAAGTGAACGGTTTTCGCGTGACGTGTCTTTTCGGCAAGTATGACGCCGACGGATTGATTGAGCGTTTCAAGGCATTGGGCAACGCAGACGACACGTTGATTCTTTTGGATTACGCATTGACGTTGCCGACCCGCAGAAGTTTGGCGCGCAAAATAAAAGCCGAGTCCGGCATTACGAAAATTTTTGCCGTCGTCGACCGCGTGTTGATGATGTACCTGATAAAAAATTACGACGAACTTCAGATAAACAAAATCTTGATGTCGCTGACGATGCCTTTCGCCGCGTGTCAACCTTACGTTTTCAATCCGAACGTGCAAATTCCGCCGGAAATTTTTATCGGGCGCGAAAAAGAAATGCGTCGCGTGCTGGATTTCGACGATGTCAATTTGGTTTACGGCGGACGACAACTGGGCAAGACCGCGCTTTTAAAAATGGCGTGTGCAAGTCTCGACCGCAACGAAAACAACGACCGTGCGATTTTCGTCGACGTGAACAAATGCGACTGCGCGGCCGCCGCGTTGAAAATCTGCAAAGACCTGCGCGATAAAAATTTCTTCGACAAAAATGTTCCCGACATTAACGATTGGGCAAATCTCATCGACGCGATAAAAAAACGTTTGGCAAGTTCAAAGCCCAATAAAATTCCGCACTTCCTGCTTGCACTGGACGAGTCGGACGATTTTCTTAAAAGTTGCCGCAAGGAAAGTTTTGCGCCGATTTTGCAACTGATTGATCTGCAACAAAATCCGCCCGAAGGTACGCGCTTCAAGTTCGTTATGGCGGGTTTGCGGGACGTTGTGCGCTTTTATCGCGACGAGGCACTCGGCAACAACGGGCAAATTGCAAAACTGCCGTCGCTTGTGGTCAGACCTTTCGATTTCGACGAGGCAAACGAATTACTTCGCGAGCCGCTCCGTTGCCTGGGACTTTATTTTTCCGTCGACAGCAAAACTGCGGATTCGTTGGCGTTGATGATTTTGGAGACGACGAATTATTTCCCCGGCTTGATTCAACTTTACTGCGCCAAACTAATTGAGGCACTTTCACGCAAAGATTACGCGGGCTACAGCGAAACCGCCGCACCGATTTACCAAATAAGCGACAGTCACGTTCAAAGCGTTTTGAGCGAAGAAAATTTCAACGCGGAAATTAAAACGAAAATTCAAATGACGTTGCGTCTGGGCGACGACAAATTTTATTACGTCATTGCGAATTTGATGGCGTGGCGTTATCACAACGACAACTCGAACGAAGGATATTCCGCTGAAGATATTTTGTTCACCGCCGGAGAATTCGGACTCGAAAATCTTTTGCCCGAAGATGTCAAGCAGATTGAAGCGTTGCTCAAAGAACTTTGCGAGTTGAACATTTTGCGCGAGACCGTCAAAGGCAAATATCTTTTCGTTCGCCAAAGATTTCTTAACATAATCGGCACGCTTGAGGAAATTGAGGCGGAAATAGCGAACGGCTTCGGAGAAAACTGACATGAACCTAACGAGCGAAATTTGGTGGAAACAAATAACGGGCGCGAGAAATTTTTTGCAGAAAACCGCCGACACTCTTGCAAGCGGCAAAAGCGTTGTGATTCACCTTGCCGACGTGACGCCGTGGCTTGAGGATATGCACGAAATTCTTACCGAATTTCTGAACAAAAAATTTGGTGGGCGAAAAGTCGTGCGCGAAATTGATTCTTCGTTCGTCGACGAACCGGCAATGTTTGTCTTTGAAAATTTTTGTAGCGAAGATGTCAAATACGAATTGATTCCGATTGACGAAAATGCTTATGTGAAATTTCTTGCCGGGCGCGACGACATAATTTTGAATGACGTTTGCTTGTTGATTCGCGGCGCGTCGAACGCTCAAGCGGCGAATTGGTACGACTTCATTGCTGATTATCACAAATTCGGCGGCAAAGGACTTTTCCTTTTGGAGACCGATAAAACTTGTGAACTTGGCGGCAGAGCGGGCGTCGAAAATTTTTCATTTGAAACCGAGGTCAGCGAATACGATTGTTACGCGTTCAATATTTTTCTTGCGGCGCAATTCGGCACGGGCGACAAATTTACAAAACGCTATCTTGCCGAGCTGGCCTCGAACGCTACCGGCTTTGACGTGGAGCGCGGTGCAGAATGTATCAAATGCGGAAATGATTTTTTGAACGCTCCCGAAAATTTTTTGACGAACAAATCCCGCGAAGAAGTCAAACGCGCCGTTTGGGTCACGCAACTGAAATTAATTTTTCCGTTGCTGGAAATTTTTCGTCGCGATTTCGTCAAGAAATATGAACTGTTGCTTGAAGGTTTCATGCCGTGTCATTTGGGCGGCGGGAAAATAATTCACACGCCCGACGAAGCCGAGTTCGGCGAATTGCTCACGATACTTAACGACGAAAAATGGCGACTTAATCCGGACGACTGGGAAACGTTGAAAAATTATCGTGAGGCGCGCAACAAGTTGGCTCATTTGGACACGTTGACGACGGCACAAGTTCAAACGATTTTGCATTGTTGAAGGAGGCATTTAAAATGTTTGTGGCGGCAAGAATGACAAAACATCCGGTTTCGGTAACAAGCGACGCGACGATTCAGCAGGCCGATCGCTTGATGAAAAAACACAAATTCCACAGAATGCTTGTGGTTGACGACGGAAAACTTGTCGGCTATTTCAGCGACCGCGACATTATGCGCGTGGCACCGAGTCCCGCAACGACGCTGTCGAAGTTTGAAATTCGTTCGTTGCTGGATAAAATTTCCGTGCGCGACATAATGCACGATAAAGTTATCACCGTCAACGAAGGCGCGACGATTGAGGAAGCGGCTTTGATTATGTACAACAACAAAGTCGGCGGCTTGCCCGTCATTTCGGACGTGGGCGCGGTTGTCGGCATTATCACCGCGACGGATATTCTCAAAACTTTTATCGAAGTGATGGGCTTGCCACGCGGCGACAAAATTCGTTTGACGTTGGAAGTCGACGACAAACTTGGCGTTATGGCGGACGTGACGAAAATTTTTGCGGACAACGGAATCAACATTGACAGCTTTATCACCTGCCGGCAGAGCGAACACCGTTATGAATTTGTCGTGCGCCTTGACGACAACGCGGCGGGTTTCAATGACGTGCTGAAAATTTTGGCACAGCGCGGATACAAAGTCGTGCACAGCGTCAAAATCGGTTGAAAAGTTTTGCGGTTCGATTCAAAGCGACGGGCGATTGACGCGACACGGTTGCAAAATTTTCAAACGTTGTCGCCGCGTTCGCACGTTGAAAAAATTTTTTACGGATTTTGAATTGCCTAGGAGCAAAAATGAAAAATTTTCGTGATGCCCTTCGTGAAGAAATGACGAATCCCGAATTCAAAAAAGAATGGGACGCTTTGGAGCCCGAATTTCGTCGGCTTCGCAAAAGTTTGGACGGAGAAATTTTTTCGTCGTCACGCAAGGAGTTCAAAAAATTTTCAAAATCTCGCGACTGCAAAGTCGTACACAGCGTCAAAATCGGTTAAATGTTTGGAGGTTTTATCATGCGTAAAAAAATTTTGTCGGCGATTGCGGCCGGATTAATCACGCTCGGAAGTTTCAGCATTTCGACACAAGCGGCGTCCCGCGCAGAAATTGCGGCGATTAACGTTCAAACTGCGGCTGACTTCCAATTTTGGAATTATGATTCGCCGACGTTGCAAAAGATTACGGAATTCGTTGAGGACGTGACGAATCCGAACAGCGAAAATTTTATTCCGCCCGAAGATAGAATCGCGACGTTCGACATGGACGGAACTTTTTACTGCGAAACCGCGCCGATTTACTTCCAGGAAGCAATGTTCTTGTATCGCGTGCTTGAAGACGATTCTTATCAGGCACCGAAAAAATATCTTGACCTTGCGAAAAAAATTCAGCCCAAAGTCTACGCCAAAGAAAAACTCACGCCCGCCGAAAATAAAGCTTATTTCGAGGGTTTGACTGCGGTTTATGCCGGAATGACGCCCGAAGAATATCGCGCTTACGTCCGCAACTTCATGGAGACGAACGAAACCGGCTTGACGAATTTGAAACGCGGCGAAGCTTTTTATCTGCCGATGGTTGAAATTATTTCGTACCTGACGAACAACGGATTTGCGGTTTACATTGATTCGGCTTGCGGCGCGGACACAACACGCGAACTCGTCAAAGACATAATCCCGATTCAATACGACAGAATTCTTGCGTCGGATTTCAATTTCACGTCGACGAAAATGGGCAAAGATAATCCGCACGATCATTTCTTCGACCGCCACAAGGAAAAAATTGTCATTTCGGGCAAGCCGTTGCACGATAACGCCAAGACCATAAAAATTTTCAGCATCATTAACCAGATTGGCAAAAAACCCGTGCTTGCGTTCGGCAACAGCGGCGGCGACAGCGGAATGCTCGAATACACGTTGCAGGACAACAAATATCGCAGTATGAGTTTCTTTGTTATCTGCGACGACACGGAGCGCGAACTCGGCAACCCGAAACGTGCGGCAAGCGATACGGCTTTGGCTCTCAAACGCGGCTGGAATCCCATTTCAATGCGCGACGAATTCAAAACGATTTACGGCGACAACGTAAAGAAGCTTTAAGCTGTAAGCTTTTAGCTTTAAGGTGTGACGGTCGAAAATTTTCCTTAAAGCTTAAAGCTCAAAGCTAAAATTGGAGGTTACAACATGAGTAAAAAATTTTTTGCGGCAATCTGCGCGGCGTGTTTGTTGCTGACGGGTTGCGGCGGCGGCGACAATTCCGCTCCCAAAGACAAAAATGACGACGGCAAGACAACAATCGGCGTCATTACACACCTGAACGCGAGCGAAGTCGAATACAATAAAATCATGCAGAAGCTGGAAAAATCTTATCGCCCGTCGAAAGCCAAGTTGTCCGCCGAATACAAGTATTTCGACAAGATGAACGATATGCAAATGGCTTTGGACGCGAAACAAATCGACATGATGTCAACTTATCAATGCGTCGCCGAGTACATGATTAAACAGTCGGACAACAAAGAAATTCTGCCGAGCGAAAAATTTTTGAGCGACTCATTTTGCTTTGCCGTGCGTGAGGGCGATACCGCGCTTTTAAACGACTTGAACAAGGCGATTAAAAACATGATGGATGACGGCACGTTGTCAAATTTGTCGAAACAATACATTGTCGAACTGAAAGACGGCGCGGAGCCGCCCGCAGTTCCGATAACGCACATTGACGGCGCGGACACGATTAAAGTTGCCGTCACCGGTGACTTGCCGCCGTTCGATATGATTTTGGCGGACGGAAAACCCGCAGGTTACAGCACAGCGGTTTTGGCGGAAATTTCACGGCGTACCGGTCAAAATATCGAAATTGTCAGCGTCGACAGCGGAGCGCGTGCGTCAATTCTTACGTCGAAAGGCGCGGACGTTATCTTTTGGGTAAGCGTGCCTAAAAATTCCACGCTTGTTCCCGCAGACATTGACACGCCCGAAGGAATTGCGTTGAGCGAACCATATTATTCCGACAACATTGTTCACGTCGGCTTGAAGAAATAATTTTTTTGAGCAAGCGTGACGCTTGACCCGATTGACGCGTCGAAACGTTAAAAAGCTTTAAGCTGTAAGCTTTGAGCTTTAAGGTGTGACGGTCGAAGATTTTCCTTAAAGCTTAAAGCTCTAAGCTCTAAGCTCAAATTGGAGGTTACAAATTGCGTAAAAAAATTTTTGCGGCGTTGACGGCGGGCTTAATCGCTCTCTCAAGTTTCACGGCGGTTGACGCGGCGACTCTGTTTTGAAACGAGGTGTGTTAATGCATAACGATTCACAAGAAAACGATTTTGTCCGCGGATTATCCAAATTGGAACAACACGCATTGCATGAACATGCGCCGTTGCCTCCCAAGTTGATTTTCAAAATAATACGTATGGAAGGCGAAGAAGAACTGGCTCGTTCGTTTCGAGCGTTGGCGTTTTCGGCTTTGGCGGCAGGAATTTTCGTGTCGTTTTCGTTTTTGTTCCGTTCGATATTGCACATGTACTTCGGCAGTTATCCGATAGGATCCGCAGTGTCAAGTTTGGGCTACACGGTCGGATTTCTCATCGTGATATTGGGACGTATGCAACTTTTCACGGAAAACCCGATAACGACAATAATTCCGCTGTTGAGCGATTGGTCGTTGGCGCGGCTTTTCAAGGTGATTCGGCTTTGGAGCACCGTGTTTTTGTTCAACATAATCGGCACGGCAATAGCGGCGGCTTTTTTCGCGAGCCAATACACTTTGTCGCCCGAAGTTGAAGCCGCAATGCAAGATGTGGCGTTAAATGTCATGACCTTGCGACCGCTTGAAAACCTTTTGCGCGGAATTCCCGCCGGTATACTCATCGCGGCAATTGTGTGGATGTCACCGCAAACGAAATATTTCAGATTCGTCATGATAATGTTCTTCGTCTATTGCATTGCGTTGGGCGACTTTGCTCACGTCGTTGTCGGCTCGTGCGAAATGGCTTACGAAGTCATGAAAGGTAACGCGAATCTCTTCGATTACTGCTTCAAATTCCTGATTCCGACCGGTTTGGGCAACGTGATAGGCGGCACCGGAATTTTTACCGTGCTGGTTTACAACCAAGTCAAAAAAGAGATACTCACCAATTAAATCGGCGACAATTTCACGCGCACAAAATAATTCGGAGGCAACAACATGCGCAAAAAAATTTTGGCGGCTTTGACTGCGGGCTTAATCGCGTTCGGCGGATTCAACTTCGTTGACGCGGCGACTCGTACGGAAATTGCCGCGATTCAAGTCAAGAAAAACGGTGACTTCAAATATTGGGCGAAAGATTCCGTCGCCAAACAAAAACTTGTCGAATACGTCAAAGACGTGACCAATCCCAAAAGCAAAAATTTTATTCCCGTCGCGGACAGAATTGCCGTGTTCGACGTTGACGGAACCATTGCTTGCGAAACTGCGCCGTTTTGTTTCGATTTCATGATGTTTGTGCACCGTGCGCTTGACGACCCGAACTATATCGCGTCCGCGCAGGACAGAGAAAACGGCGAGGCAGTCAAAGCGGCGATTTACAATCACAAGATGACAAATGACGTTCGCAGAAAACATTGCGCGTCGAATGCGTCGGTTTTCGCGGGCATGACGTTTGAAGAATTCGCCGAGTACACGCGGAATTTTTTAAACACGCCCGTTGAAGGTTTCGACAACTTGAAAGTCGGCGAAGCGTTCTATCTGCCGATGATCGAAGTCATTTCCTATCTTAAGGCGAACGACTTTAAAATTTTCCTCGTGAGCGGTGCGGACAGAGATTATATGCGCGTTTCGGCTGAAATTTTGCCCGTCGCCGGCGACAACATGATTGGCACCGATTACAAATACGTTGCGACGAACCAGGGCGACAAGGACGGCATGGATTACACGTTGTCGGCGGACGATAAAGTTGTTCGCGGCGAATTCGTCAGCAAAGATATAAACATGAACAAAGTCACCAACATGGCTCGCGAAATCGGCAAAAAACCCGTGCTTGCGTTTGGAAACAGCGGCGGCGATTCGTCGATGATAAATTTTGCTCTGCGCGACAACAAATATCGGACGGCGGCTTTCTTCGTTATCTGCGACGACACGGAACGCGAATTCGGCAACGTCGACAAGGCAAACAAATGCATTAAACTTGCCGACGACAACGGTTGGATTAAAATTTCAATGCGCGACGACTTCAAAACGATTTACGGCAACAACGTTAAGCGTGTGAAATGAAATTTGACGGCGAAAATTTTTTGACGGACTGTGTAACGAAATCGAAACTCCTGCGTATAAGGTGCAGAAAACAAAATCCAAATGAAAATCACAAACTGCATTTGAAAGGAAGTTATCAAAATGGCAACACGCGAAGAAAACCTCAAAAAAATCAACGACGAACTCGAAATGCTCAGCGACGAGGAACTCGAAAAGGTCGCGGGCGGAACGTACCTCGAAAGCGCGAGCGACGCCAAAAAATTCAAAGAACTCGGCATTGACATCGGCGCAAAAGAAGTTTTCGGCGTTCCCGTCCTCTTCCACGACGAATTTGTCAAACTGCGCGGCGCGTTCCAACAATACGGCGTCACGATTAAAGACAACGGCGGATTGGTTAATGAGAACAAATATTTTATCGGCAACAAGGAAGTCAGCCGCGACGACGCCTGGAAACACATTGAAGAGCAACTGAAAAAGTAAAAATTCGTACTGAAAGCCAAAAAAAGCCCTTCGGCACGCGTCGGAGGGTTTTTTCGTTGACTGATAGAAAATTGTTTGCTAGACTGTGCCGGAAATAAATTGTAGGAGATGTATTCATGAAAAAGAAGATTATGGCGGCTTTGACTGCAGGTTTAATCGCGTTCGGCGGATTCAGCTTTAATTTCGTTGACGCGGCGACTCGTGACGAAATTGCGGCGATTCAAGTCAAACGCGACAAAGACTTCAAATATTGGACGAAAAATTCCGTGCCTCAACAAAAGCTCGTCGAGTTCGTTAAGGACGTGACCAATCCGAAGAGCAAAAATTTCATTCCCGTCGAGGACAGAATTGCGGTTTTCGACATGGACGGAACTTTTATCGGCGAAAGTATGCCGTGCTACTTCGAGTGGATGCTTTATCTTGAGCGTGCGCTTAACGACCCCGATTACACGCCGTCGAAAGAAGACCGCGAGTATGCCGAAATGGTCGAGAACGAAATTAACGCCGGTCACTTTATGACGGGCAAATTCCCCAAAGGCATTGACGCGGGCGAGGCAAAATCTCAGCAATCGGTTTTCGCGGGTATGACGCCCGACGAATACGCCGCTTACGTCAAAAAATTCATGAACAAGCCCGTCGAAGGTTTGACCAATCTTAAATGGGGCGAAGTTTTTTACCTGCCCATGGTTGAAGTCATCAAATATCTGCAGGCGAACAATTTCACGGTTTATATCGTCACCGGCAGCGACCGACCGGCAATGCGCGTTATGGCGTGCGACTTGCTCAAAATTCCGGCGGGACACGTTATCGGCACAGACCCGCAAATTTTGGCGTCGAATCAAGGCGACACTTCCGCCGACAATTACGCTTATCGCCAAGACGATTATTTGATTCGCGGGCAACTCACGCAGAAAAATCTTAAGATGAACAAAGTCGTCGCCATTGAACACGAAATCGGCAAGCAACCGGTTTTGGCGTTCGGAAATTCCGGCGGCGATACTTCCATGCTCAACTACGCGCTTGCCGGCAACAAACATAAAAGTCTGGCGTTCTTCGTCATTTGCGACGATTTGGAGCGCGAACTCGGCAACGAAAAAAAGGCTGACGGTTGCAGAAAACTTGCCGACAAAAACGGTTGGATTCAAATTTCCATGCGCGACGACTTCAAAACCATTTACGGCGACAAAGTTAAACGTTCGAGGTAAAATATGTTCAAGGGCGTTATCTTCGACATTGACGGAACACTTTACGACTACCAAACGAGCGACACGCTTGCGATGAAAAAATTTTGCGCGTTCGTCGAAGAAAATTTGGGCGTTGACGAAAAAACTTTCCGCGAAAACTACGCGGCGGCGCGGCAAATTGTTCGCGGGCGGCTCAAAGACACGGCGGCTCAACATAGTCGAGTTTTGCTGATTCAAACCGCGTTGGAATTGATGGGCAAAAATTCTTTCGCGCACCTTTTGGAAATGTACGACGTGTACTGGGATTGTTTTCTTGACAACATGCAACCTTACGACGGCACGGCGGATTTTCTTAGCGAACTGAAACTTTCCGGCGTGAAAATCGCCACGTGTACGGATATGACTGCGCATATTCAATATCGCAAGCTTAAGCGGCTCGGCTTGGACAAATTTATTGACTTCATGGTTACCAGCGAAGAAACGGGCTTCGAGAAACCCGCGCCGATTATGTTCAATCTTGCGCTCCAAAAGTTGAACTTGCCCGCGAACGAAGTTGCTTATTTCGGTGACGCGTTTGAACGTGATATTCGCGGTGCGGCGAACGTCGGCATTAAACCGTTTTGGTTTATCGACGGACGCATTGTCGAAGGCGGCGACGAGTTTACAAAAATTCGTTCGTACCGTGACGCGGAACTTACAAAAATTTTTTTCGGCAACAACGTCTGAGCTTTACGCAAAAATTTTTTTGAGAACGTGGCAGGATTTTTTTGCCATTCGCCCGAATCAACCTGTCAATGACAGTTGCAGGGTTGATTGATTCCGGTGCCCCCCCTTCCGGGGCGATGAAGGAGGTTTGTATGTTCAGATTCGCACACAACAATTTGAACGTGTTTGATTTGGAACGCAGCCTGAAATTTTATCGGGACGCGCTTGACTTGCACGAAGTCCGTCGAATGGATTGCGGCGATTTCATTTTGGTTTATCTGGGCGACAGTTTCGGCAGTCATCATCAGCTGGAATTGACGTGGCTTGCCGACCGCACGGAGCCTTACGAATTGGGCGACAACGAATTTCATCTTGCGTTCACGACGAAAGATTTCGATGCCGCGCACGCTCGTCATAAAAAGATGGGTTGCATTTGTTACGAAAACGAAGAGATGGGCATTTACTTTATCGAAGACCCCGACGGCTATTGGCTTGAGGTTTTGCCCGAATAAAATTTTGCAGACAAAAAAATTATCCCCGCGCAGATTTACGAAGGGGATTTTTTGATGTTGAGATTTTTTCAGCAGATGCGATAGCCGATTCTGTAGTTGTTGATTGCGATGTTCATTGCCTGATCTTCGGTGAGTGCTTGAACTTTTTTGCCTTGAGCGTTGAGCAGATAGTATTCGTTGGCGTCACCGCCGCCGTGATCTTTGATTTTGATGCCGCAACTGAACAAAATCTCGCGGAACTGTTCGCGCTGTTGGTCGTGGTCGCCGGTGAAGCGCATTCCCGTTGCCGCAGTGAATCGATTCATATCGTCGGCGGTTTGCCAAAGAGTTCCGCCCGCAACGTTGTCGAGTTCGTCGTCGCTGATAATTTCGTCAGCAAATTTTTCGTTCGCCATGATGGTAACTCCCTTTCAATGTTAGCGAATTTTTCTTCTGCACATTATACGTTCGCCGTCAAGTTTCGTTACAGACTTTGCGAAAAAAATTTTTCCCGCCGATTGTTCGACGGGATTTTTTGTTGTGATAACGTCACGAAATTTTTACGCGGCTTTTTTCTGACCTTTGTAAAGATAGCCGAGATGGTCGACGGAATTTATCAGACGAATTTCCCATTTGCCGTCCTCGTATTCCAAAACGTTGACGCAGGTGTTGTCCTGCTTGATTTGATTGTAACGATCTTTCAGCGGGACATTTAACAGACTGCAAATGACCGCCGCGTTGCCCGCCGAATGTGCGCCGATAAAAATGACTTTGCCGGGATATTTTTTGACAACGTCATCCAAAACTGCGCGATAACGTTTCTGAATGCTCTGCAGGCTTTCGCCGTTCGGGGGAGTGTACGCCCAACGTTTTTTCCACTGCAAAAGATATTCTTTCGGATGTTCGGCTTCAATCTCTTTGAAAGTTTTGCCCGCCCAATCGCCGTAGCTTGCTTCTTTGAGTCGCGAATCGGCGTAATCAATTTGCTGATTGTGCAACGTCGCAACTTTTTCCGTCGTCACGTAAGCGCGCTCCATAGGGCTGGCAATGAAAATGTCAATCGGCACATTTTTTAAACGTTCCGCCAACAAGTCTGCTTGATGCAAACCCGTTTCGTTCAGCGGAATGTCAAGTGCGCCTTGATAACGGTGCGATTTGTTGTACTCGGTTTCGCCGTGACGAACCAAAATTATAATCGTCTTTTCGGCAGATGCGAAATTCAGCGGCAACAAAATTATCGCCGCAAAAATCGCCGCAAAAATTACTTTGAACTTCAAAATGTATCACCGACCTTTGATTTATTTGCCGTCAAAATTTTTCGACGCCGAACCACTTCGCCGACTCGTCCCAATTATATTGAATTACGCAGGAATTTTTTTGATCGAAACTCGACATGACCAAAGTTATCGTATCGCCCGAAACTTTAATATTTTTCGTGAAGTAACCTTTCAAGCCGTAATTTTCCTTCGTGATATTCGTGTCGAAGAATTTTACCCATTTGCCATCACGGTTGCCGATAACTGCAACGATATTGCCACCGCCGGTTTCCGTCGTCAAAAGGTACATGTCGATACCCGCGTCGTTGGGCAGGCGCGAAATGCTCGTGCTACCCTCGAAGACGTAATATTGAACGGTATTGCTCCTGTCGCTTGAGCCGAACCAACTGCCCGAAGTGAAGTCGTCGGCCGTCGCGTCGTCGAAGTGCAGATAAAGTTTGTCGCCGAAAATCGCGTAGCCTTTCATGTAAACGTTTTGATTCATTTCGGCATCAATTTTCGTCGCGCCTTCGATTGACAGACCTTGACGTCCGCCGATACTTGCCGAACCGATTTTTTCGGGCTGTTGAAACGTCATTGCGAAAGCTTGAGTCGTCAGCATCATCAGCGCGAACGTCACGGTAAAAAATTTTTTGAACATGCATTAGTTCACCTCCGACAAATTAATTCGTCACGGCAAAAAAAAATCCCGCCGCATCGACGGGAAAAATTTTAAGTAAATCCGTTGCTTTATCTGGTGAAACCGAGCTTGCGTTCTTCGCGATATTTTTTGTCGACGTTGACATCGAAATCTTCAATCTCGAAGTGCGTCAATTCTTCTTTGGTGACTTCGCCGCCCGCGTGTTGCTTAACGATTCGTTGCGCCTGTTTAAGCCACGCTTGCTCCAAAAGGTTGCGGACGAAACGACCGTTGCCGAAATCTTTTTTCTTGGCGACGCGTTTGAAAATTTTTCTGCAGTGTTCGGTAACTTCTTCGGAAATTTCGTAGCCGCGTTTCTTCGCCATAAGCTTGAAAATTTCCGTCAGTTCGTCGGGCGTGTAATCGGGAAAATCGACGTGAAAAGCAATTCGACTGCGCAAACCTTCGTTACGGTCAAGAAAATCTTTCATCTTTTGCGGATAGCCGGCGAAAATGACAATGACGTTGTTGCGGTGATTCTCCATTTCCTGAACGATTGTGTTAATCGCCTCTTCGCCGAAAGTCGCGTGTTCGCCGTCGCTCAAGCTGTACGCTTCGTCGATAAACAGGACGCCGCCGCGAGCTTCACGGAATTTGTTGCGCACAGCTTTTGCAGTCCAGCCGACATATTTCGCAACCAAATCTGCGCGACCGCATTCGACGAAACGACCGGTTTTCAAAACTCCGTCACGAGCAAGAATTTGGGCGATAAGTCTTGCCACGGTAGTTTTCGCGCTGCCGGGGTTGCCCGTGAAACTCATGTGCAGTGCGGCTTTTTGTTTTTCAAGATTCATGTCGACGCGCATTTTCTGCACGCGGTTTGCGGCGATAATTTGTTCGATTAACGCTTTCTGTTCGACAAGCCCGATCATTTCGCTGAAGTCGGCATAGGCGTCGTTACTTTTGTCCTCGACGGAAACGCTGAGCCGGTCAACTTCGCGATAGGCGGGATAAGTTTTGTTTTTCAAGGAGCTGTTGAAAAGTTTTTCCTGCACGTTGTAAATGTCGGACGCGCTGAAAGTGAGTTTGTCGCCCATTGCTTCCAAAAGTTCCTCGTCGGTGTAAAGCGTGACGGATTCGGGCGGCATAATTTTTTTCAAGTAGTTTAACGCCGTTTCGCGATTGCCCGCGCCTTCGTGCAATTCGATGATGTGCAAGTCGTCCTGCAGTCTGGTTGTAAGTTGCGGAGCGAAACCGGGTTTGTCGGCAAGTTCGACGAAAATGCAAAGCGTGTTGCGTTGATAGCGTTTGACGGTCTCGGAAATGAATTCGACAACTTCCTCGTAAGCGTGCGCGAATTGCCCGTTGTTGACGCGTTCGCCGCTGAGTTCAATGACGACCGTACCGCCCGCCGCGTTTTCGAGAATTTTTTCAAAGTCGCTTTCGTCGTAGCAGTTTTCGGTAACGTTGGTGATCAAATTGATTCTGCGGCTGACGAGACGTTTATTCGCATACAGTGCGCCGACAAGTAAATTCGACAGCGACATTGCGGCTTTGGTGTTGCCCGCAGTAATTTTGTAATGAACCGGTTGCCCGTAAAAATGGTGCGCGTTTTCCTTGGAATAGATACGACGGAATTCGTCCTTGAAAGTTTCGTCGGCAAGAAGTTTTTCGGCTTTGGCATTCGCCGCGTCGAAACTCAAACGCTTGTCGTCGCAAATATTTTCGCTGAGTTTGAACGTGCGATTGTCCAGACAGTCAAGCCCCAAATCCTGATTCAGCTGATAATAATCGAAATTGAAGTTGTCGTCGCGGTTTGCTCTGTCGAAAATTCTGCTGAATTTTTTTGTCGTGATTTCGGTAAAAGCTTTGACGGTAACATTTTTAATTCCAAATTCGGTGCGTTCGGCAAAAAATTTTTCAAACAACTTGGTCAACTGTGCGGCAGTCATTTCCTTGAAACCGTCGACCGCCGCAAGCATTTGAAAAGTATTTTGGCGGAAACGGTGAATCAAAACGCGCACGCGTTCGCCGTCAATGCCTTCGCTTAATGCCGAGCTCAATTCGCCGAGTTTCATGCGTTCTGCGCGCTTGCCTTCAAAATTCGTGGCGGATTTGGAATTTTGGCTATCGAAACTAATCTGGAAGTTATAGAAAAGCATGACAATATCCTCCGTGTATCAGCAAATTTAATTTTCAAAGATAACGGTGACATGATTGCCACGGCGCACGACCAAAAAATTTCCTCCTTCCGTTTTTTCAGTCGGTAAAGTTTTTATCGTAAAAAATTCGTCACCGCTTAAATAAAATTATTGACGAAAGATTTTTTTGCGTATCGGCATAAAAGTTGCGTGGAAATTTTTTTGCAGTCGTTATCTTCATTTCAACTGCGGTAATTGTAACACGTCACGATTAAAAATTGTCACTTCGCGGGTGACGAACGAAAAATTTTTTCGAGAAATTTTTTTGCCGCAGGAAAATCCGCACGCGAAAATTTTTTGCCGTGAAAATTTTATTGCGCGTCGGGAATCGGAACTTCGACGAGCCGCGTGATTCTGCCGACTTCGTAATTTTTCATGCCGACTTCGTTAAGATATTTGGCGAAAACGTCTTCATAAGCACCGAAATTGCCGATGAGTTTCAAGTTGGCAAGCATGGTGTAATCGTCGCCGCCCGCCGCCAAAAATTTAAGCAACGCAATGGTGTAAGTTTTATTTTCGTCGAGCGGTTGACCGTTGACCAAAATTTCTTCGACGCGATGTTTAGGCGGTTTTGACGGGTCGTAACTGAACGTCATCCCGCTCACCGTCAAAAATCCGCCGAACGACGCGGGATAAAATTCAACGGAATGTTCGAGCATTTCGCGAATCTGCGCGCCCGAAATTTCAGCCGATTGAACCGTATCGCCGAACGGGAAAATCGCCAACGCGTCACGGCGCGTCACGTCACCGGCAGGCAAATTCGTTCGAAGGTCGCCGCCGTTGCAAATGGCAATGTCGGTTTTCGCAACCCAACGATAAGCGTCAGCCGTCAAGTTGCCCAATTCGGATTCGTTGCGGCGAACAAGCAATCTGTCGCCCGAAAGTTCTTTGTCGCTGTGAGCAATGACCGTGTCCAAAATTTTATCGGTCTCCGCGTTGAATTTGCGGAACAGGTCGAGAATTTTTTTGTCGGGCGTCGGATTAATCGCTTTGACCGCGTCCGCGTCGAGCAGTTCGGCTTTTTTGGAAACGATTTTGTTGCCGTCAAGTTCAAGTGTCGCACGTCCTAAAAAATGTTCGTAACAGCCGGCTTGAACAACCAGCGTGTCTTTGATGCGAATTCCGTCGGCAAGCGCGGTGTGGCTGTGTCCGTCGACGATTAAATCAATGCCGTCGGTTTCGCGGGCAAGTCGTTCGCCGGTGAATTCGGAACTTGCGTCAACGCCCAAATGTGTCAATGCAATCACAACGTCGCATTTCGGGCGCAGAATTTTAATCATTTCGCGAGCCTTGTCGACGGGATTCAAAAAGTCAACCGTCGTGACGTTCGCGGGATTGGTTTTGTAAGCGGTTTCGGGCGTCGCCAAACCGAACACGCCGATTTTTATTCCGTCGAGCGTGAAAATTTTGTACGACTTGAAAATATTTTTGCCCGTGTCTTTGCGAACGACATTTGCAGCAAGCACGGGGAATTTAAAACCTTTGGCAAGTTTTTCCAGTTGCTTTGAACCGTAATTGTAGTCGTGGTTGCCCGTCGTCATCGCGTCGATACCGGCTTCGTTCAAAAGCGGAACAATGTTTTTGCCGTTGCTCAAGTTTATGATTGGCAAACCGTGAACGGTATCGCCCGCGTCGAGCCACAACGTCAGAGGATTATTTTTTTTCGTCGTTTTGACCGCCGCCGCCATTTGAGCAAGCCCGATACTTTTTCCTTCGTCGTCGGTTGCTTGCATACGCGAATGCATGTCGTTTGTGTGGAAAATCACCAGTTGAGCCGCCGCGCAGATTGTCGAGCCGAAAATCATCAGCGAAACAATCAACGCGCCGAAAAATTTTTTGAGCATATGAACACCTCCCGAAAGTCGGTTACAAGTCTACAAAAATTTTCGCGCAATGGCAAGACGTTGACAGTGCCGCACGCCAAATTTATAATCGACGCAAAAACTTTTGTCGAAAGAGTTCAAACGATTATGGCGAAAAATAATTTGGTCGCTCCCGTGTTGAAATGGGTCGGAGGTAAGCGACAACTTTTTGAAACATTCAAACCTTTGTTTCCGAAAAGAATTACAACTTATTGCGAACCGTTTCTCGGCGGCGGCGCGATTTTTTTTAAACTTCAGCCGAACAAAGCTTATATCAACGACATAAACGCCGAATTGATGCTTGTTTATGAAGTTATTCGCGACGACGTGGAAAAACTCATTGATATTTTGTCGACGTACAAAAATGACGCGGATTTTTTTTACGCTATTCGAGATTTGGATCGCGACAAAGAAAAGTTTTCGCGCCTGTCGGAAGTCGAACGCGCCGCAAGGATTATTTATCTCAACAAAACCTGTTTCAACGGGCTTTATCGCGTGAACAATGCCGGTGAATTCAATTCGCCGTTTGGAAGTTATCGCAATCCAAATATTGTGAACGCACCGACGCTCCGTGCCGTCAATGACTATTTTAACTCTGCGGAAATTATTTTGACGGCAACGGATTACGCCGAAGTTTTGAGCGCGATTCCAAAGAATACTTTTGTTTATCTTGACCCTCCGTACGCACCCGTCTCGACAACTGCGAATTTCACGGGCTACACGAAAGGTGGCTTTAATCGCGACGAGCAAATCAGATTGCGAATTTGTTGCGACGGTTTGAGCGAACGCGGTATAAAATTCATGCTCTCGAATTCCGACACGGAATTTATTCGCGAGCTGTATTCCGATTCGTTTTACAATATTACTTTCGTCAAAGCGCGGCGCACAGTAAATTCTGTTGCGAGTAAGCGCGGCGACGTAGATGAGTTGGTGATTAGAAATTATGGCAAAAAACGATGACGCATGGGAAAAACTTTTTGACGAGCACAAAATTTTGTCGCACGTGGAGCGCGAAGGCTTTTTTAGAATTTCCGCCGATCAGATAAGAAAATTCCGCGAACCGCGACTCATGACCAAATTCGACCACAGAATCAATCTGCCGAAAATTTTTTCAAGCAACGAACTTTCGATTTTGCCCGTAACACGCGGCGATTATTTGATTTCACATTTCGAGGCGTGGAAAAATTTCGAGCCGGCGGATTCGGCAGTGCTTCCGGCGGAGTTGCCGGAATATCTGCAGAGTCTTGACGCAAAAAATATTTTTAGCGAAGCACTTGCCTTGAATTGTGCTTTTGCGTCCGGAATTATCGCGGATTTCACAGGCGACGAAAATATTTTTTCTACCGTGTCGGGTCGTATGTCGTCGGGAACTTTCGACTTCAAAGTAAACGACACGCGCAGAAATTTTTCGCACGCCGTTCACGTAAACAATTCGCAGATTGAAATTGACGCCGCCTTTGAGGGAATAAAATTTTTGACGCTGATTGAGGCGAAGCGCGACTTGGCGGATGATTTTTTGATTCGTCAACTTTATTATCCGTATCGAACATGGCAAAACAAAATTTCCAAGCCGATTAAGCCGATTTTTCTCGTCTACTCGAACGGGATTTTTTATCTGCGCGAATATGCTTTTGCGGAACCTGAAAATTACAATTCGCTCGTACTCGTTCAGCAGAAAAAATATTCCGTCGAGAGTACGAAAATAACTTTGGCGGATATTCAAGAAATTTTGCGAAGTGTGAAGCCGACAACTGAACCGCCCGTCCCTTTTCCGCAAGCGGATAAATTTGAGCGCGTCATAAATATTTGCGAACTTCTCAACGAAAAGTCTTTGAATCGAAATGACGTCACCGCAAAATACGATTTTGATTCACGACAGACGAATTATTACACGGATGCCGCTCGTTATCTCGGTTTGATTGAAAAATCTGTAAGCAGTCACGCCGTTACTTATAATTTGAGCGACTTGGGCAGAAAAATTTTACGGCAGAGTTTTCGGGAACGTCAACTGAGTTATTGCAAGTGTATTTTGTCGCATAAGGTTTTTGCCGACACGCTCAAAGCTTCTTTGGAACGCGGCGCAATGTTGTCAACTGCAGAAATCATTGCACTGATGAAAAATTCAAATCTGTACCAAATCGGCAGTGACGAGACTTTTAAGCGGCGAAGCTCAACGATAACGAGCTGGTTGAATTGGATAATCGGCTTGATTGACGACTAACGGAGGAATTATGTTTACGGCAGACAAATACGACGTGATAGTTATCGGCGCGGGACACGCGGGAATTGAAGCGGCTTTGGCAAGCGCACGCCTCGGTTGCAAAACTTTGTTGACAACGTTGTCGCTGGAAAATTTGGCGATGATGCCTTGCAACCCGTCAATCGGCGGTCCTGCGAAAGGTCATCTCGTTCGCGAACTTGACGCGCTCGGCGGACAAATGGGAATTGCCGCTGACGAAACTTGTATCCAATTCCGCACGCTTAACACGGGTAAAGGTTTCGCCGTTCAAGCCCTGCGCGCACAGGCGGACAAAAAAATTTATCAAGCCGTCATGAAACGCGTTTGCGAAAATGTCGACGGGCTGGATTTGAAACAACTGCTGATTGAAAATATTTTGGTCGAATCAAATAAAATTGTCGGCGTCGAAGCTGAAACGGGCGAAACTTTTTTGGCGGACGCGGTGATTTTGTGTTCGGGAACTTATTTGAGCGGACGAATCATAATCGGCGAAAGTATTTTCGACGGCGGTCCCAACGGTCAACGGGCGGCGGTGAAACTTTCTTCCGCGCTGAAAAATTTGGGCGTCAAACTCATGCGTTTCAAGACGGGCACACCTGCGCGGGTCGACGCACGAACTTTGGATTTCGACAAAATGGAAATTCAGCACGGCGACGAGCATCCGCAAAATTTTTCGTTCATGACACGCGAGCCCGTGAAAAATCGCGTCGATTGTTATTTGACGTACACCAACGAACGCACGCACGAAATTTTACGCCGCAACCTTCACCGCGCACCGATGGCGAACGGAATTATCGAAGGTATCGGCCCGCGATATTGCCCATCAATCGAATCGAAAATAATTCGTTTCCCCGACAAGGAACGTCACCAATTATTTCTTGAGCCGGAAGGTTTGAACACGCAAGAATTTTACGTGCAGGGCATGTCGACTTCGATGCCCATGGACGTGCAAATTGAGTTCCTGCACACGATACCCGGTCTCGAACGCGCAAAAATCATGCGGGCGGGTTACGCGATTGAATATGACTGCCTTGACCCGTTGCAACTGAAACCGACACTCGAATTTAAATCAATCGCGGGATTTTTTTCTGCGGGACAATCGAACGGCACCAGCGGCTACGAGGAGGCTGCGGCTCAAGGTTTAATTGCGGGCATTAACGCGGCGGCTTACGTCAAGCAGACCGAACCGTTGATTTTGAAACGTTCCGAAGGTTATATCGGCGTGTTGATTGACGACCTTGTCACGAAGGGCACGAACGAACCGTATCGCATGATGACTTCGCGGGCGGAATATCGGTTGCTTTTGCGGCAGGACAACGCGGACTTGCGATTGACGCCGCACGCAATCCGAATCGGTTTGGCGTCGCCCGAACGTCGAAAAATTTTCGAGACCAAGCGCGACGAAATTTTCACGGCAACAAAACGGCTCAACGAAATTAAATTGACGCCTTCCGCCGAAGTCAACGAAAAACTTTCCGCGCTTGAAGTCGGCGAAATTCATAACACGATGCCGCTTGCAGAACTTTTGCGCAGACCGAACGTCACGTATGAAAAATTGCGTAAAGCGTTTGACTTGCCCGAAATTTCGTCGGAAGCTGCCGCGCAGGTTGAAATTTCGATTTTCTACGAAGGTTATATCAAGAAACAGTCGGAACTTGCCGCGAAGTTGGACAAACTGGAAGACAAAATCATTCCGCCGAATATCGATTATCACGAACTGAAAAATCTGCGCGTGGAAGCTCGCGAAAAACTTTCGGAAGTCAAACCGCGTTCAATCGGGCAGGCGTCGCGAATTTCGGGCGTGTCACCGGCAGATATTTCCGTGTTGCTTGTTTGGATTGAAACGTTGCACTGAAAAATTTTTCCTCCCATTGCGGAGGATTTTTTTGTGTTTGACTTGATTCAATGTGACGTTTAAAATGTTCGCGGAGATGATAAAAATGTCAGCGGCAAAAAATTTTGAACGACAAGACACAGCGAATAACTCCGATTATCGAACGGCTGAACAAATTGGATGCAACGTCACGTTGCTGTTTCGCGACGAATTAATTTCAGCGGCAAAAAGTTTCGGATTGGAACTTGACGGCGGACAACTCGACAAGTTTGAAAAATTTTTTCGGCTGGTCATTGAACAAAATCGCACAATGAATTTGACGACGATAACTGAGCCGCGTGACTTCGCGATAAAGCACGTGATTGATTCGCTCAGCGCGTGGGATGACAAAATTTTTCGCGGTGACGAAAAACTTTTGGATGTCGGCACGGGCGCAGGTTTTCCCGCAATTCCGCTGAAAATTTTTCGCCCGCAACTGAAAATGTTTTTGATTGATTCGCTCAACAAGCGCGTCGAATTTTTGAAACGTGTCGTCACGGAACTGGAACTTGACGACGTAGAAATTTTTCACGGACGAGCGGAAGAACTTGCACGACAAAAATTTTTCCGTGAGCAATTTGAAATCGTCACGTCGCGAGCCGTCGCCCGCTTGAATATTTTGGCGGAATATTGCTTGCCGTTCGTAAAAGTCGGCGGAAAATTCGTCGCGCTGAAAGGCAAAAATTTTTCCGAAGAACTCGACGAGGCACGTGCAGCAATAAAAATTTTGGGCGGCGGACAAATTTTGATTCGCGAACCGAAATTGCCGTTGCTTGACGAATCACGCGCAGTGATTTATGTCGACAAAAAAAAATCCACGTCCGAAAAATTTCCGAGGCGCGAAAATTTGATTCGTAACGTAAATTTGAGATGAGGTGTTGACGTGAGACGAAAATTAATCGCGGGCGCGGCGTTAATCGCGTTGCTGATGAATTCGCCAACCGTTTCGGCGGAAGACGAAGACGTTGTGATTTTCGGCGGAGAATTCGAGGACGACAAACCTGCGCCCAAACCCGTCGAAAAACCGGAGCCGATACGCGAAATCCCGCCGACCGTCGAAAAGCCGGAACCGCAACCCGAACCAATCAACAAGCCCGAACCGCAACCGGAACCCGTCAACGAGCCTGAACCGGAACCGCAACCCGTCAATGAACCTGAACCGGAACCGCAACCCGTGACGGAACCGGAACCGATTGTTGAGCCGCAAGTTGACGAAAATTCCGAGGATGACGATTTGGGCGACGTTTTAATTTTCGACGACATTTCGCGCCCGAATCCTGAGCCGCAACCTGTCAATGAACCGAAGCCGCAACCGATTGATGAACCCAAACCGCAACCGATTGATGAACCCAAACCGCAACCGATTGACGAGCCGTTAAACAATCCGCAACCGGAGCCCGTCACGGAACCGCAACCGGTCGACGAACCTATTATTGAGCCGCAACCCGTCGAAAAACCGACACCGCGTCGCCGCACGGGAACTTCAC
Source organism: Selenomonadaceae bacterium (assembly GCA_017470715.1). Lineage (GTDB taxonomy): Bacteria > Bacillota > Negativicutes > Selenomonadales > Selenomonadaceae > Quinella. The sequence goes on from JAFUYE010000010.1 coordinate 29,925, forward strand.
GCCAATCGGACACGTCGCAGAAAAATTTAAAGACGCTCAATCAACGTTTCATAAAATTGGCGGTCGACGAAACTTACACTTACTACCTTGATAAAACTTCCGTGCAGTGGAAAAAAATGCCGTATTCCACGAGCGAATACATTGCAGATTTTTGGATTCGCATGATTCAACGAGATTCGCAGAATTCGGACGGCGATTTTTACGGCGAAGATGATTCGTCGCTTGAAATTTTATCTGCGCGGGAGCAGGGCTACCGTTACCGCCCCGAAGACGAAGAAATTTTGCGGCAACAAAGCTACGTGCTGGAGCATTATTATTTGCGTCCCAAGACTAAACAAATTCAATTTTTGTGCGAGCTGGAAGTTTTCGGGCGACCGCAAAACACAATCAACGAGCGCGATTACGATTACCGCAATTGGGAAAATTTGGTGCCCGGCAGCGTCGAATCGGCGATTTATTATTCCGTCGTCAAAATTCTCGACTTGACTAAAGACAACCCGAAAGGACACATGACGGTTAGCGACATGCTTGACGAATATTTGAGAATTTCGCTTTGAGATTTTAGCTTTAAGCTTTGAGCTTTAAGGAATTGCGCATTGCTTTAACGAGGTGTAAAAATTTTTGGACACAGAATTAATCCCGCCGTTACTGATAATTTTGTTGGCGGCGGTGAGCGGATATTTTTCGTTGATGGAAACGGCGTTAATCGAAAGTCATCGCGGACGTTTGGAAAAATTATCTTCCGACGGTGACACGAATGCAAAAGCGGCTTTGGAGCTGATTGAATCACCCGCCGCGCTGAACGTCGCACAAATCGGAATCACTTGCACGGGAATTTTCGCGGGCGTGTGTGCCGTGCTGTCGATACCGCCGCTTGCCGCAAGAATAAATTTTCTTGAGCGCGAAGAAATTATTTCGACGGCGATAATTTTAATCGCCACGACATTTATTTTTTTGCTGTTCGGAGAATTTTTGCCGAAACAGGCGGCGCGTCGCAGTCCAGAAAAAATTTTGCTCAACAACCATAAAATTTTTCGTGTAATCGTCGTATTGCTGAATCCGTTTGTCGCGTTGCTGTCGAAAATCGCTGACGGGTTTGCGTTCGTGTTCGGGCTGAATTCTTCGCAAAATGACGCCGTCACCGAAGATGAAGTGCTTGACCTTATCGAACAGGGCACCGAGGACGGCACGATTGAGAAATCCGAACAGGAGCTTGTCGACAGAATTTTTGACATCGGCGACGAAACTGCTTATTCGCTCATGACGCCGCGAGTTAAAATCGTTTGGCTTGACTTGACGGACGAACTCGAAAAGAATTTAAAAATCGTGCAGGACAGTCCCCACACGATTTTTCCGGTCGGCTTGGGCAGTCTCGACGAGTGCAAAGGTTTGATTTACGCCAAAGATTTACTCGACGCGGTTTTGACGCACGGGCGAAACGTCGATTTGTCCGCGCTGATTAAAAAAGCCGGCTACGTCCCGCGAACAATGGAGGCGTTGCGTATCGTCGAAAAATTTCGCGCAAGCGGCATTTCCGAAGCGTTGGTCAACGACGAATACGGCGGTGTTATCGGTTTTATCACGCTCGACGACATTTTACGCGAAATTGTCGACACGTCCGCCGAAGAGGAGCCCGAACAAAAATTCACGCGCAACAAGGATAATTCCTGGACAGTCGACGGGCTTTGCGACATTGACGAATTCAAGGAACGTTTCAACCTTGAGACTTTGCCCGACGAGGAACGCGATCATTTTCAGACGATGGGCGGCTTTTTGACTTCGCAATTCGGTTACATTCCGAAAGTCGGCGAAGTTCGCGAGTGGAACGGTTTCCGATTCAAAGTCGCGGAAATGGCGGGCGTGCGCATTGCGAAAATTTTAATCACTGAACTTTGAAACGTTATCGGTTACTTCGGTAGCCGATTTTTTTATTGCAGCGACAACTTTTGATTGACAATCGGTCGCGGATGTTCCAACCGGATGCAACGTCACGTTGCTTTTTATTGCGGCGACGGGACATATCGCGAAAATATTTTCCCAGTCTTCGGGACAAGTTTCGTCGAAAAAAATTCTGCCGCGTTCAAAAGTCACGCCGCCGAATTCGGATTCCGTCACGCAAGCCAAACACTTCACGCAAATTTTTTCGTCGTAAATAATTTTCATGTCATTACCTCAGGTTTTGGTAAACGTTGCGGGTTGCACCAACTGTTCCCCCGCTTTTAAAGCGGGTCGTCGTAAATAATCATGTCGTTCGCCTCCGCGCAGAAAAAAATCCCCCGACACGAAGCCGAGGGACACGAACTTACTTGCTTATCAAAAGTTTACGAAGCTTGCCAAGATTTTGTTGAGTGATTGAATCGCCACGACGAACCGTCCGCAAGATTTATTGCTGCGCTCAATGTGTCCGTGCTTTGAATTGTGACGATATTACCCGTGTTGAAGCCGATTGCGATATTTCCGTTGACTTCCACAGCCGCAACAATATCGCTTAACGACGCGTCTGTCAAGCTCACAACGTCCGCAGATGATGCGTTATAGAAAACGTCCGAGCCTTGATAGCGTCCGCCGATGAAAATGTCCGTGCCGTTGCCGCCCGCGATTGCGTCAGCAGAATTTCCGGAGCCGCCCCAAAGTTGAGAGCCGCCGTCGCCCGCCAAGATAACGTCCATGCCCGCCGACGAACCGTAGATAATTTCGTAACTTGCAATTCCGCGCCCGTCGATAACGCCCGCCGTCGACGCTTGATAGGCTTTGATGAATTCGCCGCCCGACGAGTTGCGAAGGTCGACAATTTTATCCGTGACGTTTTGAATTGTGAGCGTGCCCGCCGAAGAATTGACGACGAAATTATTGCCGCTGAAAGATGCGCCCATGAAATTGCCGTTGACGGTTAAGGGTTGTCCCACGTAACTTGAAATGACTTGATTCGTACCCGTCGTTTCCGTCAAATCTTGATTTGCACGCAGGGATTCGGTCATGGATTGGGCATTTGCTCTTAGGCTATCCAAATTCGAGTTGCCCACGTTGTTGGTGTTCGTCGAGGCAGTTTCGATTTTAAGTGCATCGGAGTATCCTCTGAATATAATCGAGCCGTCGCCGACTTTGACGATAACATTGTCATCACTATTTTGAGTCGTGTAACTGCCTTCGACATACAGCGTGTCTATACTGCTCCAGCCGTAGACCGTATCGTTACCGTCGCCGTTTGCATATTGCACGATGATGCCGCCAGTATAGTTGTAAAGACTCAGTTTATCGTTGCCCGTGCCGCCCGAAATCGAAACATAATCTGCCTGGCTACGGATTGAATCGTTGCCCGCGCCGCCCGAAATCGAAACATAATTTGCTTGGTTATTGATTGAATCGTTGCCTGCACCGCCCGAAATCGTGACGTGTTCGCCTTCCCCATCATTACCGAAGATGTCGTTACCTGCCGTGCCTAAGACTATTACGTTGTCAGCGCAATTTAAACCGTAATCGGTCATGCTTATTGTTGTGTTTGAAGTTCGATTGGTAAGCATAGTATTTGTTGTTGTGTTGGTAGTCGTGTTCGCATTGGCATATTCTTCATTAAGCCTGCGTGTGACTTCGGCGTCGCGAGCCGCCCAATCTTCTTGTTGCTGTTCATAAAACTTATCTTCGTTAATTGTGGACATAAAACCATCTCCTTTGAGTTCGCAGAAAAAATTTCGACGCGCATATTAAAACACATATGATTGATGTTAGCAAGTTTTTCGCGCAAAAAAAAAATCGCCCTTCAAGTCGAAGAGCGAAAGATTATTTCAAGCAAAATTTTTCCACGTGCTGACGAGTTCACGCGCCGCAAGTCGGGGATTTTCCGCACCCGTCACAGCCGACACTACAAAAAATCCGTTGACTTTCGTCGCCGCAAGTTCACGCAGATCGTTGACTTTCACGCCGCCGCCGACAACCACGGGTCGCGGGCTGACTTCGGCAATTTGCGCAAGTTCGTCGAAGCTCAAAGTTTTTTCGGCATCCGTTTTCGTCGAAGTGGCGTGTAAAGCTCCGACACCGAAATAATCAATTTGCGACACGTCCGCCGCGTTGATAAGTTCAATCGAGTTCGCGCTCAAGCCGACGATTGAATTTTCGCCGAGAAATTTTCTGCACACGTCAACGGGAATGTCGCTTTGCCCGACGTGCACGCCGTCAACTTTAATGCCGAGTTCCCGCGCCGCAAGCACGACATCAAGTCTGTCGTCGACAAGCAACGCAACCGAATCACTTTTGCCGAGCCGTTGAATTTGAGCCGCACATTTATCCAACGTCGCAATCATTTCACGGGCTGAAGAAATTTTCGAGCGAATTTGCACGCAGGTAAAACCTTCGTCGACAGCCGCCGCAACAATTTCGTCGACGGGCTGAGCGCAATTTTCCTGCCCGATAACCAGATAAGCCGAAATGTCCAATCGTTCGCGAATAGTCATTTGCGCACCCCGAAACGTCCCAAAACCGAAGTGACACGCGCTTGAACGTCTTCTTGCGTGACGGGCTTAGGTTGAGTTTGTGCAACGGGTTGAGTTTGTGCGTTCAGAGCTTCGTTGAGCCTGTCAATTTTGCCGTTCATCATTTCCGAAAAACCGGGGCGAATATCCGCTTTAAGGACAACTTCCGTGCGAATTCCTTTTTCGGCAAGCACGAACGTCGCGCGCTTGACAACGTTCATAACGGCATCCCAATCGCCTTCAATTTCGGTGAACATCGACGAAGTTTTATTCGGCAAACCGGATTCGCGAATAACTTTGACGACTTCGGCGACATGCGCGCTCAATTCGTCACCGACACCGACGGGTGCAATCGCCACGGCAATTAACGTATTCATGTTAAAACCTCCTTTTGTAAGATCGATAGTTGGTTAGATCGTTAGATCGATAGTGAGTTGAGAATTTTTACTATCGATCTATCGATCTATCGATCTATCGAT
>JAFUYE010000060.1 GCA_017470715.1 Selenomonadaceae bacterium
AAAGAAAAGAAAAGAAAAGAAAAGGGGGCGCGAAATTTAGTACCCCCTACCTTATATGGCGTCATGACGCCATCTTTTTTATACGTCATTGGCGAACGGTCACAGAATGACCGCTGCACTTGGAGTGCACTTTAAATATATTCCGAGGTTTTGCTTTGTCTTTTTGCTCAAATTATTTTGATTCGTTTATTTAGGGAATGTGAACGAAATGGCGTGAAATCCTGTGCCTCGTTTTTTGAGTTGGAACGAGTTGATGACTTTGTTTTGGCGCAGATGCTCGAAGAATGCCTCGATAAATTTGCGCACTCGTTGTTTGGTTTTGTTGTCGACGTTTTCTAGCCGGCATTTTTGAAACACGTCGGCAAAGGTGATTGTCGGTATCATTTGCTTCGCGTGTGCTTTTATTTCCATAACGCGGTGAATGACGTAATGTTTGACCGTGATGAGCATGGGCGAATTGTTTTGGTTGGGCATGTCGAGGAGCGCGGTTTCAAATGAAATGATTTGGTCGTTTTTCAAATGAGCGACAGTCCAAAGCGGCGACTCCGCGAGAAGCTCGATTATGGTTGTCTTTTGTCCGTTGATTGTGTAATCGACCTGTTTGCAGGGGAGAACGTTCGCAAGAATTTTTTTAGCCACGCCGTCGTTGTAGTTGAGCTGCTCACACGCGTCCGAAAAGTTGATGTCGAGTTGCGTGCGCATGAGTTTTTTGATGCTGTGAGTGATTGCGGTAAGTTGATTCTTGCTTGGTTCAGCGTCGCCTTTTTCGACTTTGCCGGTCAAAGCGCGATAAATGATTGCGGGCGTCGTATAGCGATTTCCGTGTTCCCATTCCGAAATGCACACGGAAAGAACGGCGCAATCAAATTGATCAAGCGACTCAGTTATCGACACGTCCGCTTCATTTCTTCCAACGTGCGCTGATAGCTCGCGATTATTTCGGCGGTCGATTTACTCCCTTCTTGCGCCGCTTGAAAAACATTTTCGGAAGTCTCCATTAAACGGCGTAGCTTCGACTTTTCCTTGACGATTTTTGCGTGCGCCACCGCGTATGCGTTCGTAAACGAAATCTCCGCGATTGAACGCAAGTAAGAAAATTCGACCGGGGCTTTCGTTTTCTTCAGTTCGTCAAATACAGAAAGAATATTCGGCGGAATGTCCTGTGCGTACAACTCCACCATGACGCCGAAGATGATTTGATGTTCGGGTCGATAAAAATCCTCGGCGGAAACGATTGCTGTCACCGCAGGAAATTTTTCGCCGTTTCTGACGAGCATGGCTGACAACAATTCCTTTTCAGCGTCAATGTCGTGCGGCAGTTCAAAATTTTGATTCACAACCCTCACCTCATTAAGATTTCCAGAGCAACGAAAAAGACGACACTCACACCGGTGAATGTCGTCTTTAAAATCCAAAATGCCCTTGAAAGGTTTGAATCTTTGCTGTACAATGTTGTTACAGTAAATTTTGAAAACTGTAGTACAAACGTCTAAGTTGTACTTTGTGGACTTTCTGGCGAATGTTTACGGCATTCACCGAACGAGCGTTGCAGTGTTTCCGACGCACTGCAACGCTTTCCGCGTTTATATTGGTCGTCCTTCCGTTACTTCAAATATCTTTAAATTAATTCGCCCTGTTTAGGATTATTCCTTTAACCATTTGGGGGTGAGAAATATGAATTTGTATTGGTCGATTTATGAAAACCTTGAGGCAGAAGTTTTGAGGTTAGCTGACGATATTTTCTTCGATGATAAGCAACTTAAAGTTTATTCGGTTACAATCGGGAATCTTATCGTTCGTTGCGCGATAGAGATTGAATCGCTCGCGAAAGAACTTTATTGTAGCTTGGGCGGCGCGCCAATGATTTGGGTAGAGGAAAAACAATCGGAGAGATTTCCTTATTTTGATACGGATTGTCTTGATCTATTGATTCAAAGATGGAAAATCGACAAGAAAAAAATTCAGATTACAAACTCCAAAATGAATTTTTCTAAGGAAAAGTCCATTTTGACTCCGTTGCATAAATCTAACAGAGCCAGAGACAAAGGAAGTCTGTGGAAAAGAGCGTACCAGTCGTTCAAACACAATCGTGCCCAAAGTATAACGAAAGCGAATGTCGAGAATTTGTTGGGAGCTCTCGGCGCGTTGTACATTCTCAATCTTTATTATCGCGACGATTCGTTTTGGTACGGTGTCCCGATTGAAGGCAGGGAAGAATATCAGCCACATTCAAAAATTTTTTCACCGTTTGTTTGTGATGCGTCAACTCCTATACCTGCTTCTGACGAAGAGCGAAAAATTAATACGGATATTCCATTTGATGAAAGTATTTATTTTAAAAAGTACACGGACAACGCGGCGAACCAAATTCTTGATTTAATGTACAGCTACGATTTGAGTCTTTGGCTACAGACCGTTGCTTCTGATGAATTTTTGAAATATAAGCAAAAACAGCCCGACATGTAAGAAACCGTTGGCATCGCCTTTATGAAAAAGATCGGCTTAAACATTCCGCCGGAAGTATACCGCCAAAAAGAAATCGTCCTCAATAAAGGTCAACAAATATATCCGGAACGGACGTGGAACGATTTCTTAGAAACGCCGACCGCGAAAAAAATGATTGAAGATAAAATGACCGCTTTGAATCAAAATTTACATTCAGAGCAAGGCTGACAACGCAAATCACGCCCCAATCGAAAATTAACAATCGGTTGAGGCGTTTATTTTTGCGATAAATTATTCTGAGCTACGGACAAAATAAAATCCGCTAATGTCATCGAGGCATTGACGACCAAACGAGCGTGATAATCTTTGAGGTCGTAGGTTCGCTCTTTTCCCAGTCCGTGAGCGTCGCTGTTGCCGTTTCGCATTTCAGCCACGGAATCAACGATTGACGACAAGCCGGACAGTAATACGTTTGTGTATATCTGCTTTTTCCGGCGAAGTCGCTCCCTTTTGTTCGATAACGTATTTGAAAACTTCTTCCAACAGTGTCTTTGATTTGGTGAGCGCGCTGTCAAAATGTCCCGCGTCAATGTCTTGAAGAGCTCTGGCGGTGATTTCCGCAATATACGTGCGGTCTATCATCGGAGCGTGCACTTTAAGTTTTGTGCCGGACGGCTGAACGACAAACTGTTGACCGATAATTTTCAGTTCGTGCCCACTGAAATGAAGAATGCTGTTTATTTTTTCCAGAATCACCTTGATAATTTCGTTATAGTAGGTATCAATTTTTTCGGGCGAAAAACAAGAAAGTTTGCTTTGAAATTGTGGCTTCCCAAACAAAAACGCCAAAAGCTCCGAACAGCGATTTGCCTGAATGAGGTAGTCAAGCATTTTCTCAAAGTATTCCCGTCGAGTATATTGATTTCCTTCGTACGACATTGGAAAGCCGAAACGCGTCGACAAATCGCAAATTTCTCTGCCGGTCAAGTTGGGCAATGATACATTTACGGCGTTGGGAACTCCCCAGCAATCCGTGGAACCGTCATCGCAAGCAATTTCGCCGAATGATCCGTCACCGATAAGAATTTTGATAATTTCTTTCTGTTTGAGCAGTTCATATGGGTTGGTTGTCACGTCGGAAAGATCTCGCTTGATTTTTCGATTTCGCACAGGGGCAACAGTTCGTCAAGCCGCTCGACAATCCGCAATTGTTCGGCAAGCGGCGGCAACGGAAATAACGTATTGACGATTTTTTCCTTTGAAATGTTCGGTTGCGCCCCCCCAACACCTTGTTTGATAAACTCGCGCCGCTGGAATTTCAAAAAATACATCAGATACCACGGTTTAATCCCTGTAAAAGTTTGACAAGCACAGCACGCTTGATTTGTTGTCGCAGGAAATGTAAGCAACCCAATTTTTCCAATAGTTGCTCCATACATTGCAACAAGGACAGAATTAACGGGATTTAATTTCACGGAAGTTTTTTCAAGTGCCAATGCCGAAATTTTTCCAGGAACGTTCGTTATCAATCCGTCGTTTAAATCTCCCGTCACAAGCCAAGGAATAGTAGCGTTTTCATAAAATGCTGGATTTCCCTTAAGCGGTGTGGCACCTGCTCCCCAAGTTCCAATATCACCGAGACGACACCAACACCAATTCGCGGGCAGGTCGAAGGGAATTTCGTCGTCGGTGACGGGCGGCAACGGCTTTTCGGGCTTGATTTTTTTCGCGGCGATGAGTTTGGCTTTCTCGTCGCGTATTTTTTTGAGAAGGTCGCGGGCGTCTCCGTCGCTCGGTAGCTGTTCGGTCAACTGCCCCTGAATCGCCGCTTGCAAAAGAGAATTCTTCATTCGTCGAGGAAAATTTTTCACATGCAAATTTAATTCGCGCTCGTCTTTCGCCAGTTCGTCGACTTCCGACAACAGTTCGTCAAGCCGCTCGACAATCCGCAACTGTTCGGCTAGCGGCGGCAACGGAATAATCAAGTTACTCAAAGATTTTCCGTTTACATTCGGCTGTCCCGTCCCTTGACTTTTGTCGACTATCTGTTTCCAGTAGAGCGGCGAACCCGAAAACAGTTTTACGTAAAGGGAAGAAATATTTTCGTCGAACACCAATCGAATCAAATAAGAAGCGAAAACCGCATCCTCCGATAAATTTTCAACGACAAAAGTTTTTCCGACCGTTCCGCCGGTTCTCGCAATGACAATGTTGCCGTCGCGCAGGAGATATTCTTTTTTTTGTGATTCCGTCACTTCACAACGCGGAACTTTTCTCCAATTAACTTTGTCGTCTTGGATGTCTGTTATTCTCAGTAATTTTACGTTGCCCGTTGAATTTGCCGAAGCTGTAAAACCGTAGTGGATTTTTAAAGCAATATCGCCGAGACGACACCAGCACCAATTCGCGGGCAGGTCGAAAGGAATTTCGTCTTCGGTGACGGGCGGCAACGGTTTTTCGGGCTTGATTTTCTTCGCGGCGATGAGTTTGGCTTTTTCGGCGCGGATTTTTTTGAGCAAATCGCGGGCGTCGCCGTCGGTCGGCAACCGGTCGGTCAATTTTCCCTGAATCGCCGCCTGCAGGAGAGATTTTTTCAGTCGGTCGGCAAACATCCTCGTTCCTCCAAAATCTTGAAGAAATTTTCGGGCGTGACGGCAGGAATTGAACTTGCCGCGAAGTCTTTAACGTTGCGCGTGACGATAAAATCTGCCTGAAGATTTAAGGCACATTGAGTCTGAAGGCAGTCTTCAAAATCCGAAAAATTATCGTCATTGAGCGCAGCTGTCAGCTTGCCGAGGTCGATTGCTTCAACCTGAAAAATCTTACACAGGCGCAGGAGAATCTTCCGCAATTCGTCCGGCGTAAAATCTTTGCGAAGAATGTACGCCATATTAACGATGGAATGCGCGGCAACAGCTCCGTCAACAATTTCTTGCTGACAGAGTTCAAAAATTTTCAAAGCGTCAACAAAAAAAGGCTCTCGCCTTGAAACGAAGTCAATCAAAATGTTCGTGTCAATTAATATGCGCATTGCCGAATTTCTCCTCGCGATATTGAGCCAATTCTTTTTCGTCGTCAAGTTCCGGAATCGGCTTTGAAAATTGGAGCAACTCATCAAGAGCGATTTTCTTTTCTTTGATTCTTTGTTCGCGTGAAAGTTGACTGAGTTTTTCTGCCTGCAAATACTGAATCACCGAAAAAAGACTTTCTTCCGGTATTGACGCCAAAAGTTGAAAAGCTTCCTGTCGCAACGGTGTCATAAGTCATTCCTCCTCATGCTGATTTTGCAACAACGCAGAGAGTTTTTCAAGCCGAGCATTAATTTTTGAATCCAAAGCGTCACGGCGTTCGCGAAAAATTTTTATGGTCTCGGCGGGCGATAAAATTTCTTCGTCGGTCGAAGGATATCCGCACAGATCCAAATCATAGCCGCGAGCGACAATTTCGTCGACGGTGAAAGATTTCGCCTTGAAAGTCTCCGAATCCGCGTCCGAAATTTCGCGCCGATTGTCCCACCACTCCACGCAGTCCGCGAAATGTTCGAGCAACATGGGCTTGGTTTTGGAAAAATGTTTCAGCTGCTTGGGCATGTCGACGCGATAAAACCAAATCTTGTCCGTCTTGCGCGTCCTGTCGAAAAATAAAATGTTCGTTGTGATTGACGTGTACGGCGCGAAAACGCTTTGCGGCAGGCGAATAATCGTGTGCAAGTTGAAGTCCTTGAGCAAACGTTTTTTGAGTTCGATTTTCGGAATGTCTGCGCCGAACAAAAATCCGTCGGGAATGATAATTGCCGCACGACCGTTGAATTTCAAGCGGTAAAGCGTCAGCGCAATGAACAAGTCGGCAGTCTCGTTGCTTTTCAGGTCGGCAGGAAAATTGTTACGAATATTCGCCTGCTCGTTGCCACCGTAAGGCGGATTTATGGCGATAATCGGAAATTTTTCGTGCTCGGCGTATTCGGTGATTCGTCGGGCAAGCGAATTGCCGTGCGAAATGTCGGGCGTGTCGAGGTCGTGAATCAGCATGTTCGTCACCGCAAGCAGATACGGCAACGGTTTTTTCTCCATGCCGAAAATACTGCGGTTGGCATAAATTTCGCGTTGGGCGGCTGAAATATTTTCCTTGCGGTTCAGATAGTTTAGCGTCGAAGTCAAAAAACCGCCAGTCCCACAAGCAAAATCGGCAACAGTTTCGCCGAAGTCGGGCGCAAGTCGTTCGATGATAAAATCGGTGACGGCTCGCGGCGTGTAAAATTCTCCGGCATTGCCCGCGCTCTGCAGGCTTTTCAAAATGGTTTCGTAGATGTCGCCGAAGAAATTTTTATCCTTGGTCGTTTCCACTTCAATTTCGTTGACGACGTTGATGATCTGCCGCAAAAGTGTGCCGTCCTTCATGTACTGGTTGACTTCGTCGAAAACTTCGCGGACGATGGCTTTCTTTTTGGGCGTCATGTTCGTGACGGGCAAATTTTTAAGTGTCGGGAAAAGTTCGTTGTTGACGAAGTCCAAAAGCTCGGCACCGGTAAAAGCTTTGCCGTCTTGGTTGTCAATCGCCCAATTTTTCCAGCGCAAATTTTCGGGAATAATGGATTGATATTCGTCGTCGTAAACTTCCCACTCGTCCTCTTTGGCATCGTAAAATTTCAAAAAAAGAATCCACGTCAACTGCTCAATCCGCTGAGCATCGCCGTTGATTCCGCTGTCTCCGCGCATGATGTTTTGAATCTTCTTGACGAAATTTCCCAAATTCATTTCAGCACCTCAAGCTGCCTCGTAAATTAAATCTTTCAACTGACGCACTGCCTGCAAATAATTTTTCTTGCCGCCGAAAAGGTCGACGATATTTTTCGGGCTTCCGAACGAATCAAAAGGCGCATTTTTCAACACCTGCAGATTTTCAAGCTCGTCAATTCCGTTCGCCGAATATTTGTCCAAAAGCGCGTTGAGGACAGCACGACATTTTTCGGAAAATGTTTTCAGCACGGCAGAATTTTTAACGCTTCCTGCGCGTTGCCGACGAGTCCTGATTTTTTTGCCGTAAGCGACGTGCAGAATCAAATCAAAGTCGTCAATGTTTTCGTCGAACTTGTAGGCGTCGCGCAAAAAGGCAAGAAAAATTCCTTCGGCGGTCAATTCGTCAAGGATAGCCTGTTTTTTGTCCGCTGCGTTCCAAACTTGCAGAAAATTTTTCAAGTCGGAGTACCTGCCCAAGATATTTTTCCGCGTGTAGTCGATAAGATTTTCGGTGATAAGTTTGCCGTCCTTGCCGAGATAAGAAACAGCTTCGTTGACAATCTCAACGTCGACGCCGCGCACATGAAATTTTTCCCGCGAATTTTCTTCGACGGGATTATTTTTGACTGAACCGCCCGATGAATCGCTCAAAATAATTGCAGGGTCGCCGTCGAAATCGGGATCGTAAAATTTGTCGGTAACGCCGCGAAAGTCCATGATGGTGAAAAAATTTTTGTCGTAAGCAGGAAACAGGCGCGTCCCTCGCCCAATAATTTGCTTGAACGAAATCATTGACTCAATTTCTTTGTCAATCACAATGAGCTTGACGGTCTTGCAATCAACGCCCGTCGATAAAAGTTCGGCAGTCGTTGCAATAATCGGTGGCGTTGCGTCCGGCTCGATAAAATATTCCAGTTGCCGCTTGCCTTCGTCGTCGTCGCCTGTAATTTTCATCACGTACCGCGGATTGTCGCGCATGAGTTCGGCGTTTTCGTTGGCGAGAGCGCGGCGCATTCGGTCGGCGTGCTCCGTGTTCCTGCAAAAAACTATCGTCTTGCTGAACTGCCCGTTTTCTCTGAGCCACTCGGTAATTCGTCGCGCAACCAATTTCGTTCGCTCTTCAATGTAAAGATTTGAATCAAAATCTTCTTGCCGAAAAGTTTTGTCGGGCAGATTTTTGCCGTCGATATCGGTCTTGCCTGCGGGCGGTCGCCAACCTTCCAAATCTTTGTCGAGATTCACGCGAATGACTTTGTACGGGGCAAGAAATCCGTCAAGAATCCCCTGCTTCAAGCTGTAAGTGTAAATCGGCTCGCCGAAATAAGTTTTGTTGCTGACTTCGGTCGTTTCTTTGGGCGTCGCCGTCAAGCCGATATGAATCGCGTCGCTGAAGTAATCCAAAATTTTTCGCCACTCGGAATCGGCTTTTGCACTCCCGCGATGACATTCGTCGACGATTATCAAGTCAAAAAATTCCGGCTTGAATTGACGAAAAGGTTCGTCGCCGTCTTCGCCCGCCAACTGATGATAAAGGCTCATGAAAACCTCGTAAGAGCTGTCGAGATGTTTGTTTTGAATTTTGCACATGACTTTTTCCAACGGCTTGAAATCCTGTGCCATCGTTTGGTCAATCAAAATATTTCTGTCGGCAAGGTAAAGCACTCTGCGAACTGTACGCGATTTCAAAAGTTTCCAGACGATTTGAAACGCCGTAAAGGTTTTGCCCGTGCCCGTCGCCATTACGAGCAACAAACGCTTTTGACCTTCGGCTACGGCTTGAATCACGCTGTCGATTGCAATGCGCTGATAGTAACGCGGAATTTTATTTTTGACGGGGTCATAATGGTCGGGCGTAAGAATAACTTTTTCTTGCGCCGACTGAAATTTTTTGTTCGCGCAATATCGTTTCCAAAGTTCCTCTTCCGTCGGGAATTCATCCATCGCAATTTCGCGCTCAATACCCGTCAAGAAATCGTGTTCAATAAATTTTTTGCCGTTCGAGGCGTACGCAAAAGGCACATGCAAAATTGTCGCGTAATCTATCGCCTGTTGAAGACCGCTGTCCGCCGTATACTCAAGCTTTTTTGCTTCCACGACGGCAATCGGAAATTCGCCGTTCTTACGCAAAAGATAATCCGCCTTTTTCTGCTTTCCGCGTTCGACGACGTTGCCGGCAATCAAAATTTGCCCGTCAGTAAAAGAATACTCCATGCGCATGTATTCTTTTTTCCAACCGGATTTTTCAAGGGCAGGCGTTATGTATTGATTTTTGATGTCCTCTTCCGACAGTTCGGAAATATTTTTCATGACGGCACCTCAAAACACATGGCATATTCAAACAAGCAGATATTTTCTTTGACGAAGTTCAAAGGCCTCTTTACCGCCTTCAAGAATATCACAAATTTGTTGCTGAATGCCCTTTTCATTCAATACGCCGCGTAAAGGCTTACCGTCGTCACCAAATATTGGCGAGACATTTTCAACGGCTCTTCAAACTGATCGGAATAATTTGGGGTATCGTCGCCGTTTTGATTGGCAATAATCACTTCTTCAGCATCTGCCCCGATAACGACATTGGCATTATGAGTGGCCACGATAATTTGCCGTTCGTGTTTCTTGTTTCTCAAATATTTGACGAGGTCAGTGTAAATAGGGCGATTGTCCAAATCATCTTCGGGTTGGTCGATAAGAAGCGGACAGTTATTGTTATCCAAATTAACAATCATTTCCAGTAGAACCAACGCTTTTTTTCCCTGAGACATGCGGTTGATCGTATCGTCGCCACTTTTAACAATGTAATGCACATGAAACCAATCGGAAAATAATCGCTCTAAAGCGTTTTGAACAGTATTCGCTCCCTTGAACGCCAGAACTCCGCCAATCATCACATCCCAAATTTCCTCGAAGACCTTATCACTAATTTCCAAATTGGATTTGAAAGCGTCATAGCCGTATTTGTCTTTGAAGGATCGGGATTTTCTTTTATCAAACAGATTTTCTACCGTATCAGCGAATTCTTTCTGCGACTTTACGAGCTCGACATCAAATTGCAAAGTCGTGTTCAGACTTTCGACCACACTACGGACGACGGTAATAAAGTCATCATACTCCATTTTTATCGACTGTAGGGAGTCAAGAATCTTTCGTTTCAGTGAATCGGCTTTTGTTTCATTCTCTTTTTTCGCTTCTTCCACGTCAATGGCTTCTTTTAATTTGCTTCTTTCGCCTTCCAATTGTAATTCAATCTTTTTTATTTCGTCACTACGCGAGATGAGCTCTTTTAGCTTTTGATATTCTTCTTGAAGCGGTGAAAGTTCGTCACGGCAAATTTTTGCTTCTTGATCAAGCTTTTCTTTCAACGATAGCCTTGCCGACAACCACGTTTTGAAAATTTGCTCGTTCATTTGACCGACAATGCGTTTCAGTTGTTGTCCCGTGATTTGCATTCCTTCAAAATTGTATTTGGGCTCATTGTCGTTCCCAAATGCCGTAAAACCCGGAACAAACACAAACGGTAAACCTACTGCCGAAAGCGACGCGGCTTCTTGAATAATTTTCTGCACTCTATCGTTCTTTTCGGCAATCGATTTTTCCAGTTCGGTATATTTTTTTAGCTGCTCTTCAGTGATTTTCATCTCAGCAGAAAAACTTTGGCGGCTACTCTCCAAGCGTTCGATTGTTGCCCGATATGCTTCACTCCCGCCGATTTCACGAAGCTTTTTCTCGCAAGCCTGAATTTTTTCACGCGCCGCAACGTAATCAATGATATTTTTGCGGGTTTCAGTCGTTATTTCGGCGATTCGAGCTTTAAGATGAGTGTGCGCTTTGGCAATTTCATCCTGTTGTAGCAGTAGATCTTCGAGCATGTTATTCAACTGCGAGTCACCGGAATCGTCATCAACAACACGATTTAACCACGATTGTGGAATGTAGATGATTTTTCGTTTATCGGATCCCCCGTCTTTCCAAAGAACTTCAACGTCTACATTCATTTTTTCTCTTTCCGGTGACACCAGACTCTCACGTTCATCTACCTGCGTTGAATCGAGGTGTCTGGCAATATTGCGCAGAAAAATAGACTTGCCTGTAGATTTCCCGCCAATAACAACGTTAAGCCCCCCATTCAAGTAAATTGGCGTCGAAATGATCTGCGGAGATTTAAAAATGACATGGTCAATAATTTGATGCATTCGACGGCGTTAATGAGAGTGGGGTATTAGGTTCCAAAAATACATTTAATCGACGAAGAAAATTATCCTCAATATCCGTAATGTTTATCTCGTCCGAAAAAAACACATGATAATTGACAGAATGACCTTCTACGCCAACAAATGTGTCAAGACGAATTTCAATGTTCGGGAAAACAAAAATGCGCATTACTTGTTCGCGCAACTCATCTTTTGGAAAAAGCGACTTCATTTTATCGGGCTTGGAGAGATACTCCTGCCTAATCCGCTTATAACCGTCAATGAAAAAATAATCCGTTATCCCGATGGCAACGACGCTTTTCTCTACCGCTTTTGTAAACAAAATCTTGACATATTCGTCAAATTTTTCTTCGCTGTCGTCACGAGTCGGATCGAACCCAAAGCTGGTACTCAGCCGAGAATATGGGGTATGGACGTGAAAATCCCATTTATTCCACGTGGAACCTCCTTCAATTCGCATGTACGTTCACCTTTTTAAATGTGCAGTAGTGCTTCAAATTCGTTGTTTTGCAGAATCAGCTTGAGCCAGCTCTTGTATGCGTTGCAAGGGTAAGCCGGTATCCTCATGAATTTCGTCGAAAGGTCTGCCACGGCGGATAAGTTTGGTAGCAAAGTTTTCGCGTTCTTGTTCGCGAGCCTCTTCTTGCCAAGCTTGTTTGGCGTCATCCATGTTCCATTCCAATGCCAACATGTCAAAAACCTCCTCCGAATGTTCTACCAGATAATCGCCCATTATTCCGTTGGCGAGACAGAATTTGACGGCACGAATTATCGCGTTACGTAGCGACAATCCTTCGGCAAGTCCGTTTTTGACTTCGCCGACCAACGTGCTGTAATCCCGCAGATACGGGCATTTGCCCAACAACGGCGCATTCGCTCCGCGATTGATGTTGTACGCCGTTACTATCAGTTCCAGCGACGAAGAATCCCCGCCGAACGCGTCCGACAGTCGCATTATTTTCTCGACCGGCTCGGTTTCATTACCGTTGTACAGCACGAAGAATTTCGGCGCGGGAAACCGAATCAGCTGTTCTTTGTAAAGTTTTCGCTTGTCCGTAACCAGCTTGTTGAGCAATTCGGTTACGGACGCAAGAAAACGAAACGGCATATTGTTGTTGACGGAAGATTGATGTTCGACGAGCACCAAAAATTGGTTGTCGATTGAACAGGAAATGTCGTTCTTGCGGCTGTCGAAGAAAATTCCTTCCAGCGTGTTTATTTCCAACTTGTCGGGATTGTCGTAATCGGTTCCCAATACCGCATTACACAACGACAATAACCGCGTCGGCTCGTTGAAGAAAGATCGGAAGACTGAATCCCGGTATTGCGCGTTGGCGTCTGACATTTTCTCACCTCGACAGAATTATAGCACGCAGAAGAAGTTTTATCCACATACCCGCGCAGATTTCCTAAATTTCCCGAAAGGTACAAAATCTTGAGCGTCAACTCGTCGAACTTCGTCGCTACGTGCCTAAACCGGAAAATATCATTTCGGACAAACAATCGGGCAAAGATTTCAACAGACCCGGTTGTCAGTCGTTGAAAGAACGTGTTCGCGAAGGTGATGAGATTTTCATCACCAGCATTTATCGGCTCGGTCGCGACAAGGACGCCATAAAGGACGAGTTACGTTTCTTCAAAGAAAAAGGCGTCATCGTTCACATTTTGAATTTCCCGCAGACTATGCTTGTGGTTTGCGACGAACATCAACGAAGCGTCATGGAGCTCGTCAACAACCTGCTGATTGAAGTTTTCAGCTTCATCGCGCAGGAAGAACGAGAAAATATTCGTCGGAGACAAGCGGAAGGTATCGCACTTTGGCGCAAAACGGGGAAAACGAAAACGGGACGACCTTACGGTCGCCCCAAAATCCAATTCCCCTCGAACTGGAAGAAAGTTTACGCGCTTTGGAAGGAAAAGAAGCTCCAGTCGAAAGAAGCTTGGTATCTGCTCAAGATTTCTAAGAACGTCTTCTATCGTCTGCTCAAAGAATATGAACAACGTCCATCGAAATGATTTCAACAACTAAAAATTACTTGAGCAAAGCCAAACATTGTTCGAGTTTTGCCAACAGTTCCTGTTGCCTTACAAAAAAATCTTGAAGTCTGCTACATAGCAGATTTTCAAGATTTTTTTTGAGCTATAATTTTTTCGTGTAGGTGATGAGGTGATTGTCAGTCACAGAGGAAGCGGTGATGAACAAAATCAAAGAGTATCGGGAGCGACACGGATTAACTCAAGAAGAACTGGCGCGGCGGCTGAAAATAGACCGATCAAGCGTCGCAAAATGGGAAAGCGGTTGCAACACACCGCGATTGGCTCATCTTTTGGAGCTGGCGAAAATTTTTCGTTGCTCGATTGATGAATTGGTCAACGAAAAAAAATAATCGGAGATGTTCATATGGAAATTATCGTGCTTATAGGCTTCTTCGGATTTCTGCTGTGCTTTTGGGGCGTGTACAAAATGAAATACTGCGGACAAACTTTCAAAGGCTTGGGGCTTTCTATTCTCGGCATGATACTCATTTTTCCGGCAAGTGTTTTGTACGGCATAAAACAAGACCTTGACAAAATGGAAAATAAACCCGCATCTTCGGGCGTCACACGCGAGATAAAGCAAGAACTTAAAGACGAATTTTTTGACAGAAATGGCGAACCCGCACCGCGTGCAGAAAATTTTGATCCGACCGACAAAAATTGGATCAGTGATTCTGCCGGCGTTTATCTTTGGAACCCCGAACCGCAAGAGGGCGAAAGTATCACGTGGAGCGGCGGTTTCGTTCAAGACGGCAATTACAAATTCGCTGACGGAAATGGCGTCGTCACTTGGTATCTCAATGGCGAAATCATCCAAGTCGACAAAGGTACTTTTCGGCACGGACAACGAGAAGGCCGTTTTTCTCACGAATTTCCGAGTGGCAGAGTTGACTACAGCAACTGGAATAACGGCATCGAAATTCCCTGAACAAATGCACGGAGGTTTTTGAGCATGAAAAAATTTTTAATAATGACGGCACTTATTTTTGGCGTGGCGGCGTTGAACGCGACGCAAGTTGAGGCTCAACGGATTTGGTGTTGTTCCTATCTCGGCAAAGATTACTTCATTGAAACCGATTCCATTTACGACAGTCGACCGTATTATTTCGTGGACGTGTTGACGAAGCGCGCCGATTTGGGGCAACCGATTGTCGGCTATGACAAACGGCAATGGCGATTCAACCGCGACGAGGGAATTCTTTGGTACAAAACCGACGGGCGCGACGGTACTGAAGGCAGAGTGGTCGACAACGAACTTGCCACAGCCGTTTACAACACAATGAAAGCAAATTTACATCTCGCCAAACGCGGTGCACCACGCTGAAATTTGTCGACGAATCCAGCGAACGCAAATCATCAAGGAGAAAAAATGAGCGAAAATATTTTCAAATGTCCGAAGTGCGGCTCCGACAATATTCAGAGCTACGAAGTGATTTATAACAGCGGCAGAGCTTCCCATGTTTCAACAACCGACGGCGTTTCTTTCGGTAGCGATTTCAGTGTCGGTCATGCAAGCACTTCCGGAAATTCCGTAACTCATCTTGCGCAAACTTGTGCGCCGCCCGCCGGAGAAATTTACCACGGTTACGGTACATTTGTTTTTTATGGCATTTTAGCCAGCGTCTTGGGAGCAATATTTTTTGCAATTCACCCGATAGTTGCGGTGATTGGTGTTTGTTTTCCGATTTACAAATGGTGCAAAAGAGTAAACCGCGTTAATGGCGAACGCAACGTGAAATTGGCGAAAGCTTACAAGCAATGGAAACGTTCTTATTACTGTCACAGGTGCGGCAACCGATTCATACTCGGGGAAGATAAGCCCTCGTGACAAGAAAAATTTTTGCGGCAATGATTCTGGTCGGCGAACGCGCACACGCTCAAGACGTTTATGTCGGCACGTCTGATACCACGGGGGGGCGCGATTGAATCCGCTAAAAATAAATTCGCGTACACAAAAAGAAGCTCAGAAGACTTCACGGCTCCTCTTGAGCTTCTTTTTAGTTTCCAAAAATCAGCGACTCGCATTTTTCTTCTGCCAACAAAATATTTGCATTGACGAGGCTCAGCCCGCATTCCAACGCGTAGAAAATCACAGCGTCGAATTTTCGCCGCGGATAAAGTTCCGGCTCTTCGGCGTACTTCAGCAAGTGTTGCGTCTCGTCAACTGAAAATTTCAGTACCAGCGCAATCGCCAACAGAATTTTCCTGTCGGGGTTACTTTTGACCGTTTTGGGCGGCGTATCCTTCGCGGGAATGAGTTGGTACAAATACGACCGCGAAAGTCCCGTCAGCTCGGCAATTTCGGGAATGTTTAGCGGTTGTTGATGGCTCTGCAAAACGTCTTTGATGTATCGCCCGATCTGCGGATTGTAAGAAAATTCATCTTCGTTGCTCTCTACAAAGTCGGAAAAGTCATCGTCCGATTTCCTTTTGGCGGCGGCGCGTATTTCGTTTAAAATTTCGGTCGTGCGCTTTTTCTGTTCGCCGAGTAACAATCGGTCGGGTTTGTCGTAGTGCATGGGCAATCCTTTCTATTTGCAGAGGTCGTCACCATCAAACAGCCCCGTTAAGCGTCCTCAGCGTCTTTTATAAGTGTTTTCAACGTTTTTTATATCAAACCTATGCATGAGAAAAACAAACGCCTAAAAAACGATTCTACGGCGTTTACGGCGATTTCGACTTTTCATACGGTTCGTCCTACTGCCGCTTTGAGGTTCAGCAAATCTTCTTCCAATTCGGCTTTCGACTGATTAAAATAAGGCAAGCCGAGTCTGCCGTAAAGCGTTATCAGGTCGATTTTCTTGAGGTTAAGAATTTCGGCAGCGCGTCCGTAAGAAATCGTTTCGTCTTGTATGAAGGGAAAAATTATCATGGCGTTGCGCAAAAGCTTCGCTTGCTCGTCTTTCGGACTGGCGAAGAACGGTGCAAGAGCTTCCGGAACGTCAATTTGTACGTTTATCATAAGAATTTCTCCTTTCCGACCTGTGACGGCATTATATCAAAAATTTTTCGTGATTTGAAGGCGGTGAATTTTTTTGAAGTTGCCAAAATATCTGCGGGAAAATTTCCGACTGCTCAAGCTTATTCACCGCTCCGACAAGACAAAAATCTGGCTCGTCGACGAAATTTCTTCAAGCCGAAAATTTTTGCTGAAGGTTATAAATCGCACGGGCTTGCTTTATCCGCAGATTTCGGGAATTAAAAATGCCGCTTTGCCCGAAATTTATCACGTCGAGGAAAACGGCTCGGAAACTTTCGTCGTCGAAGAATTTTTGCCGGGCATGGATTTGCAAACTTACCTTGAATTTCGCGGCTCATTGGACGAACAGACTGCCGCTCGGTTGGCGATTGAAATTTGCGACGGGCTGGCGGAACTTCACCATTGGCACATCATTCACCGCGATATTAAGCCGTCGAATTTATTTTTGACCGACGCGGGAGAATTTAAGTTGATAGATTTCGATGCCGCTCGATTGGAAAAGCCCGGCAGATTCGCCGATACGTACATGATCGGCACGCCCGGATTCGCCGCGCCCGAACAATACGGTTTTCACCAGACCGACGAACGCACCGACATTTATTCGCTCGGCTTGACGCTGAAATTGCTTTTGGGCTACGAAAATTATCGCGGGTTTTTGTCGCCCGTGCTCGCGAAATGCATCGAGTTTGACCCGAACAAGCGATTTGATTCCGCACAAAGTTTGAAGCGCGCAATTATTCGCCGTCAGCACTTCCGCCATTGGAAAAAATTCGCAGTTGCCGCATGTATAGGCGTCGTGAGCTTGAGCGAAATTTTTCTTTTTCCGAACGTCGCGCAAGACGTTCCGCCGCCCGCACCTGCAACAAAACTTCCGACTGCAGAGCCGAAAGTTGCGCCCGTTGAAAAAATCCCGTCAGCCGAAGAAACTTCGCACGTCGAAGAAAATATCCCTGAGCAATTGCCCGCTGAAAATTTTGTCGACGAAGAAATTCCCGCACCGTCGTCGCCCGAAGAACCGATTTATTACGACCAGCCCGCAAAAGTCGAACCGACCAAGCCGAAACGGGAAATTGATTTTTCGGCAGCGGATTCGACAACCGTTCGCGAACTCGGTATGCCGCGAAAAATTCTCGAAGAGCGCGACGCAAACGCTGACGATTATTACAAGCGCATGGAGTTGAACGCTCGGCAAAAGGAATTTGAGCAGTCCTTGCCCGACGACATGACCGACGACGAAAAACACGAAGCCACGATGGAATTTCGGCGGCGCACCAAAGACGCTATCGGCTTGAAATGATTCAGCTCCGCCGAAATTCTTCCGACAGCAATTCGCACGGATTTTTCAACGTCGACGGCAAATTTTCATCAGCCGGAAACGTCAGCGGGTTTATCTCAAAATTTTTCCGTAACCTGTGCAAAAATTTTTCCCATTTTTCGTGAGAAACTCCGCTGTGCTTGCGACAAAAATTTTCTTTGGCTAGCCGCACATTTTCAGCTTGAGCAATTTCTCGAAGTATCGCGCACAAAATAAACGCGTCATTTCCGGCTTGCGCTTTCAACTTGCGTTCCGCCTCGTCCAACCGATAAAAATCACGCTCACCGACAAGCATTTTGATTCGATACCGCAAAACGTGTTCCGCAATATTGACATTCCAAAAATCCCGCACGCTTATTCCGTCGAGCTTGAATTTTTTCCGCAACTTTTGAAGGTAATCCGCTTTACACTGCACCTCCAACCGCAAAATATTTCTCGCCGCCTCAATTTCCGACGCTTTCAGGTAAAATTTACTTTGCAACTGCGCGTATTTATCGTAGAAATTGAGATTGACCGTGTTGGCTGTGGCGTAAACGCTCGTTTCGTATTCGCGCTCACTAAAATATTTGTCGACCCGACCGCGTTGCAACAAATCCAAATACGTCTGCAAGTACGGCGTCTTGAATTGAAAAGCGTAGTCAATTCTGCTGACCTTCCAATTTGCAAACTTCACGAAATCGGGCAGGGCTCTTTCACTGCCTATAACCTCGCGCCAAAATTCATTAAAGCTTTTCGCCACCGAAAAATAATCCTCAAATCGACACAGCGCGACGAGTTCATTTTCCTTGAGCAAACGAATCGGCTGTAACTTCACTGCAAGATACCGACCGAATTTCGTTTTGTGAAAGGCAATCTCCAAAAATCCTTGTTTTGACAATTTCGTCGTCACATACCTTTTGCCCGTCTCGTCAAACCATAACGCCCTAACTCCGCGACTTACCAAAAATTCATTAACGCAATCAAAAAAATCTCTGTACGTCGCTTTATCCAATTCCAGCTTAATCGTCATCGTGTCTACCACTTTGCTCACCCCAAAAAAAAGTTACCCTCTTGTTGGAACGTCATAAATTTTCCAACATTGGGTAACATTTTCGTAATATGAAGCTGTGCAATATGTTCGTTGTCACATGGTGAAGACAAACCACGCTTGAATTTGAGAGAAAAAGTGGAATCGGGGGCAGGGCATTTGTTTAACGCGCAAACATAGATGTAGATTTTCGCGATTCGCCGTATATATCGGCGGCAAAAAAATCTACATCTGCCGACTCGACTTAACGAAAATGAAATATTCGCTTTGATAACCTCGCTGAGTGCCCCGAACGATTTTCAGTTGATATTTGTCAACGCTATAGGTAAAAAGAATTCTGACGAGTTCTTCCGGCTTTTCAAAGGAAACTTTTTTTGCGCGCCGCAACCAATCGATGACCTTGTTGTACTTGCCGGCGTTGCTTCCGTCTAATTCTTCGGAAAATCGACCTTGCGGAATTTTCACCAAGCTCTTTTTACAGCCTTTTTCTTCGAGCAGTTCACCGTTTTTAAAAAAGATGCATTCTTTACCGCCGGATTTTTTGAGTTTCTCGTTGTCACTGAAGCGCATATAATCTTCATGCGCAATCGACAGCGACTCAATTATTCCCAAAATTTCAGATTCGGTAGGAAGCGGCGCGGGCGGCTCGATAAATGAGAAATCCGAAACTGTCAGCTTGTCCTTCTCGACCCGATGACTTTGTTCCGTCAACGCGGGAACTTCCGACTTCGCCAGACTCAACAAAGAAATTTTGTCTTCAAAATTGTCGTTTCGACCGTCAAGCAAAATTCGGAACAAATACGCCGTAAAAATCAACTCGTTGGCGTGTGAAAAATCCATAAACGATTCGGGCGTCTCAAATATCTTGTCGCCACTTATCCTGTATTCAGCAAGTTTTTCCTCCCGTATTTTATTTTCATAAGCCGATTCCAGTATTTGACAGACAGGTTCGCGCAAAAATTCGCGATACGGGCAATGGTCGGCGGCGTTGTTGAGATATTCGCTGTACAACTCAGATATGCCCGATCTAAATTTTCCAAGCTTTTCGGGATCTACAAAGTATTCGGCGTTGCTCCTTAAAATTCTGAAGAACGTACCGATTCTGCTGACCAATTTATATACGGCGCACGGATTATAATCGAAAAACTTTTCATCACCGGTGAAATAGAACATTCGCTTGACTTCGGTCTGATTTTCCAGAAGGTCGTAGAAATAGCTTTGACGCGAAATTTTTGGCACAGAATCCGTTTTCAATAGCCTGATTAATTTCTTCACGTCGTCTATGAAAAATTTTTCGATGGCTTCGTCGGTATATTGCCTGACGTAGAGCTTGACGGTGGCATTCTTGGATATTCTCACTCGACCGAGCATTTGTATAAATTCCGTTTGATCAAGCATATCAATAACGACATGTTTTATCGCCGAATCTTTGAGATTTACTCCGTTATCCAAAACCGAAGTAGCAATGAGCACTTGCACAGGAAATTTCTCTTCCTCTACGATTTGGCGGTAAACTTTGTGCTCTTCCGAATTGTCGACCGCGTCTTTGGATTCCCTCGTAAGAAAAATATTGGTGATTCCTTCGGCAGAACAAAGCCTCGGCGAACTTTCGTCCTCTCTTGAGAGTCATATTTTGAGAGATTTGGATATTCTGCCGTCATTATCGGTACGAATGATTCTTCCAAAGTTGCCGACATGTAGACGCGAACAGAATATTTGAAATTCCTTACCAGAGTTTCAAGAATCCGATGCGTAAACGGATTGAACATTGCATCGCCCGTAAAGAAATGACACTCGTCCGCAATGACGTATGCAAAATTTTCTTTCCTCAGACGTTTTATTTGACCAAGCAGCTGTTGATACGAACAAACCGTCACTGTTCCCAAATCCAAAAGTTGACTGTCGACGCCTTTATCCGTGTACAGATCAAATTTTTCGCCGTTGTCGTCTCCGGTTATGTCCACCAAAGACTTATTCCAGTCTTTCTTTGATTGCCGGGTCAACGCGATTCTATTGCTCAAAATAAGAATTTTGCGCTTCTCACCGTTACGAAGATTTTCATTGTGAACCTTTCTGACAAGCACATCTTTGAGAAAAAAGTTTTTGCCGCGCCCGGTTTGAGCAGAAATAAACACGGGACAATCCGAAGTCCAATAAGCCGTTTCTTCCTCTCCTATGTTATCAGAAACATACTTCTTGTCGAAAACGAACGGAATGTATCTGAAATCGATTCCAAATTGGTCGTATCTTCGGCGTAATTCCCAATCAAAATCGTAATCACACATGTCAATCGCTCCTTTCAAAAGAATTGAATTACACAATCGTTCATTTTACAAGGTTGATAATCTCTCGTTTAAAAAGCGTCAATATATTACTTTTCAAATATATATTATGTCCGTAGCTATATAGCTACTAGTCAAAGTCCGAACAGTTTTGTTCGGACTTTCTTTCTGCTCATTTTTAGATTGGAGGAGATAACCTTGAAACAAGGCAAAACACTTTCGGAGCTTGGCAGAGAGCTTCAGCGTCAACGGCTCAATCGGCAGGATTTCCTCGCTGATACACGTTCGCTCGAAATGCAGTCCGATTCCCTCGG
>JAFUYE010000061.1 GCA_017470715.1 Selenomonadaceae bacterium
CAATTCAATCCGCATGTCACGGTTTTTGCGAATCACCTGCGCAGGTTGCCGCCACCGAGAAATTTTGATAACGAATTCAGGCAACGCAAACCGATAACGATTTTTTTCGGTGCGCTCAATCGTGACGGAGATTTTTTGGAACTTGTCCCGATTCTCAACAAGTTCGCCAAACAATACGGCAACAAGATTTCGTTCAAAATTTTGGGGCGTAAAAATTTGTTTGATTCACTTGACACGCAGAATAAAACTTTCGTCGGCAACCTGAAACAATATGACGGGCAATTTATTTCCTATGACGAATACGAAGCGGCAATTCGTTCGTCGGATATTGCGCTGTTGCCGTTGCGTGACAACGAATTTAATCGTGCGAAATCCGATTTGAAATTTATCGAGTGCGCGGCGAACGGTACGGTTGTCCTTGCGTCGCCGACGGTTTATGCGGATGTTGTCGAAGAAGGCATTACCGGTTTCATTTACCGCGACAAACGCGAATTCGCCAACAAATTGAACATGCTGATTAAAAATCGGAACATGCGGCGCGAAGTTGCGGAGGCTGCTTATGAATATGTTCGTTACGAACGATTGATGAGCCAACATTACGAGGAGCGGCTTGATTGGTATCGTGAACTTTTGGCGCGTCTGCCGGAATTGACTGCCGAAGCTCAAGCCCGTGTCGAAAAATTTATCCCGAAGTTCAAAGACGAAATTGCCCAATTCCGTGCGCGTATTGCTCAAAAACGTTCGGCGGCGAAAAAGCGCGTCGAAGTCGGCGAACAAATAATTATTCCCGAATAACAAAGGATTTTGACGACGCCGCGCAGAATTACCAAAAAAATTTCGCGAAGAGGTGAGGACAATGTCGGAAGTTCAAATTTTTTTGGGCACAAGTTCAGCTGTTGTGCTGATTACTTATTGCGCAATGACCGCTATTGCGTTGCTTGGAATTTTCGTCGTGTTGTATTTGCGCAACACCGGTTCCAAAAAAAACGCGGGAATGCTTGACGAACTTGTTCTTGACGAACGGCAGGAAAATCGCGACGGTTACACAAGCGTCACCGACAAAAGCAGATTCCTCGGCGCGATTGGCGTTTGTGTTACGGATTTGCGACCGGCGGGAACGATTACCGTCGACGGCGAACCGCTTGATGTGGTGACCGAAGGCAATTTCGTCAAGCAGGGCGATAAAGTCAAAGTCATCAACGTGGACGGCTCTCGCGTGCTTGTTCGTCAAATTTAAGCTTTAAGCTTATGAGCTTTGAGCTTTAAGGTGTGACGAAAAATTTTCCTCAAAGCTTAAAGCTTTAAGCTTAAAGCTCATAAAGGAGGTTTTAACCTATGGATATTCTAATCGGTTCGGGATTCTTCATAATTTTGGCGATAATCGTCGCGGCTGTCTTTTTGCATTTCGTGCCAATCGGGCTGTGGATTTCGGCACTCGCGGCTGATGTTCACGTCGGGATTTTTACGCTTATCGGAATGCGTATGCGTCGCGTGCCGCCCGCGAAAATCGTTATGCCGTTGATTAAGGCGAACAAAGCCGGTCTTGATGTCAACGTCAACCAACTGGAAGCGCATTACCTTGCCGGCGGAAACGTCGATAAAGTTGTCGACGCGTTGATTGCCTCGCAACGTGCGCAGATTGTTTTGCCGTTTGAACGTTCGGCGGCTATCGATTTGGCAGGTCGTGACGTTTTGGAAGCCGTTCAAATGAGCGTTAATCCGAAGGTTATCGAAACGCCCGTTGTCAGTGCCGTCGCGAAAAACGGTATCGAACTCAAAATCAAAGCGCGTGTTACCGTTCGTGCAAACATTGACCGATTGGTCGGCGGCGCGGGCGAACCCACGATTATTGCGCGTGTCGGCGAAGGTATCGTTACCACTGTCGGCAGTTCCGAAAATCACACGGACGTTTTGGAAAGCCCGGACGAAATTTCCAAAACCGTTCTCGGCAAAGGTTTGGACGCGGGCACGGCGTTTGAAATTCTGTCGATTGACATTGCGGACGTTGATGTCGGACGCAATATCGGCGCGCAACTTCAAACCGACCAAGCGGAAGCGGACAAGCGAATTGCTCAGGCGAAAGCGGAAGAACGTCGCGCAATGGCTGTCGCGAAAGAACAAGAGATGAAAGCCTACACGCAGGAAATGGAAGCCAAAGTCGTCGAAGCGCAGGCGGAAGTTCCTCACGCAATGGCGGAAGCGTTCAAGGCGGGCAACCTCGGCATCATGGATTATTACAACATGATGAACGTTCAGGCGGATACCGAAATGCGCAAATCTGTCAGCACGGCGGGCAATTCCAAAAAATCTTCAGCACAGAAATAATTTTCACGACAAAACTTTTTCCCCGTCGAATATGGCGGGATTTTTTTTGAGGATACGACGTTGAGACTGTACAGATACCGCCCGATTCAAAGCGCACTTGCCGAACTTGACGACGGAACTTTTTATTTCGCGAACCGCCGCGAATTGAACGACCCGATTGAAGGTTACGCGAAAATTTTTTTCCAAGGCGACAAACCCGCGTGGCAAGGCTTGTTGAAAAATTTCGTCTGCAGTTTGTTTTACGCGCTGCAAACTTATCTGCTCACGTCACGAAATTTCAGAGCACGGGGAAATTTTCTGCATGACTTGCAAAGCCGCGTTGTGCCGATAAATTTTCAACGCTTTGACCGTTCGCCGCTGAGCCGAATTTTTGCCGAGTTGAGCGAAAAATTTTTGCGTGAAGACGAAGTTAAACGGCTTGCGGAATTTTACGGCGACGACCGGATTAAATGTTGCGGCAAGGAACCCGAATTTGTTTTGCGTGCCGTGACCGACGATGCCTGCCGGTTGTGCGTGCAAAAATGTAAATCGTTGGGCTTGATTGTCGACGACTTCGACGAAAATTTTTTTGATGTGGCGTATGAATTGTCGCTTGACGAGCTGAAAAATTTTTCCGACAAAGAACGCCGCAATTACGTTGACGAGGTCGAAAATCTCAACTGCGACGCAATGGAAGCGGGCTTGATGTCGCTGAAGTTAAACCCGCGAAATTTGCATGATCCGAGCCGTGAACTCAAGCAATATTTGTTGCGGCTGAAAATTTTTTTCCCGCGCATGTACGTCGAGCAACTCAAAGAAATGATGTATCCCGACGGCTATGTCGTCTGCTTTTCGCGCACGCCGACAGATTCGTCAATGTGGGGCAACTACGCGGACAATCATCGCGGCGTTTGTTTCGTTTACGAGACGGAAAATTTTGACGGGCACGAATGGATAAATTTTGCCGCGAA
Source organism: Selenomonadaceae bacterium (assembly GCA_017470715.1). Lineage (GTDB taxonomy): Bacteria > Bacillota > Negativicutes > Selenomonadales > Selenomonadaceae > Quinella. Next base: position 3,276 of record JAFUYE010000061.1, read on the forward strand.
ACCGATGCGGATTGAGCCGATAAAATATGACGAGCGCACGATTGAACGGAATTTTTTCGACGCCCTGAAGCATTTACATTTTTTGCGGGCGGAAGATTGGCTGACGGGCGCGGACGACGTGAAAAGTTGCAAGCTTGACGAACAATCTGCGGCAGATGAATATTACGACGCTTATCGCGAAAAATTTTATCGGAAGTTGCCCGCGTGGCGTCACGAGCAGGAGTACAGAATTTTTTTGCCTGATAAATTTCACAGCTACGAAGAAAAATTTTCGCGGCGACTGAAATACGATTCAAACGCGCTTAAAGGAATAGTTTTCGGCTTGCTAACTTCGCTTGACGACAAAATTGAACTGATTAAACGGATTGTGCGTCTGCGAAAAAACGGGCGCGATTTTGAATTTTTCCAAGCGGAATTCGACGACGAGACGCAAAATATTTCCGTGCGCGAAAAATTTTTGCCGATAAATTTCAAGTGAATCGAGGTGCTTTCAATGGACTTTTTATTTATAATCGTCATGTTCGTGATTTTTACGATTATCGACAATCTTGCCGGTCGAAAAAAGCCGCGAGTGCCGCCGCCGCAAAATCGTGACGGGCAACCGAATTTCGACATACCGACACTTGCCAACGACCCGAATTTACCGGGCGAAGAAATTCCCATGATTGTGGAAATTCCGCGTCCGGCAGAAATTCGCCCGCGTTCGCCGCAAGAATATTTCGCACAACGTCAACAAATTACCAAACAAGACGCCGCGCAGGTTGTTCGTGACGAAAATCAATCGCCCGAACTTAACTTAGAATTTACGCCGTCGACAATCATGAACGGATTTATCTTGAGCGAACTTTTGGACAAGCCGAAAGCTCTGCGCCGTCGTCGGTGAACAAAAAATCCCCGTAAGTCAAAAGACTGCGGGGATAATTTTTTTGTCGTGTAACCGTTATGAATTATTTCACGGGCACGCAATGTTTGTTGTTGATGTCGGCAACTTTTTGCACGCGGCGACGATATTTTTCGGCAGTGAGCGGCTCGGTCGCCATCCAAGTTTTGACAATTTCCATAGCGATTGCACTGCCGATAATTTTTCCGCCGATACAAAGGACGTTCGAGTCGGTGTGTTCGCGGGACAGTTGCGCACAGAACGGATCTTGACAAACTGCCGCGTAGATGCCGTAAATTTTGTTGGCGATAAGCGCGCTGCCGTAACCGACGCCGTCAACGAAAATTCCGCGTTCGCATTCGCCTTTCGCGACGGACAAAGCCGCAGGATAAACGAAATCCGACAAGTCGCAACCTTCCTCGTCGTAGGTGCCGAAATCTTTGACTTCGTGACCTTGCGATTCGAGATAAGCTTTGATTTGATTTTTCAGCGCGGTGCCGGCGTGGTCGTTCGCCATTGCAATTTTCATGTGAAGACCTCCTTAAATTTCAAGCGGTGAATTTTTCGACAGTTTAACACGTCACGTTCAAAAAATAAAGGTTACATATTCGCTCGCGTGAAAATTTTGCAGTAAAAAAATTTACGTCACCAAAAAAATAAAGCCCGACCCGCTTTAAAAGCGGGGGAACAGTTGACGCGACGTATCGTTTTTAACGTTTCAACGTTTTCGCCGCGAACTGATTGTTCAGCCGCCCTCAAAAAAATTTACGTCACCAAAAAAATAAAGCCCGACAATTAATCGGACTTTATGTGTCGCGCTGTTTAAATAAAACTCGCGTACAATCGAATCAGAATTGCGCAGCTTCTCTCGAACGTGCGGGACGATGTTTGCCGAAACAATCGCGGCAGTAAACGGGACGATCGTTTTTCGGCTCGAACGGGACTTCGGTTTCTTTGCCGCATTCGGCGCAAGTCACAGTAAACATTTGGCGGTGTTCGCCGTCGCGGTTGCGTCTGCGTTTGTCACGGCAGTCACGGCAACGGACGGGCTCGTTCTCGAAACCTTTTTCCGCGTAAAATTCTTGTTCGCCCGCGCTGAAAATAAATTCTTTTCCGCAGTCTTTGCACACGAGGGTTTTGTCTTCAAAAGCCATTTAGATAACTCCTTACAAACGAAAAAATTCTTATCGGTCGACGCGGAACTTGGAGCCCCGAATCAACACGCGCAGATTATATCACGCAAAAAAAAAAAAGCAATACAAAACGCAAAAGAGACACGCTTTTGACGTGCCTCTTGAAAATTCGTATGGAGCGGGCAATGGGAATCGAACCCACCTCTCAAGCTTGGGAAGCTCGCATTCTACCGATGAACTATGCCCGCCCGCTTTAAAAGCGGGGGAACAGTTGACGCGACGTATCGTTGTCAACGTTCAAACATTTTCGCCGCGAATTGATTGTTCAGCCGCCGGTTACTTTTAAAAAGTAACCAAACAGTTGACGCGACGTATCGTTGTCAACGTTCAAACATTTTCGCCGCGAACTGATTGTTCAGCCGCCGTCAAAAATTTTACTGCAACAAACTCAGGACGTTGGCGCGATTTTGATTGAACATTCTTGTCGCGAACATTGCAAGTTGTTCCTGCGTCTGTTGGTTGCGAAGATTGGTAATTTGTTTCGCCATGTCGGCATCATCCATGTTCGACAGCGCGGAAAGTTGATTTTCTTCCATCGTCGTGTAATTCGCTTCTTGATATTCCATGCGCTGAAGTTGTGCGCCCTGCGTCGTCGCCTGGTCGAGTGCCGCCTCAAGAGAAATGCCACCGTCTAAAGATGCTTCCAATTCACCATCGAGATTTGTGACATACTCCAGTGCACCGCCGACAGTTTTGAGTGACTGCTGGATTGAATCGGGATTCGTGGCGTCGATTGTAACATTGCCCTCGCTGTCCGTCAAGCCCAAAGCTTCGGCTCGCAGATCGCCGAGATGAAAATTTTCGTAGCCGTCAATGCCCGCCAATGTTACGTCTTCATGCGTGCCGTCAAGCAAGCGTTTGCCGTTGTATTCGGTTTGCGCGTTCAAATTGATTTGGCGAATGCTTTGATTGATATTTTTCTGCAAAGCCTGACGGTCAATCGAACCGTTCGTGTCGTTGGCGGCGTTGATGAGATTTTCTTTAATCGTCGTGAGTGCTTGAATTGTGTTGCTCGTCGCGCCTTCGGCGATTTTGAACATTGAGCTGATGTTTTGCGTGTTTTGAATCGATTGGCTTGTTCCGCGAATGTTGCTTGTAAGTCGTGCGGCAATCGCGTATTCGCTCGCGCCCATTGACGCACTTGGACGATTGGAGCCGGTCGCCAAAATTTGAGAAGTTTTCTGCGTGGCTGTGGAAATTCTGTTGAGTTGGTTTAAGCCGGGATTTACTCCGCCGAGTGTCATAGCCATGATAATTCACCCTTTCATCTTCCATGACTAAAAAAATCCGCCTGTGGTTTTCGGGAAAATGATAACACAAGAATTTTCACGGCACAAGACGCGGGACAAAATTTTTTTGCGGCGGGCTTTGATAATTGCACGAAAATTCGGCACGTGTTAAAATTGCGTCGTACCAAAATTTTTGAGAGGTGATAACTGTATGGTTCACATAGTCGGAGCGGGACCGGGCGACCCTGAGCTAATCACGGTTAAAGGTCACAGACTTTTGAGCGAAGCTGACGTTGTGATTTATGCCGGTTCGCTCGTCAACGAAGAACTTTTAAAATGTTGCAAGCCCGAAGCCGAAATTTACAATTCCGCGCAGATGATGCTGGAAGAAATTATCCACGTCATTGTTTTGGCGGAAAAAGCCGGAAAAACGACCGTGCGACTGCACACGGGCGACCCGTCGATTTACGGCGCAACGCAAGAACAAATGGACGCTTTGGAAGCTCGCGGAATCGAATTCGACGTGACACCGGGCGTGAGTTCATTTTTGGCGGCGGCGGCGTCCCTCAAGCAGGAATACACTTTGCCGGGCGTAACTCAAACTGTCATAATCACGCGACGCGGCGGCAGAACACCCGTGCCCGATACCGAATCGCTGAAAAAACTTGCGCAACATCAAACGACAATTTGTATTTTCCTGTCGGTCAGTTTGCTCGGTGAAATAAAGCGCGACTTAATGTCGGCAGGTTTCAAATCGTCGACGCCGATAGCCGTAGTTTACAAAGCCTCGTGGCCGGGCGAAGAAAAAATTATTCGCGGACGCCTTGATTCAATCGTTGATCAAGTCAAAGAGGCAAATATCGACCGCACGGCGTTGATAGTCATCGGACATTGTCTGGACTCCAAAAAAGAAGGTTTTCAGCCGTCAAAATTATATTCACCGAAATTCGGTCACATGTTCAGGCAGGCGAGATTTTAAATTGAGAACAGCAATAATTTCTTTGACGACAAACGGAGCCCGTCTTGCCGAAAAAATTGCCTCGAAAGTCGGCGGGCAAACTTACGCGAAGGGCAAAAATTTCACCAAGCTTGCCGATTTGGTGGCGGACATTTTCGGCAAATTTGACGGACTTATTTTTATCTGCGCGGCGGGTATCGTCGTGCGAATGATTGCGCCGCACGTTGTGAGCAAACTCAGCGACCCTGCAGTTTTGGTTATCGACGAACGCGGGCAAAATGTTATCAGCCTTTTGAGCGGGCACGTCGGGCGGGCGAACGAACTTGCGATTGAAATTGCCAAAGCGATTGACGCGAATCCCGTTATCACGACTGCCACGGACGTTGCGGGAAAATTTTCCGTCGACGCAATTTCGTCGCGTTTGGGTCTCGTTCCCGAACCGAAAGAGGCGATTAAAGCCATCAACACGGCAATTCTGCGCGGCGAAGAAGTTTTCGTCACGGCGGGCGACGTGCGATTAAATTTGATTCCGCAAAACTTAATTGCGGGTGTCGGTTGCAAACGCGGCACTTCGTCGCTGAAAATTTTCGCGGCACTGCAACGGGCTTGCGCAATGATTCACCAGCCGATTGAGCGCGTGAAACTCCTTGCAAGCGTCGACGTGAAAAAAGACGAAGCGGGATTAACTTCACTTGCGGAAGTCATGGGACTTGAAACAAAATTTTTCCCTGCAACCGAACTCCAAAAAAAAATCGACGAGTACAAACTCGACGAATCCAGATTTGTCAAACGCACTGTCGGTGTCGGCAACGTGTGTGAAGCGGCGGCACTTTGTTGCGTTGACGAGGCGCGTTTTGCCTTGCCGAAAACTCCGTTCAAAGGCGTGACTGTCGCACTGATTTGGCAACGGTAATTTGGTGAAAAATCATGGCTTATAATCTCGACAAGCAACTTAAGCGGGAAATTATTTCTGCGGCAAAAAAATTTCGCGTCAAGAAATTAATTTTGTTCGGCTCGCGGGCACGCGGCACCAATCGCGAACGCAGCGACATAGATCTTGCCGTGTCGGGCGGCGACATTTCAAATTTCGCGGAAACGCTCGACAACGAAATTGATACGCTGTTGCCCTTCGACGTGATTAATCTTGACGAAAATGTTGACGCGGATTTTCAAGCCGAAATTGACCGCGACGGAATTATTTTATACGAGGAGCTTTCTCCCATCATGAAAAAGTACGAATTTTTTTCCAAGGCTCTGAACAATTTGACGGAAGGCGCAAAACATGAGCCGCCATATTCGATTTTGGAGCTGACGGGGATTGTTGCGCTGTTTGAAATTTGCTTTGAACAGTCGTGGAAGATGATGAAAGAAATTTTGGAAAGTCACAGTTTTTACCCCGACAAAATTGCCTCGCCGCGTACAATAATAAAATTTGCTTATCAATACGGTATGATTGACGACGAGGAAACTTGGCTTGAAATCCAAAAGACGCGCAACATTTTGGCGCACACTTACAGCGAAGACGATTCGTTACAGACGGTCGAAAAAATCAAGGCGTCCTATCTGGAAACTTTTTTGAAACTCAAAGCCGAGGTCGATAAAAATTGGTTGCCTAACGCTTGATTATCGACGGCATGACAATCGCCAACAAGACCAAAATTATTCCGATTGATTCGACGAAACCGAATGCCGTCCCGAAAATTATCCAACTTATCACGACCGAGGCGGCAGGTTCCGTCGTCGCGGTGATTGACGCTTCTTCCGGCGTCAAAAATTTCAAGCCCGCGTTGAAACTCAAAAATGCCGCGACCGTCCCGAAAATTATTATCCAACTGACATCAAATAAAACATCCGGCGCAAGGAACGGCAACCAATTTTTGTCGTCGATGAGCGCGAACGTAAACAACCCGCCGACAAACATTCCTACGCCCGTCAAAAAGTACGGGTCAATTTTTTTTGCGAACAAATGTTTCGGGAAAATCGCACTGAACGCGAACGCCGCACCGCTGAGCAAACTCCAAACCACGCAACCGAGCGGAACAAGCAATTTCGTCGGGTTGCCGCCCGTCACCAAAAGAAAAACTCCACACATCGCCAAAACGACCGCAATTACTTCGCCGCGTTTCGGAAATTTTCTGTGATAAAACGATTCCCACAGCACGACCATTGCGGGGCACGCGTAACAAATTACGGTTGTCGCCGCCGCGCCGCCGATTGATATTCCTTGAAAGTACGTGAACTGCATAAAAACCACGCCGACAATTCCGTAAATCACAACGTCGAACCAAAAACGCGGATGACGATTCAAAAATCCGAACGACAGCCAAAAATTTTTTCGACGCGCAGAAATCAGAATCAAAATCGCGCCCGCCGTGCACATGCGGATATTCGTCAGCTCAATCGCCGACTTCGACGAATGCGCGAAAAAATCTTGTACAGCAACGCCGGAACTTGCCCAAAACACGCCTGCTGCTCCGACGAAAATTAACGCCAATATTCTGCTCAAAAATTTTCACCTGCTTTGGAGCTGTTAGTTGCTGGTTATTTGACGAAACGCGGCTTTAAAATCAGCGTCACGAAATACACGACCGCCGCACAAACAACTATCGTCGCGCCCGCCGCAGAATTTATTTCGTAAGCAGAAAACAAACCGATTAAGCCCGAACTCAACGCGATTAAAACGCTCAGCACGTGATAGCTTTTAACCGAATTCGTCACGTTGCGAGCCGCCGCCGCCGGCAAAACCAACAACGCGTTGATTATCAAAATGCCGACCCACTGAATGCTTAACGCGACGACCAACGCCAGCAATACCGCAAAAACCGATTCGACCTGCCGAGTTTTTATCCCGCGACTGCGCGCCAAAGTTTGATTCACCGACAAAATCAACAGCCGATTGAACAAAATCGCCCAGCTTATCACGACGACCGCGAAAACTGCCGCCAACGAAAATAAATCGTCCCGCGAAATGCTCAGCAAGTCCCCGATTAAAAATCTTGAAAATTTATTGAATTGCCCGCCCGCTGACATCAACATCAAGCCGAGCGCGATTGCCGTCGAGCTGAACACGCCGATAACCGTATCCGCGCCCGCGTGCGATTTATTTTTTATGTACGTGATGAGCAACGCAAAAATTATCGAGAACGCAAGCAGTCCGAAAATTTCCGAGCCGACGCCGATTAACGCGCCGATTGCAATTCCCGTGAACGCGCCGTGACCGAGCGAATCCGAAAAAAATGCCATGCGATTCGACACGACCATTGTTGAGAGTAAACCGAAAAGCGGCGTCACCAAAATTACGGCGACCAACGCATTGCGCATGAATTCATATTCAAACAAAGTCATCAATCCTACAGAAAAATTTTAACGTTCGACACGCGGCGATAACGTTTGAGTTGCGATAACACGCGGCGCGTCAACTGTTCCGTCGCTTTTAAAGCGACCGCATGAATTCATATTCAAACAAAATCATCAATCCCGTAGAAAAATTTTTACCGCCGAATTTTAGCAACGTTGACAAACATTTTCAAGCAAGGAGGCAAGTCATGAAAAAAATTTTAATAGCCGTTGCAATGTCCGCAGTTTTGTTTTTGCTGACCGGTTCGCCGAAAATTTTTATCGGTACGAATGACGCAACAGTTTATGTCGGCGACGCGCAAGAAAATTTGCCGCTGAAAATCGAATTTATTCATTCCGTGCAGAAAACGCCCGTCATTGAGGAATTGCAATTCCAAAGCGGCGAATTCGTCTTGATTCGCACGAAATACAAATCTCAAGGCGTCGGCTTACCCTTCGACGCGGCGGACGGAAATTTTCATTGCGACGGCGATTGGTTTGTTATGGACGAAATGAATCGCCGATTTAAAAATTTGGATTTTCGCACGGGCAAAGGCACGCGGCTTACGTTGACCGTCGGCGAAAAAGAATTCGAGCTGTATAAAAAATTTCCCGCAGGCACGAAAATCATTGTCAAGACGTTTTAACTGTGGTAAAATTTTTTTGGAGGTGAACATTATGAACAGAAGAAATTTCATTAAAGGCATGCTGGCTTTGACTGCCGTCGCGTTGGTTGACCCGATTAAATTTGTCGTCGGGAGCAAATCCGTCGAAGCCGCCGATTCGCTCAAATGGTGGCAACAAAAGCCCGTTTACCAGATTTATCCGAAAAGTTTTCTGGACACGGACGGCAACGGCATCGGCGACATTCGCGGCGTCACGCAAAAACTTGACTACATCAAAAGTCTTGGAGCGGGCGCGATTTGGTTGACGCCGATTTATGTTTCGCCGATGGTCGACAACGGCTACGACATTGCCGACTACACCGCGATTAATCCGCTGTTCGGCACGCTTGAGGATTTCGACGAACTTGTTGCCGAGGCGAAAAAGCGTGACATTCGTATTGTCATGGATTTGGTTTACAATCACTCGTCCGATCAACATCCGTGGTTCCTTGAGTCGAAGTCGAGCCGCGACAATCCCAAAGCCGATTGGTATATTTGGCGCGACGGGACGCCCGATAAGCCGCCCACAAATTGGCGCGGAATTTTCGGAGGAAGTGCTTGGCAGTGGTGCGAAGAACGTCAACAATATTATTTGCACACTTTCGCGGTTCAACAGCCCGATTTGAATTGGGAAAACCCCGACATGCGGCGTGCGCTTTACGACGCGGCAAATTTTTGGATTGATCGCGGCGTCGGCGGATTCCGTATCGACGCGATTGTTTACATCAAGAAGCCGAAAGATTTTGTCGACGGCAAACCCGATTCGGATGGAACCTGCAGCGTTCACAACATGACTGCCGCAACGCCGGGGATTTTGGATTTCCTGCACGAATTCAAGCGCGAAGTTTTCGACGGGCACGACATTTTTACGGTCGCCGAAGCCAATTCCGTCAAGCCCGAAGATTTACCGAAATGGGTCGGCGAGCACGGCGTCTTCGATATGCTGTTCGAGTTCAGCCACGTCAATGTAATGTTCCCGCACGGCGAAGTTTGGCACCGTTCGGAATTGTTCAAGCTCAGCGATTTAAAAGCGGCGTTGACGGCGAGCCAAATTGCGACGCGTGAAAGTTGGTATCCGATTTATTTCGAGAATCACGATAAGCCGCGTTCGCCCGAAACTTTTTTCCCGCACGGCACGGACAAAATTCTTGCGGCGAAAGCGTTGGCGATAATTTTGTTTACTCTGCGCGGGACGCCGTTTATTTACGAAGGTGAGGAACTCGGCTACACGAACGCGAAATTTGATTCGATTGACGATTACGACGACATTTCTTCGCGTGGGCAATACGATTTGGCGCGGGCGGACGGCTTGAGCGACAAGCAGGCAATGCGTTTCGTGCAAAAATTCAGCCGCGACAATGCGCGCACGCCCATGCAGTGGAATTCTTCGCCGAACGCGGGCTTTACTTCCGGCAAGCCGTGGTTGCCCGTGCATGAAGATTTCGCGAAATGTAACGCTGAAGTCGAGGACGCCGACAAAAATTCTGTGCTGAATTTTTATCGCAAGCTCAACGCGCTCAGAAATTCTTCGGAGGTTTTGCTCAACGGCGAGTATCAAGAACTTCTGCCCAAGGACGAAAAACTTTACATTTTCACGCGCACACTCGGCGACAAAAAACTTTGCACGGTCGTCAATTTCAGCACGCAAAAAGTTGATTTCCCGAAAAAAATTTTTGACGGCGCGAAGAAAATTTTCGGTAACTATCCCGACGAAAAAAATTTCCTGCGCCCGACGGAGGCAGTGATTTATGAGTTTTAAAGTTGCGGCAAGCGATTTTGACGGCACACTTTTTCGCGGCGAAAAAATTTCCGACGAAGACTTAAACGCGATAAAAAAATGGCGGGCGGCGGGCAACAAATTCGGTATCGTCACGGGGCGGGCGTTCGTCATGTTGGAACATCATCTGAAAAGTTTCGGGCTTGACGTGGATTTTTTTGCGTGTTGCAACGGCGCGGCGATTTACGACGGCGACGGGAAAATTATTTTCGAGACCGAATTGCCGAAAAATTTTCTGGTCGACATGATGAAAGATCCTTGCGCGAAGTCAACTTTCCATTTCGCGTTCGAGGCGGCGGACGAAGTTCTTTGCGTTATCGTCAACGAAAATTCTTGGGTTATGCGCGAAAAAAATCGTTGGAATTTCCCGCTGCAAATTATCGACGCCGCGCAGGTTCAAACAATCCCGAAAAAAATTAATCAGCTTGCGTTAGATTTTCCGTCGCCCGAAGACGCACAAATTGCAACGAACAAGCTCAATGAAAAATTCGGCGATAAAATTTTTGCGCAAAAAAATACTCACAGCGTCGACATTGTTCCCGTCGGCATCAACAAAGGTTCGGGCGTGGAAAATCTTTTGCAACTCAACGGCTGGACGGGCGCGAAAGTTTTCGTCATCGGCGACGAAACGAACGATTTGCCCATGATAAAAAAATTCGGCGGCTGTACCGTCGCCACTGCAAAAGATTTCGTCAAGCGCGAGGCGTCGCAAATTTTTGATTCGGTTGGGGCAATGCTGAATAATTTCCGTGACAGTTGACGAAAAATTTTTCACGTCGAAACGCGGTGACAACATTTAAATTATCGTAACGTCCCGGCGCGTCAGCTGTTTGGTTACTTTTTAAAAGTAACTCGGTGCAATGCCGAATAATTTCTGCGACAGTTGACTATTGCCGAATAATTTCCGCGTCGGTCGGCAGGAAAAATTTCCCGTTGCCCGAATAAGTTTCTGTAATAATTTTCGGAGGCGATTCAGCATGACCAAAGTAAGCATTCGCAACATGATGTTTTACGGTTTTCACGGGCGTTACGAATACGAGCGCGAACAGGGACAAAAATTTTACTTCGACGTTGAGTTGATGACTTACGACGACAAATCGATCGACACGGACAACTTGGACGAAACCACCGACACCGCGCACATTTACGACGTGATTAAAGATGTCAACGAGAACAAACGTTTTCAGGTTTTGGCGGCACTTTGCGCAACAATCGGCGACAAAATTCTTGACAAATTCTCGAAGGTCGACGAAGTTTTGGTTCGTATTCGCAAGCCCAATGTCCCGATTTCCGGTCCGATGGATTACGTCGAAGTCGAAGTCAATCGCAAGCGCAAATAAAATTTTCGTTCACGGCGACAAAAAATCTTCCGCAGAAATTTCACGGCGGGAGATTTTTTTCTTGACAAAATGAAAACCAACGCTTATAATGCGCAACGTGTTAGTCAAGCGGCTGATACAAGCGGACATAGCTCATCTGGTAGAGCGCAACCTTGCCAAGGTTGAGGTAGCGAGTTCGAGCCTCGTTGTCCGCTCCAGAACTGCGGAAGTAGCTCAGTGGTAGAGCACAACCTTGCCAAGGTTGGGGTCGCGAGTTCGAGCCTCGTTTTCCGCTCCATTTTTATTGACAGCATCAAGTCCTGAAAATTGCGGACCTATAGCTCAGTTGGTTAGAGCAACCGGCTCATAACCGGTCGGTCCCAGGTTCGAGTCCTGGTGGGTCCACCATTAGGATTTAAACGGAAGAATTATATATGGCCTGGTAGCTCAGCTGGATTAGAGTATTTGAC